>CAZVXK010000018.1:0-29125 GCA_964631665.1 uncultured Candidatus Cloacimonadota bacterium | reverse complement strand
CACCACATCAGTTTTCCTGTCAATAGAAATTATCAAATCTCTGCCTCATCCTTACCCATCCTGATTTGTCAGCATAGAGGGATGTGCTTTCCTGGCTCCGGATCAATGATCACATCGTAAGCAAGGAGATAGCATGACCGAAGCATTGATGAACCGAATCAAAGCTCAGTTAGTAAGACATGAAGGTCTGCGACTGAAGCCATATAACTGCACGGCAGGCAAGCTGACCATCTGTTTTGACCGCTATCTTGATGATTTTGGTATCTACCAAACAGAAGCCTGTGTTCTCCTGGAGAATGATATCCATAACTGCGACGCAACTTTGTAATGAGATTCCTGAGATATACGTTGTTATTTGATACCTCATATCCAAAATCGTGATGCTGGATATGCAAAAACCTTGTTAACCGATATGCATTAAGGGTGATACTGAGGTCTCACCAAAAACAGCGATATGCAGCCAAAGTGATACTATTTGCATTTTCACTTGATACTCTATACAGATCAGGATCTTGCCTGGCTCCCGTTAGCATTACGGAATCATTACGGAGTCATTACGGAGTTAATCCGTAATGACTCCGTAATGATTCCGTATTGGTAAGGAGAGCGATATCGGGAAGCAAGGGTTAATCAATTGGCATTGTGTTATATGAACAAACCGGTATTCAGTAAACCGTGCCAGATAGTGAATTGGATGGTTCAAATGGCACAATATGAATTTGCCAGCATCACAAACGGAGGAAACTCGATTTCAAAAATGAAGCTGCAACTGGATAAGCAGGAGACCGGAGAACTGCAAAACTGCTGATTTTAGCGGATAATGGCTTCCCGGAGGCGTTTTACAGACTCTGGCACACCCAGGATGGCCAGTGTGGCAGGCAGTTCCGGGCCGTGTATCTGATGGATCAGGGCAAGGCGCAGAGGGCTGTAAAAGGCCTTCCCTTTCAGTCCGAGGGTGTTGATGCCAGCTTTGACCAGGGCATCCACAGCTTCTGGTTCCAGCGATTCCAGAGCCGACAGCGCGTGTGCAAACCAGTTTAAAACCCGTTGGGAATCACCGGTCCGGAGCAGGGCTTGATCTCGGTCGGTCAGTGCAGCGGGGCAAAGAAACATGCGGCTATAGTCCACGATCTCGCTGAGCAGGGTGCAACGTTCCCGCGCCGTGGCGATGATCAGCTCCAGTTTGGAGCGTTCCGGCAGGGCGATCCCGGCAGCTTCGAAGAAGGGGAGGCAGCGGTTCAGAATTTCTTCCAGGGGCAGATTGCGCAGGTAATGGCCGTTCATCCAGTCCAGTTTGGTGAGGTCAAAAACAGCACCGGCCTTGTTCACCCGTTGCAGCGAAAATTCCTGGCAGAGCTCGTCCAGGCTGTACAGCTCCCGATCGTCGGCGGAATGCCAGCCCAGCAGGGCAACGAAATTGAGCAGCGCTTCCTTAAGATAGCCTTTTTGCAGATAGCTGTCCACGGATACATCGTTCATCCGCTTGCTCAGTTTGCTGCGGTCGGGATTGAGGATCAGGGGCAAATGCACCCACAGAGGCGGCTTCCATCCCAGGCAGCGATAGAGCCAGAGGTGTTTTGGCGTGCTGGAGAGCCATTCCTCACCCCGGATAACATGGGAGATCTGCATATAATGGTCATCCACCACCGCTGCCAGATGGTAGGTGGGGAAACCATCGGATTTGATCAACACCTGGTCGTCGGACTGGGCGGAGTCCATTTCCACCCTGCCCCGGATGAGGTCGTCGAAGCTGAATTTATGATCATCCGGCATCTTCAGACGGATCACATGGGCTTCGCCCCTGGCCAGTTTGGCTTCCACTTCCGCCGGTGAAAGACGCAGGCAGCGCCGGTCATATTTGACGAATTCCTTGTTGGCCTGCTGTTGCTCACGCATGGCGGCCAGGGTATCCGGAGTGCAGAAACAGCGGTAGGCGTTGCCTTCCTCCAGAAGTCGCTGCGCTTCCTTCTGATAGAGCTCCAGCCGTTGGGACTGGATGTAGGGGCCAAGATCACCGCCGATCCCGGGTCCTTCGTCAATATCGATTCCCAGCCGGTGCAGGGAGGAGATCAGATTTTCCACAGCTCCCTCCACATAGCGGGAGCGGTCGGTATCCTCGATGCGGAGGATGAACTTCCCCTTCTGGTTGCGGGCAAAGAGGAAATCGTACAAAGCGGTGCGCAGCCCCCCGATATGCAGATAACCGGTTGGGCTGGGAGCGAAACGAACGCGGATGTCCTTCATTCATATACCTCTCGATATTTCAGATCACGATGTTTATCTGCCGCTGCAAGGCCTTGCGGTTGAACACCCGGTAGTGGGGATTATAGAGTTTGCGGTAGGCCGGAGAGTGGCTGGGCATCACATTTTTGCTGAGGCATTCTTCGATCTCATCCAGTTCATCATCCATCGGTTCATATTGCTCCAGCACGAACGGCAGCGCGTTCATCCACACATTTTTCCAGGTGATGGGGCTGATCGGCTTGGAAAACCTCGATTGCAGGATCGCTTCGGCCACCTGGTTCAGGAAATGGTAACTCACCCGCCTTTGCATGTTCCTCAGCAGGTCGAGGATGTTGAAATCCTTGATGAAGTCGCTCAAGTCAACATTGATCGCACCGATCAGATAACTGAGGCTTACGCGCACGAAGGTCCTTCCATTGCCAATATCCTGAAACAGTCCGCGGTCGATACTGTCCAAACCCAGGATCTCAGTCCTGAGGTTACGGATGATCTCAGTCTTGTCGGGATTGATGTGGCTGGGGCCAAAGTAGGCCTGGTTGATCAGCTTGAACAGATCCACCAGGCGTGCCCGGGGGTGCCGAACGAGCTCATATTCGATGATCCAGGACAATTCATAATCCTCATAATAGATTCTACGTCCCAGCATATACTTTTACTCCTTTGCGAATGATGGCGAGGGTGTGGCAATCCTCATATTCGAAGTGGTTGGTGAAATCGGTATCCAGCACGCTCAGATCGGCCTGGAAGCCTGCTTTGATGATGCCAAGGCGGTTTTCATCATGATTCAGCCAGGCATTGTTTTCGGTGTAGATCTTGATGGCCTCCCAGGGTTTGAGGCGCTCCTTGCGGTTGTTGTGCCAAATCGCGGCTGAGAGGGACATGGCGATATCCATATCGGTAACATACCAATCGCTGGAACCGCAAACCCGGATGCCATGCATGCGCAGGAGGTGGAAGCGGTTCATCATGTTGCGGCGTTGGGCACCCAGGCGCTGGTCATACATTCCAAATTTTCCACCCCACAGCAGATCGAAATTGGGTTGCATCACGGCAGTTGCTCCCGAACCTTTGATCACATCGATCAAGCGGCTGGGAACCAGCTCACAATGGATGATCTGGTGCCTGAGGTCAGGATCACGGTCGGAACGGGCCATGCAGAAAGCTTCGCAGAGTTGTTTGATCGCCCGGTCGCCAATGCAATGCACCGCCACTTCCAGCTTATGGTAGATCGCCTGGCGGATGAAAGTTTTCCAAAACGGCTGGGGGTGATATAGCCTTCCGGTGGTTCGGGTGCCTTTGTAGGGAGTGGAAAGCGCAGCGGTGAAGGAGCCGATCGAACCGTCAGCCAGGATGCAGCCTCCGATCCGTTTGGCACCCACTTCCAAAGCTGCCTTGAAATTGAAACTCTGGGGATAGAGGTGGAATTGAACCGGAAATTCGGATAGATGGTCCTGGATCAGGCGATAGTGTTGGATGCTCTGATCAGCGTCACCGATCATGGTGTGAACTGCAGTGAAACCACCTTTCAGGGCAACCCGGGCGGCGGTGTGGTAGGCTTTGAGGATGGTCTGTTCATCGCAGTTATCTTGCAGCCAATTCACTGCCAGGTCGTTCTCCGTTCCGGTCAGAACCTCATCCGGGCTCTCCAGTCCGGGCACCGTTCTGCGGGCAGCGGAATTGAGCATACAGGAATGCCCGTCCACCCGGCGCAGGAGAAGTCTCACCTTGGGGCATACGGAATCCAGTTCCTTCAGGGTTGGGAAGCGCTTTTCCAGCAGATCGTTCTCATCAAGGCGCCAGGCAAAAATGGTTTCCTGTCCGCTGCGATCGGCCAGTTCCAGCAGATCCAGAACATCACTGATGCTGCGGCATCCGGACAGATCAACCCCATCGGCATACAAACCACCGGAGAAGGAATGGGTGTGGGCATCGATGAAGCCAGGGTAGGCAAAGCCCCCGCCCAGATCAACCTTTTCAGCATCGATGCTTCTGGGCAGATGGTAGAGGATATCCATGATCCTGCCCCATTCCACCAGCAGGGCTTGGGCAAGGTTGTTGAAGTTGCCATCCAGATAGAATCGGGCATTGTAAAGTAGTTTCATAGTAATACTATATATCCTGGCAGTTTAAGTGTCTTCTCTGAACATATCGCTTATCATATTGTAAAACAGATGTATGGGGAATCCCATCACATTGAAATAGCAGCCTGTGATATGACGGATGAATTGGGAGCCATAACCCTGGATTCCATAGGCGCCGGCTTTGTCCAAGGGTTCCCGGGTGGCGACGTAGCTTTCGATCTCCGCTTCCGAGAGAGGGGCAAATTCCACACTGCTGCGTTCATGGGCGCAGAGGGTCTTTCCCTTGTGGGTGAGGCAGATACCGGTGTAGACCTTGTGTATATTGCCTGAAAGCAGCTTCAGATGGTCTTTCGCCTCCTGGGGGGAGTCTGGCTTGCCCAGGATCTGTTTATTCAACACCACGATGGTGTCCGCGGCCACAACCACAGTTTCCAAAGGCAGCAACGCTGCCACGGCGGCGGCTTTGTTTGCCGCATGACGCATAACCTGGCGGAATGGGGCTTCGGAAGTGATCGGTTCATGCACCTGGGAAGGGATCACCAAAGGATTGAGCCCCAGCATTTCCAATAACAATTTGCGGCGGGGACTGTGGGAGGCCAGCACCAGCTTCTTATCGCTTAATATATTGTGTATCATATTGATAAATCCTGAATCCCATGTGTGGGCAGGGATGAATCAGTCAATAAAATTCTGAAATTCAAAAAAATCTCTTGCCGGAAAAACAGCCCTTGGAAAACCTTGCTTTCATAATAAAAAATACCGGTTCCAGGAGGATAAAAATGGAACGTGTGCACAACTTCAATGCAGGACCGGCGGTGCTTCCGGAGGAAGTGTTGCGTGAAGCGCAGGCCGATCTGTACAGTTACAAGGGGATGGGACTTTCCGTGATGGAAATGAGCCACCGCAGCAAGGAATATCAGGCGATCATCGATGCCACCACCGCTTCTGTGAAGGAGATTCTGGGTCTGGGCGATGATTATGAAGTTCTCTTCCTGCAAGGCGGCGCCAGTCTGCAATTTCTGATGGTACCAATGAGCTTTGCCACCGAAGGCAAACAGGTCAATTTCATCAATACCGGCCAGTGGTCCAAGAAAGCGATCAGCGAAGCCAAAAAGATCAACAAACCGGTGCATATCGCCGCCAGCAGCGAGGACAGGAACTTCAGCTATGTGCCCAAGACCTGGCAGCTTTCGGACAATCCTGCCTATCTGCATATCACCACTAACAACACCATCTTTGGCACTGAATGGAAGACCGATCCGGAAACCCCGGCCGGAATTCCCCTCATCGCCGACATGTCCTCAAACTTCATGAGCAAGCCCATCGACGTGCGCAAGTATGACCTCATCTATGCCGGTGCCCAAAAGAATGTGGGCCCCGCCGGCAGTGTGGTGGTGATCATCAAAAAGGAACTGCTACCCAAGGCCAACCCCAATCTGCCCTCCATGCTGGATTACCAGATCCAGGTGAAGAACGGCTCCATGTATAACACCCCCTCCACCTTCACCATCTATATGATCGGTCTGGTGATGAAATGGATCAAGGATTTCGGTGGATTGAAGATGATCGAACAGAACAACATCGTGAAAGCCAACTATATCTATAAGGCAATCGATGATTCCGATGGATTCTACAAGGGAACCGTGGACAAGGAAGACCGTTCCCTGATGAACATCACCTTCCGGCTGCCCAGCGAGGAACTGGAGGAACTCTTCATCGCCGAAGCCAAGAAAGCCGGGATGATCGGGCTCAAAGGACACCGGGACGTGGGCGGCTGCCGGGCCAGTACCTACAACGCCCTGCCTCTTCCTGCTGCGCATGCCCTCTCTGAATTCATGCGGGCTTTCCAGCAGCAACACGGATGATCCCAGTCAAGCATATTCACCCCAAATCATTTGACAAGGCAGGGGATGGTATCGTCTCCCGCCTTTACCAAACCTAAAGGAGCCACATGATGGTTTTCAACCTCCTTCTGCGCGGCGGGATGCTGATGTATGTGCTGCTGGTGATCTCGGTGGTGGTGATCGCCATCGTGATCGAGAAATATCGCATGCTGGCTCAGGTTCGCCGGGCCAACAAGCGTATCCAATATGCCCTGCAGCAGCAGGATAAACCAGACAGCGTGAGGGCTGTGCTGCGAGTCTATGGCTCCACCTGTCCCCTGGGCATGATGCTGGACAAGCTGTTCAACTCGTCCACGCAGGAGCTGGCCCTGATCAAGGAAAACATGGAATCCACCGCCAATCTGGAATTGCACAAGCTGGAGAAAGGCATGGGCTGGCTTTCCACCTTTGCTGCAGTGGCGCCTCTGATCGGATTTCTGGGAACCGTGATCGGCATGGTGCGGGTGTTCATGAACATCCAGGGGCAAAGCCAAAATGGAGTGGACATCAACATCCTGGCGGGAGGTATCTGGGAGGCTTTGCTGACCACGATCGGCGGTTTGGTGGTGGGAATCATTACCATCATCTTCTACAACGATCTGGTGCAAGCCATGGAAAACATAGCCAAGGACATGCAGGATCACGCCATCGAATATATCATCAAACGTGAGAAGATGATCGAACCGCCCAAGAAATGAAACTGCGCATCTCCAAGAAGACCATTAGCACTTCGGTACTCATCTCAATGACAGATGTCATCTTCCTGCTGCTGATCTTTCTGCTGATCGCTTCCAATTTCTCCTCACAGACTGGACTGCCAATCCGCCTGCCGGGATCCACCTCCGCCCAAAGACAGGCGCAACAAGTGTTGCACATCATCTATACGGACGATACCCGGATCGCTTTTCTGAACGATAATTACGATATAAACTCCCTGGGTGCGGCCTTGCAAAAGGAATTCAGCAGCAAGGAACAGGTAGTGAGACTGTCTGCGGATAAAAATACCGAACTGCAGAAGGTGATCAGCCTGATGGATGTGATCCGCAGTGCTGGTTACGAACGCATCTTCATCGCCACAGAATTGCCGCGGGAGCAGAAATGATCCAGCGCCATCAGCAGTATGTGCCTTTGGGGCTGTCGGTTCTGATTCATTTGATAGTGCTGATCATCCTGACCATGTATTTCATTCCCGTGATGGAGCTGCCCACTTGGTATGAGGTCAGTTTCAGCGAACCGGATCGTGCCACAGTGCAAGCAGCACAGACAACCTACTCAGAATTGCAGGGCATTGCCCGGCAAAGGCAACAAAGCAGCCCGGTCCAGTCAGAAAGGTTGGCGCCTCAGGCACAAAGCCCGCAAGCCTTGCCCCAGGCGGAATTGAGGGGGATCCCGCAGCCTCAGGAAAGCGAATTGATCGAAACTCCCTCCGAGGAGATCACCCCTTCCCGGGAGACAGTCTCCCTAAACAGAAATCCAATCACGACCGCAATCCTGCGCGGAACGGCAAAAGGCGTGCCTGGGCAGGATTCCAGCGGCGATGTGGAGCACAGCCTGGAAGGAGGATTGCTGCGCTTCAATCTGAAATCTGGCTACAAACACTCCCTGGGCATGTCCGGCTGGGTCAAACTAAGCTTTCGGGTGGATGCCAATGCCAGATTGGTGGCCAGTTCCATCACCGTGCTGGACTATTCCGGAGCCGCCTATTCCGATGAGGCCAGGAAGGTTCTCTCCGAAGGCAGTTTCCGCTTTGAAGGGAAACCAGAGACTTCCATCACCTATGTGATCACGCTGAGGTTCAAATAATGGCTTCGGATTTGTTTGCAGCGCTTGCCCGGCTTGAAATTCCCCGGATCATGGGGGTGCTTAACGTAACCGACGATTCCTTCTCGGATGGCGGGCAGTTCAGCGATCCAGTCAGAGCGCTAATCCAGGCAAAACGCATGATCGAAGCAGGCGCAGCAATCATCGACATCGGTGGAGAATCCACCCGTCCTGGAGCCGAACCGGTGCCGGTGGAGCTTGAACTGCAGAGGGTGATCCCTGTTCTCAAAGCCATCCGCACCGCTTTTCCGGATGTCCTGCTTTCGGTGGATACCCGCAAGAGCGCTGTGGCAGCCGCGGCCATCGCCAAGGGTGCCAATATCATCAATGATGTCTCCGCCCTGCGTTTCGATCCGGAGCTGGCGCCACTCTTGGCCCGGCATCCCGGGGTGCGGGTGATCCTGATGCACATGCAGGGCGAGCCCTCCACCATGCAACAGGCCCCCCATTATGAGGATGTATTGGCCGAAATAGCGGATTTCTTTGCCGAACGGATCAGCTTTGCCGAAGGCTGCGGGATCAGTCGTGATCGCCTGTTGCTGGATCCCGGCATCGGCTTTGGCAAGAATCTCAGCCACAATCTCACCCTGTTGGCCAACTTGGATCAGTTTACTTCCTTTGGATTGCCCCTGGTCTTGGGGGCTTCCCGCAAGCGCTTTATCGATGCAATCGAGCCTTCCGGGGTGAATGAGCGCCTGGGTGGCAGTTTGGCGGCAGCATTATGCGCCTGTCTAAACCAAGTCTCCATCATCCGGGTCCATGATGTGAAGCAGCATCGCCAGTTTCTGCAGGTTCTGCAGGCGATCGCCAAAGCGAGGAGAAAATGGGATTCCTGATCCCCCGCTTCAAAGACCTGGTGGATATCTTCATGATCGCTTTCCTGATCTATCAGGCGATCACGATCGTGCGCCGCAGCGGTGGCTATCAGATCCTGTGGGGTTTGCTTTTCCTCTTTTTGCTCTATTTCGCAGCAGCGATCTTCGATCTCAGGATGCTGTCCTCAGTGCTTGCCTCCATCCGCACTTTTTGGATCCTGGCTTTGATCATTCTGTTCCAGCCGGAGCTGAGGGCGATCCTGGTGCGTCTGAACATCACCCGTGAGCTGGGTTTGGCCTTTCGCAAGCGGGAAAGCAATTCCATCTATATGCCGCTGATCGATGCCGTGTCCTCCATGGCTTTCCGTAAAACCGGGGCGCTGATCGTTTTGGAAAACAAACGCAAACTGAATGAGTATATCCACAGTGGCGAACTGATCGACGCCACCATGTCCCTCCGCCTGATCCTCACCATCTTCAATCCCAAATCCGCCCTCCACGACGGAGCCATGATCATCCGGGACGACCGGATCATGGCTGCCAAGGTGGTGCTGCCCCTGTCCAAAAAGGCCGAATACGTGAAGCGTTTTGGCACCCGCCATCTCGCCGGGATCGGGATCACGGAACTCACCGATGCCATTGCCATCATCGTTTCCGAACAGTCCAGCCAGGTTTCCGTGGCCCAGGATGGCGCCATTCAAACCAATGTCGCCTTTGAGGAACTGCTTCAAATCCTCACCGATGCCTTCAAATAGAGAAATTTTATGGCTCAGCCACTGATCATCGGCATCACAGGAAATATCGGGAGCGGAAAGAGCAGCTTCTGCCAGCACCTGAAGGAAAAAGGCTTCACTGTGGTCTCTGCCGACACCCTGGCCCAGCAGCAATTGGACCTGCCGGACAGCCGGAAGCAGATCATCCGCCGTTGGGGCAAAGATGTGGTCAAACAAGGCAAGGCCGACCGCTCCCAAATAGCCGGCATTGTATTTCACGATCCCAGGGAACTCGATTTCCTCACCCGGCTGATCCATCCCAAGACCTTGGTGGCGATGCAGCAGATCGTGGATGAGTTTGCCGGCGATTATCTTTTCTTCGAAGTGCCCCTGCTCTTCGAAGCCGGATTGCAGCAATGCTTCGATTTTCTGGTCCTGGTGCAGGCAAAACGCGAACTGCGCCTTCAGCGTTTGCTGAAGCAACATCGGGCAGACCGGGCTGCTCTCGAAGCCCGTTTCAACAGCCAGATCGCCGATGAGGAAAAAGCGCCCCTCTGTGACCTCGTGATCGATAACGATTCCGGATTGGAGGCACTTAAAACTAAAGCAAGCAAATTCATTGCTTCCCTGCCCTCGCTAAAATCCCGCGAGAAACTTCCTTTTTCCACCTAAACCATTATGGGACCGATAACCGAACATCATCTCACCCTATTCCTGATCCAATTTGCCCTGCTGCTTGGCCTGTGCAAGCTTGCCGGCTATCTGTTCGAGAAATTGAAGCAATCCAGCGTAACTGCGGAACTGCTGGTGGGAATAATACTCGGCCCTGCCATCCTGGGCAAATTGGCACCGGAGCTGCATCAAACCATCTTTCCGGATAATGCGGTCCAACGCAGCATGCTGGAGACCCTGGCCTGGATCGGGAATTTCTTTCTGCTCATGGAAACCGGTTTGGAAGTGAATCTCTCCCGCATCTGGCGCCAACGGGGTAATGCTCTTAAGATCAGTACCCTGGATTTGATCATTCCAGTCATCATTGGTTTCATCGCCATATACCTGCTCCCCGCCCATTACATGCTCGATCCGAACCGCAGGGTGCTTTTTGCCCTCTTCATCGCAGCCATAATGACCATCAGCGCTTTGCCCGTCTCGATCAGGGGAATGCGTGACCTGAACATCCTGAAGACCGATCTGGGCTTCCTCACCCTTTCCGCCCTCACCATCAACGACATTGTGGGCTGGGTGTTCTTCACCATCATTCTGGGGCTCTTTGCCCAAGGCGCGCTGGAGCTGGGTTTCGTGTCCAAACTGGTTCTGCTCACCCTTCTCTTTACTATTGTCAGCCTTACCCTGATGCGCAGACTAGTGGACAAGGCGGTCACCTTCATCCACACCCGGATGAGTGAAAGCCCTGGGCTCAAGATCACCTTCATCACAATCGTGGGAGCCATTTTCGGTGCCATAACGCTCCGGATCAATATCCACGCTCTGTTTGGTTTCTTCATCGCCGGAACCGTTCTGGGTGAAGCCACCCATGTTACCGAAAAAGACCGCTTTGTGGTCAACCGGCTGGTCTACAACATCTTTGTGCCGATCTTCTTTGCCAATATCGGGCTCCATCTGGATTTCTTTGCCAATTTCGACTGGTTACTGGTTCTGGTGATGACCGTGGTGGGGATGTTCGGCCGCTATATCGGAGCCTATTTTGGCACGCTCTGGGCCAAGCAGGATGCCCACAATCGTCTGCCGATCATCCTTTGCCACATCCCCGGCGGACAGATGCACATCGTGGTGGGAATGCTGGCCTATCAGACCGGATTGATCAACGAACGCGTCCTGGTGGCGATCATCGTTTCCGCCATCCTTTCCACCATCATCTTTGGCCCCTGGTTTTCCTATGCGGTCAAAAAGATGAAAAAGCACTCCTTCCTGATCTCCTTCCTGCCCGAGGATGTGGTCATCGAACCAGCCGTCATCGGACAGGACAAGGTGTTCCAGATCCTTGCCAACAAAGCATCACAACGCATCGGATTGGCTGAGGATGTAATCCTGAAAGAACTGCTCAAGCGGGAAGACCAGATGAGCACGGCGATGGGACGCTCGGTGGCCTTTCCCCATGCCCGGTTGAGCGGAATTGACAAATCCTACCTCATTTTCATCCACAATATTCATGGTATCAGCTGGGACAGCCCCGACGACAAGGATGTCCACCTCATCATCGGCATCTTCACCCCAGAGGATAATCCCACCGCCCAGGTGCAAATCCTGCAAAGCCTCGCCATCACGATGCAAAACAAAAAGCTCATCGCCGACCTGATCGACAACGACGATCCGGAGTTCCTCTATGAAAACCTCCATCGGGAGTTGGGGGCGTGCAGCCAGTGTGAATTGCTCTCTTGAAGGGGATGAGGAGGGTAAAGCTAATTTCCATTCCTATTTGAAGCTGTTTGCCGGTCCGGCTTGACTGAACATTCTGCATTCTATCCCTTTTCTGCCATCCCTTCAGATATTTCATCCTGGCTTCAAAGTTTATCAATTGATTTTCCTCATCTCTCCCGTTAGCAATACGGAATCATTACGGAGTCATTACGGAGTTAATCCGTAATGACTCCGTAATGATTCCGTATTGCTAACGGGGGCCATGGGGCCTTGTTTTGATCGAACAGAGTGGTTGGAAGTGCCTGGGATGTTGTGTGGAAGATCGTTTGAGGTATACAAACAAGGATTGAAGGATATCGCCGACCCCAGTCTGCTATAGTTCTTTCAGTGCTTCCAGAAGGCGTTGGGCGCGCCGATCCCGGTTGAAATGCAAGCGGATATGATCAGAGATCGCCTGGCGGTCTGGCTGGGCAGCCAAAGCCTTATCCAAAGCGGCTTCGAGCGAAGCTGGATCGCGGCGGCCAATGATAAAACCATGTTCTCCGATGATCAGCGGAATTCCCGCAACATTGGATCCCACGGGAACACAGCCCAGCGCCATCGCCTCCATCAGGGCATTGGGCATCCCTTCCGAGATCGAGGGTTGGGCATAGACGGAGCTCTGGCGCATCAATTCAAGCATCTTGGGCTGGTGCAGCCAGGTGTGGATGGTGAGATTGGGCAAGGCTTCAAGCTGATGTTTGCGAAGCAGTTCCGGCAGCCAGCGCAGGGAGATGCCCACAAATACAAAGTTCAGGTCGGGACGGCGTTTTGCCACTTCCAGCAGGAGGTCGAAGCCTTTGTTGTAAAAATCATTCAGGCGCGGGGTGGAACCGACGGTGAGAATCTGACGCTTTCTGGAAATAGCGACCTCTGCTTCAGGTTCGATCGGGCAGGCATTGTGCACCACTTTTGAGGGTGTGCCCAGCCCGCGAATGAGCTGATAAACGCCTTCCGGATGCCCCTGGGGGTCGTAATAGGTATTTTGTGAGGAGAGCAGGGCGGCATGGTTGGCGATGACCAGGGAGCAGTTCTTCAGAGCCAGGCGGGCACAAAATCCACGCAGGGGAGAGCAATAGACGCCCATGCCCAGACGGGGATATTTCACGGCATCATAACCGCCAATGAAGACCACCGTTTTTTTACTCAGCATCCGTGAAAGCAGCACCACCGGCGCGGCATGGTAATCGGCAAACCAGACCACCACCAATTTGAACCCGGGACTTCTGAACAGGGTCAAACAGAGGATGAAATTACGCTTCAGATAACGCCAGCGGGAACGATCCTGTTCCAGATGGACGGTTTTCACCCGATAACTCTGCCGCAGGATCTGTTTATCCACATCCATAAAGGAAGAGCAGGTGGGGAGCACCAGCAGCAGGGGCTTCAGTTTTTGCTGAGGTAAGTGTTCTGATCTCATTACTTCAAGAACCGCGCCCTTTCCGGTCTTCAGCGGAGCCTGATCTGAAGACTGCTAGGGTGGTGTCGAACACCTCAGCCAGCCTGCATGTGAGTTCCTGCCGTTCAAAACCGCGGATCAAGCCCCAATCCGGCTCCGGTGCCAGCTTTCCCTGCTCCCAGAGTTGATAAAGGCGCAGGAATTGGGATTTTATGGCCTCGGGGTCGGAATTGTCTGCAATGAAGCCAAGTCCGCTGGGTTTGAGCACTTCGGCGCAGACTCCCTCGGGATGGATCATGGCAAAGATGGGCTTTCCAGCGCGCAGGTATTCGAACAACTTGCCGGGCAGTTCCACATCGCTTTTGGCTCCGGGACCGGAATAGAGCCAGAGCGCGTCGGCTTGGAGCATTATATCGATGGATTGGGAGTGGGGGAGATAGGGATGCAGATGGACCATCTGCCGGATGACGGGATCGTTCTCGAAACCTTTGAAGACAAAGGAGGCAAAGTTATGCCCGTAGATATCTATCCTGATGCGTTTGGGATCGATCAATCCCTCTTGGGCAAGCTCCACCGCAGCCTGCCAGATCAGATTGGTGCGCCTTCGGCCAAACAACACTCCGGCGTGGACGATCTGCAGCTTGTCCCTATCTTTCTTACGGGGAACAACCGCTGCCGGAAAATCGCTCTCATCATAACCATTGGTGATCACGCTGAATTTCTGAGGCGGAAGGTCTGGATAGAGCGAAAGCAGATCTCTTTGATAGGCTCGGTTCACCACCACCACATGGTCGGATGCGGCCAGGACGTCGTGTTCCAGCTTTCGTTCCAGCCGGGTGAAGAAACGGGGAGGCGGATTGTCCAGCCGGCTTTGTCCGAAACTCCAGTCATCCCTGAAACTGACGATGAAGGGCAGCTGGTATCTGCGTTTGATCCACCTTCCCAGCAGCATAGGGGAGAAGGGCGGGCCAGAAATGAACACCAGGTCGATCTGGTTCTGTTTGATGATTTTCCTTATTTTAAGCCAGGCAAAAGGTAGCCACAGGATCTCGGCATCGGGGATGAACAGATGATAGCGCAGCCAGTTCACCACCTGCGGCAAACCCAAGCCCCACAGGATTTTAAACAGCCAGCGGGCGTCCAGGGAAAAGCTGCGGTAGATCTTTTGGGTGGGCAGGACATCCTTGAGCAGGCTGCGGTCTTTGGGATGCTTGATCAAGGCCGGATGAGGGGTGAGGATCACGCTTTCCCAACCATAGTGGGGCAGATAGCGGGAGAATTTCACTCCACGCTGCACTCCTGAACCGCCCAGGGGAGGATAATAGTATACTATATACAGAACTTTATGCATTGTCAGAATTGCGTTTGCGGTATATACCCAACAGCCAGTAGGGACGCCGGCGGGAGAGCAGCAAGCCGAAACCATTGACCAGTTTGGTGGCCAGGGAGCTTTGATGGAGGAATTTGTCTGAGCCACAGTTTTCGCAGCGCTGTCCCTCCGAGGGGAGAGCCCACTGCCCCAGGCGATGTTTCCAACTGAGCAATTGCGGGGGCAGGCTGCTGTTTCTCATTCCAAACACCCGCTGTTTGAATACAAAGAACTCTGGTGTGAACAAGGCATGGAGCCGGTTCAAGGTGAAATACTGCAGATGTCCATGGATATGGGCGGTATGGCCACAGTCCGCACATTTGTACTGTTTCTGAAGCAGCGGCTCTTCATGGGGGACGCTGATCAGCAGATATCTTCTGCTCACTCGCTTCAGTTCCTGGCAGGCTTGTTCAAGCGCTTCATCATCCAAATGCTCCAATACCTGGCTGCAAATGACCAGGTCAAAGGAAGCGTCGGGAAAGGGAATAGCTGTTACGGACGCAAGCTGTTTGGAACATTGCACTCCTTCCAAAGCAGCTTCCGAGACATCGATGCCGGTAACCTGATATTCCTTTGCCAAAGCGTTGGCGATGATTCCATTGCCGCAACCGGCGTCCAGGATGGTGCGTACATCAGGAGGAATGAGCTTTTGGATCATATCCAGGCGCAGATTGACGCTGCCGTCCCGGTTGTAATTTTGCCAGGTCTGGGCCAGGGTGAAATCCATTGGTCAGCTCCTCTTCATACGGTCAATCAGCTTGCTGCCAAGCTGTTTCAGATATTGGATGTCGTAGGGCAGGATGGCGTTGAGCAGTTTGCCCAGGATCAGATAACAGAGCAGAAACGCACCCAAAGCCAGTATCTGCACCAGCCAACTCTTACTAAAAATCTCCATCAGGATAGCAGAGCAGCCTCCGGAGAGAGCAACCACCAGGGCAGTCCTCAGAATGGCTTTCAGGGGAAAGAGCCGGTTCAGCGGAAGCTGGAGACGGGAATGGATCCACCAGAGGTAGATCGCCACCGAAATCCAGGTTACCACCACAGTGGCCAGGGCAGCGCCGATCATGCCCAGCAGCCGGACCAGGATCAGATTCAGCACCAGATTGAGGCTGAGCATGATCAGGGAATTATACATGATATATCTGGTTTCCCGCAGAGCCATGAAGATGATGCCATAGGTGGCGATCCGCAGGGGCAGAATGATCAGATAGACCTTGAAATAGAGCACCGACTCCAGATACACATTGGAATAGAGGAGGGTGATGATGGGCCTGGCATAAATGAAGAACAGCACCGCCAGGGGGAAAATGATCAGGGTGTTCTTGCGCACAGCCGCCCGAAAGATCTCCAGCACGGACTCTCTGGAACCGCTGATATTGGGCAGCAGCACGGCATTGACGGAGCTGTTGAGGATGGAAATGAAGGGCAGCTCCATCGCTCCGACGGAGAATACGGCAAACTGCGCCGGAGAGAAGAAACCGGAGATCACAAATTTATCCAGCTGGATGGACAGGATCCCGATCACGGAAGACAGCCCCACCGGCAGGGAATACTTGAATTGGTCGCGCAGGAATTCCGGATCGAAGCTGGTTTTCACCATCCATCGGGAAAGCAGGAATCTGGCCACCGCCCATTGCAGCAAAGCAGAGATCATCACGCCGGTCACGATCCAGGAAAGGTTTCGGGTGAGCAGAGCCAAGCCCAGGATCAGCACCAGGTCGCACCCAATGCTGAACAGGGTGAAGACCGCCACCTTTTGGGGGTGTTTCATGCCCAGCAGCACCGAGCTGAAGATCTGGGTGATGAACATGAACAAGGGATAGACCGCAAATAGGATCAGCAGATCGGCCAACTGAGGATTACGGAAGGCGGAGGCGATGATACCTTTAAACAGCAGGATGCAAAAGGCAAATACGAAAGACAGAATGGTGATCAGATTCACCGTGCGGCTGATAAACTCTCGTTGGGAATCGATATGGCGCAGTTTGGGCAGAAAATAGAGAGCGCTCTGGGGGATGCCCAGCAGCAGCAGGGTCGAGAAAGTGGTATAGATCAAAAACAATTGGCGGTAGGTGCCCAGGTCGGCAGGGATCAGAATCCTGGCCAGGGCAATGCCGATCAGCGATTTGATGCCGAAGCGGATGAACTCCGCGGAGGTTAGAAGTCCAGCCTGGGCACTGCGGTCGTTCACTTCAAACCTTCCAGCCTCACCGGAATGATATATTCGTGATCATCCTGCTCCCGCCAGACCGAGAACAGATATTGTCCGTTGGCAATGGGTTCCCCATCGGAGAGGATGCCATTCCAATAATCGTCGTTCAGTCCCTTCAGATAATAGCGGCTGCGTTGATAGATAACCTTGTCCGAAGCATCGCGCACTTCCCAGAACCATCTTCCTTCCTCCGGGATCAGCAGATTGAGCAGGTAATGGGTGGGAGTGGGGGAAACCTTGATATCCGCGGCATATTGTCGTTTGGGATTCACGGCACCGGACACCAGTTCCAGCGCAGTCTGCGACGCCAGTACCCTTTCCGAATAGGAGATCCGGGCCAGATGGGAGATGGCGTCGTCCTTGAGCAAGCCATCATAGCTGAACAGGGCGATACCGGCGAAATCAAGCTTGCGGACCGAATTGATACGCTCTGCCAGGTCCAGGAGATTGTAACTGGTCCCATTGGCTCTGGGAAGCAGGGAATTGCCTCCGGCGTCCCAGGCGCGCAATCCCACCACGATCCTGCTGTCCCTGCGCAGGGATTTCATCACCTCCAACTGCCGCTGAAAGTCTTGGGCATCAAGCTGATAGGCCATGGGATAGGCAAAATCCACCAGATCCCGGTGCAGCCAGTCCCGCCAATCCTGGGCATAATAGCGGACCGCGGAATCGTAGTTCGCGATCACGGCAGCGCTCAGGAGCAGCTTGGGATTCAACTCCTTCATCCGCTCCCGGGTGATTTCCACAAACTGGGTTATCTGTTTGATGCGCCATTGGTTCCATTGCAGGTTGTGGTTTTTGCAGTAAACATCGAACCGCTCCACAGATATGGGATGGTAACCCAGGCTGGAATTGGGATAGCGGATATAGTCCAGGTGCAGGCCATCCAGTTCAGGATAGCCGGAAACCAGATCGGAAAGCACATTCAGCAGGTATTCCTGCGCTTCCGGGATGCCGGGATCGATGTAATAGCCATATTGTTCGGAAGCCAGCATCCGTTCTCCGTCCTGCGTGCAGGTGATCCAGTCGGGATGGTTGCGGAAAATGTGATTCCGGGAGATCAGAACCGAATCCACCGGAGTGGCGTTGAACACCACCACCCAAGCGTGAACGCGCAGGTTCTGCCGGTGTGCTTTGCGGAGAACATATTCCAAAGGATCGAATCTGCCTTCGCCCAAAACATGGCTGCGGGGCTCGGGATTGGGATAGCTGTCTGGCTTCCGGTTGGTCTGATAGAGCGCATCGGAGCGGTAACGGACCTCCACCAGCAGGTCGGTTTGGTGCGAGGCCACGGCGCTTTCCACCATGCTGTCGATCTTGGTGGGGCTATTCAGGCTCCAGGGCAACACCCACAGGGAACGGATCTCCGCGGATAGCGGCTGAAGCGTGGCGACCAGCAGCAGGATGAGCAGCCAGGGAAGTTTGTCAGCCATCAAGCCTCTGATCTGGTGTGACCGTTTCCACGCGTATGCCGGCGCTGCCATCTTTCATCTGCAGTTCCAGGCTTTCATCGGGATGCAGTTGCTGCACCGAACCCAACATTTTGCCCTGGCGTTTCAGGATCGAATAGCCCTTGGCGAGGATCTGTTTTGGTGAAAGCTGTTCCAGCTGCCTCTGCAGGCCTTCGCAGCGGATCTGCTGTTCTCGCAATGAGTTTTGCAGTGTTTGTTTCAGCTTCAGTTCCTGATCGGCCATCCGGTGTTTGCTGTTGGCCAGAACGCGCTGGTAATTCAGGTTCAACGCATTGAGCAGCGCTGTTTTATCCAGTTCAAACCGGTGCCGCAGCGGTTGCAGCAGACGGGAGGAATTTTGCAGAGCCAGAACGGCCAGATCGAAGCGCTGCTGCAGGTTTTGCCACAAATGTTGCGGATGCCGGCGGTTCAGCACCAGCTCCAATTCCGCCACAGAATTGCGCAGCCCCTTCACCTGATGGGAGATGCCCAGCCCCATCCGGCGTTGCACGGATTCCAGGTAGGAGAGCAGCTCCTTTTTGTCCGGAACCACCAATTCCGCTGCCGCGGAGGGAGTGGGAGCCCTGAGGTCAGCCACGAAATCCGATATGCTGAAATCGATCTCATGCCCCACCGCCGAGATCACCGGTATCCGCGAGGCAAAGACCGCCCGGGCCAGGGCTTCGTCATTAAAGCAAAAGAGGTCTTCCTGCGATCCTCCGCCCCGGGTGAGAATGATCACCTCCACATTGGCCGCTTCATTGAAATAGCGCAGCCCCGAGATCAATTGTGCCGGTGCCTCCGCTCCCTGCACCTGGGCGGGATAGACATCCACTTCCACCGGATAGCGCCGGGTGAGGATATTCACGATATCCTGCAAAGCAGCCCCGGTGGGGGAGGTGATGATGCCGATCCGCTGCGGATAGCGAGGCAGGGATTGTTTGTGTTCTGCGGCAAAGAGGCCTTCCTGGTCCAGCTTCTTCTTCAGCAGCTCGAACTGGCGGGAGAGATCGCCCTGGCCGGATTTGAACATGCTCTGCACATTCAGGTTGTAGGTGCCACCCTTTTCAAACACGGTCAGTTTGCCGAAACAGGTCACCTCCATGCCGTCCTCAGGCCGAAAATCCAGATGCAGATTGACATGGCGGAAGAAAGTGCAGCGCAGGGTGGCATTGGCATCGCACAGATTGAAGTAGATGTGCCCGGAGCTGTGATGAGTGTAATTGCTGATCTCCCCTCTCACATACAAGGGCTCGATCTGGGTCTCGATCACCTGCTTGAGGTGAAAACTCACCTCGGATACGGTGAAGACGATCAATTCATCCGTCATTTGCCACTGGTCCATCTATCTGATCTCTGGATTCTATCACTATTTCTCCAACCTTATTGATTGCTGAATACAAACTTGAATTGTTCCGATTATTGTCAATAGAAACTCGTTGAAAACTCAATTGAGTTCACTGGAAGCTCAGTGGAAGCTCAGTGGAAGCTGATGGATCCGCTCCGAGACCGTTCTTACTTGATAGCGTTAATCAAGTCTTTATCAAGCCTTAATCAAGCGTTAACAATTAACGCTTGATTAACGCTTGATTAACGCTTGATCAAGGCTTTCAGTCTTGGGCGAAACAAGGAAGGCAAGGGAAGGGTTTGTGTGGCAGTGGGTTGGAAGTGGATTGTTAATGTGGATTGGCATGGCAGTGGCATTTGGCAATGGATTGGTGGTTCGAAGGGTATGCAGGTTGAAAGACAATGGGAAGAAAGTGGTTGGAAACCATATCTATCCTGTGTGTCGCCGGATCGGCATCCGGCTGTTACAACACGATCGGCATCGTATGCTACACCGCATCGTATGCTACGTCCATCCCCCTGCGCAGCACTAATCACTAATCACTAATCACTAATCACTAATCACTATCTCACCTAATCAGCACCACCTTCCTTATCGCAGCCTTGCCACCCTGTTCCAGACGCACGAAGTAGACTCCGGAGCCCACAATTCTGCCCCGGTCGTCTTTGCTGTCCCAGTGGAACAGGTGTTTGCCGGAGGGGAGGATTTCATCAGAGAGGGAGCGGACTTTCTGGCCCCGGATGTTGTAAATACCGAGGCTGGTTTTGGTTTTGGCAGGGCTCTCGAAGGCGATGGAAACCTTGTCCCGGAAGGGATTGGGCCAAGCTTTGAGGGAAAGGCTGGCAGGCGGGGTGAGGCTTTTGCGGTCGGCAGCCTCGCTGTAGCGGAGCTCGTTGAAGCTGATGTTGACCGATTTTGGAGCTTCCATCGTCTTCACCTGCATCCAGTAATAGTTGTTCGGGGTGGGGAAAGTGGTCATGGGATTCACTGTTTCCCAAGGGGTCCATTCGATCAGGCCCACGTTGTCGAACATCGCCAGCACGGTTCCGGTGGAATTGTTGGTGCAGGTGAGGCGGATATCGAAATACCAGGCATTGGAGGGGATGGTCAGTTCCTTGTAATACCAGGTCCAGTCCGTGGTTCCGTTGATGTTGGCGGTGATGGTCTCGGTTCCCAGGACGCCGCTGGTCCGGGAATTATAATAGCGGATAATGATATTGGCATTGGTGGCGTTAACGGTTCTGATCCAGCCGTGGAGTGTGAATTTCTTGGTGTTGTCATACCATTTGTTGCGTTTCTGGATGGTGCCGGTGGAAGTTTGGCCGGAGGAGGGGGTGAGCAAGGCGCTGCGTTCGCCATCGAAGGGATTGAGGGTTTCCAATCCCATCGCCACCGACCACAATGAGGAACCTTCATCCTCGAAATTGCCATACCAGATGGTTTCCACCCCCAGACGGGCCATGGCGTCGCCGACCGGCGAAACTTCGGTGATGGAGCTGATGTTGCCATAGCGGGGAAGTTTGATGGGATCGCTGATGTTGCCTTCGGTCCCCTGATTCTGCAAAACCTGGTTGTAGGTGTAGGGATGGAGGGTGACGGTGGCTTCGCTGTCGTCCATCAGAACCTTTGCCTCCACATTATTGTAATCCACCAGAAGCTTGGTGTTCAGTTCGGTGGAACGCATCGCCAGATAGTCCAGGATATACTTTCCGAGCTGGCCAGTGGCGGGTTTGGGGATATACCAGTCGATATAAACCGGTTTGATGCGGAAGTTGGAGAAGCCGCTGTGGTCGGCATCGGCATAGAGGATCATGGTGGGCATGGTTTCCGGGTAATCCAGATCGAAGCAATAGTTGCCCAGTGAATGAGCGATCAGCTTTCCCTGATACACTTCCAGGCCTTGAATGATGTGCGGATGGTGCACGATCACCAGATCCGCCCCGGAATCGACGGCATGGTGGCGGATGGCGAGGTCCCACATATGCGGAACATCGGTGCGGTAGTCATATCCCTCGTCCTGGTCGTCATCTTCATAAGGCTGGAATTTGTCGTAATTGCTGCCCGGGCTGAGCGAGTATTCGCTGCCGCCGTGCAATTCCATGATCTTCAGGTCTGCCACGCCCTCCACCGCAGCCAGTTGCTGCATGATGTAGTAGGGTGTCATGTAGGCGAAGCCATATTTGTTGTATCCGGCCTGCAGATAGGGCTGGGCGTTGTTGTATTGGCCGGTGCGGTCGCTGCTGGCCAGAAAGGCGATGTTCAGCCCATTGCGGTTGATGAAAGCGGGGGTGTAGGCATCATAGCTATTGGCGCCTGCCCCGCTGTGCACGATGCCGTTCTGCGTAAGCAAACCTCTCATCTGATCGAGGCCGGCCAGCCCATAATCCACCGTATGGTTGTTGGCCAGGCTAACCTTGTCGATCCCGGCATAGACCAGACCGCTGATATTGGAGGGGCTGCCCCGGTAAACCACCGATTTGGTGGGATGGGGGCTGCCTACATTGCACAGCACCACCTCCAGATTGGCCACGGTGATGTCGGCGGCATTGCCCAACAGGTGTAGCGTGGGCTCGAATATGGCGTTCACTCCCTGGGTGGGGATGATGCCTCCCGCAGATTCATAACGCCGGGCCAGCATGATGTCGCCCACGAAATTCATCGTGATCGGCAGACTGCTGGTTCCGGCATCCACATCCACCAGGCAGGAGGCCAGCCCCCATTTTCCGGTGTCGTCCGTAACCTTCAGGGTGGCACGGTAGGGATGGTCGTCCGTTACAGTGTATAAGTGATAAGGATTGGCCAGGGTGCTGAAAGTGCTGTCGCCAAAATCCCATTCGTAGGTGAAGATATCGCTGTCCGGATCGGTCACGACGGATTGGAACTGCACTCCCACATCCCTGATGCTGCGGGTTCTGTTTCCCTGGAAAGTGATCTGATAGGAAACCGTAACTTGCGGCGCCACACTTAGATCGGAGCTGATATCCAGGATGGAATCGAACCAGACGCTGCGGTTGGATACGCCATCCAGGTCGTTCACATAGACCAGAGAGGTGATCACGGGCAGGTAGTCGAAAAAGGAATACCAGTCGTCGGCGATGGGGAATTGGTAGAGGTTCCACTGGCCGTGGGAAAAGGCGCCCTGATAGACGGGAACCCACTGCTCCAGATCCAGCACCAGGGTGCCGGAGAGGGAATAGAACAACACATTGGTGCCGTCGCAGAAGCCGATGCCCTGGATCTTCGCTCCCGAGGAGGTCTTTCCGGCGATCTGGATCACGGCTCCGGAATCCACCACGACCGGGGTTATCATCTGTTGTTTCCAGGTATTGCCAGTCAGCACCAAAGAATAGGCGCTGTTGTCGTAAGTGTTCACAGTGGTCAGTTCCCAAGCGGTGGGATTGATATCTTCATCCTGCCAGGACAGCAGGTTCACGCTGCCGCTTTCGAAATCCTCGATCACGGTGTAACGGGTCCCCTGGGCGGCCAGAAAGGTCCCGGCAACGCAAAGCAGCGCTATCAGGACAATCCTGCCCAGCAGGCGGGAAGGTCTTTTCATATTCCAGTCCATGATACCTCCTTAAGAGGGTTTCCGGTAGGTTCGTTCAGGCTTCGATGCCTGCCTTCAAGGCACGCAGATTAGCCTCCACGATGGTTTCTCCCTTGCGGGCAAAAATGGTTTGAATCGCTGTTTCGATCTCGGCGGCTGAAAAGCCCAGATGGCCGATCGCCGCTCCCAGCATCACGATATTCATGGCACGGTTGGCCTTGACTTCCTTGGCAATGGTATCGGCATCGATCAGCACGTGGTTCGGGTGCTTCTTAATGGCGGCGTAAATACCCACCAGATCAGGATAGACAGCCACATTTTTATAGGGGGTTTTGTTGGCGATGATCCAGCCCCCGGCAGAAAGGTAGGGAAGATAACGCAGTGCTTCCATGGGCTCCACGGAGAGGATCATGTCCGCTTTGCCATAGGGGATAAGGTCGCTCCAGATGGCTTTGTCGGACAATCTGAGATGGGATTGCACATCTCCACCGCGCTGGCTCATGCCATGCACTTCCGCTTGTTTGAGATGCCAGCCGCGGTTCAGGGCTGCGGTTCCGATGATGGTGGCGATGGTCAGGATGCCCTGTCCACCCACTCCGGCAAGGATGATGTCTTTTTTCATTCCGGCGTCTCCAGTTTGTTCTTTTTCTTCAGGGTTTGCACACACTCGCGGCGCGGTATCACCACCGAAACACCCTTATAGGCAAGCTCTTCCTTGTATACCCTGACCATTTCGTCCCAGTTCTTCTTCAGGGGAACGAACACCCGGATATGCTCTTTGGGGACACCCATTCCGGCGCAGATCTCCTCCAGCTTGCCGAATGCTGTGTATTCCTGTCCGCCGGTCATGCCGGTGGTGGAATTGTCCAGGATCACGATCAGCACATTGGCGTTTTCATAGATGCAGTCCATCAATCCGGTTATGCCGGAATGGGCGAAGGTGGAATCTCCGATCACGGCCACCGAGGGATACAATCCTGCATCGGCGGCGCCTTTGGCCATGGTGATGCTGGCACCCATGTCCACACAGGAATTGATGGCGTTGTAGGGAGGCAGGAAGCCCAGGGTGTAACAGCCGATATCGCTGAATACATGGCCTTTTTCGAAGTCCTTGAGCGCTTCGTTGAGGGCAAGGTAACTGTCGCTGTGGGGGCAACCGACACACAGGGCCGGAGGCCGGGGGCATACTATCGGCGGCACTTCGCTGCCCAGGGTGTCCGGCAATCCCAGTGCCTGAGAAACTTTGTTGGGATTGAGCTCTCCATCGCGGGGCAGGGTGCCGTCCAGCCTTCCCTTGATCGGTTTGCAGCCCTTGAAGGCGATCCCTTTCAGAATATCCTCCACCACGGGCATCCCCTCTTCCAGCACCAGAATGCTGTCGCACACTTCCTGCATTGCCCGCAGAGCCTTGGTGGGCAGGGGATATTGGCAGATCTTGATCAGGGGATGGGGGATCTCCTGGTTCTGGTAGGCCTCACGCAGATAGTTGTAGGCCAGGCCGGTGCAGACGATGCCCATTGAATAGTCCGGAGCTTCCAGAATGAAACTGTTGAAGGGGGATTGCACCGATTCCTGCTCAAAATCCTGCTGCAGCTCGATCAGATGCTTGTATTTCTTTCTGGCAAAAGCGGGCAGCAGCATGAATTGGAACTGATCATCCGGTTTTTTCAGGCTGTTCTGGGAAAGGGGATCCCGGCGTTTCACTCCGCTGCGGGAATGCGAAAGCCGGGTGGTGAGACGGATCATCACCGGCACATGGTATTTTTCGGAGAGTTCAAACCCATGAAACGCCATGTCATAGCATTCCTGCTGATTGGAGGGTTCCAATACGGGGATCATGGCAAACTTTCCGTAATAGCGGGAATCCTGCTCATTTTGGGAGGAATGCATGGAGGGATCGTCCGCCACTGCGATCAGCAGGCCCCCGTTGGCACCAGTGAAGGCTGAATTCATGAAGGGATCGGCGGCCACGTTGAGGCCGACATGCTTCATGGTCGCCATCGCTCTCTTTCCGCTGTAGCTCATGCCGATGGCTGCCTCCACAGCGGTCTTTTCATTGGAAGACCACTTGCAATGGATCTTTCCCTCGCTGGTTTGGCGGCTGCGTTGTGCATATTCGATGATCTCGGTGGAAGGGGTTCCCGGATAGCCGTAGAAACCGGAGATTCCGGCATCCAGTGCGCCCTGCGCCAATGCTTCATCGCCCAATAACATCATTTTTTCCATCTGCGGGCTCCTTGCCTTATTTATTTGTATCTTACTTCAAGTCAAGCGGTTGTATGCTGTCAAGAGCTGCTGTTGGGTCAAATACCAAACACACATCAACCATTATGCCAGATTCTTGGGACAGCCCAAAATCGTCAAGCATAAATCCGCCACTCGGTCAGTTTCAGATAAAAACCTTGACGCAGATGCCCACTTGAAAAGAGAAGTAATGCATGCAACCAGGAACACAACTTAAAGCTGAACAAGGAATTGGATGTTATGATGAAATATGATGTGATCATTATCGGAGGCGGGCCGGCCGGCCTCAGCGCCGCCATTTACAGCGCCAGAGGCGGATTGAAGACCGCGGTCTTTGAAAAGGCCTTGATCGGCGGGCAGATCAACGTGACCGATGAGGTGGAAAACTACCCCGGATTCGAGGACTCCATCACTGGATTCGATCTCACGGACAAGATGCGGCGGCAGGCGGAACGCTTTAAAGCGGAATTCTTTGACGAAGAGGTTACCGCCATGGGGATCGAAGGTCTCTGTAAGATCATCGAGACCCCCTACAACAAATTCCGCGCCAAATCGGTCATCGTCTGCACGGGAGCCCATCCCCGCCTGTTGAATGTCCCCGGTGAGGAGCATTTCATCGGCCGCGGGGTTTCCTATTGTGCCACCTGCGACGGAGCTCTCTATCGGGACAAAGTGGTGGCCGTGGTGGGGGGTGGTGATTCCGCCATTGAGGAGGGGATCTTTCTCACCCGCTTCGCCAAAAAAGTGTATGTGATCCATCGCCGGGACCAGCTCCGCGCCCAGAAGATCATCCAGGAACGCGCTTTCAAGAATCCCAAGATGGAATTCGTCTGGGACACCGTGGTCCAGGAGATCCATGGAGATGGCAAAGTGGAGAAACTCGAGGTCTTCAACCGTAAAACGCAGGCCATCTCATTCATCCCGGTGGACGGAGTATTCATCTATGTGGGCATCCTGCCCAACAACGAACTGCTGGAATCACGCCTCGAACTCGACAGCTCCGGATTCGTCATCACCGATGAATTCATGCACACCAACATCCCGGGAGTCTATGCCGCCGGCGATATCCGCCACACCGTCCTGCGCCAGGTGGTTACAGCCACCAGCGATGGCGCCGTGGCAGCCTGGAGCGCCGAGAAATGGATCATGGAAAACTATGACGAGATTGAAGGCATCGGAGGCTAAAGGTGCTATCCAGCAAAGAGATCAGGCAATCCTTCCTGGATTTTTTCCACCAGCGTGAACACAGCATCGTCCCCTCCTCGCCGGTGGTGCCGATTGACGATCCCACCCTGCTCTTCGCCAATGCGGGGATGAACCAGTTCAAGAACATCTTTCTGGGCTTGAAGGAGCCTGAACTGAAACGGGTGGCAAACACCCAGAAATGCATTCGTGCCGGAGGCAAACACAACGACCTCGAGGAAGTCGGCAAGGACGGCTATCACCACACCTTCTTCGAAATGTTGGGAAACTGGTCTTTTGGCGACTACTATAAAAAGGAGGCGATCGTCTGGGCTTGGGAACTGCTGACCGGGGTGTGGAAACTGCCCAAGGACAAGCTCTATGCCACGGTCTACACCACCGACCAGGAAGCCTATGAGCTGTGGAGGGACTGTACCGACATCCCGGAAAGCCACATTTCCTATCATGACGAAAAGGACAATTTCTGGGAGATGGGGGATACCGGCCCCTGCGGTCCCTGCAGCGAGATCCACATCGACCGCGGCGAGGGATATTGTGACCATGCAGACCGTAAAGGCCACGTCTGCCAGGTGAATGGCGGCTGCTCGCGCTTCATCGAACTCTGGAATCTGGTCTTTATCCAATACAAACGTGAAGCCGACCGCTCGCTCACTCCGCTCAAGCATAAATTTGTGGACACCGGCGCCGGTTTGGAACGCATCACCCAGGTGCTGCAAAACAAAGCCAGCAACTATGAGACCGACCTGTTCCAGCCGCTCATCGCGAAGATCGCCAGCCTCAGCGGCAGACCTTATTCCGTGGAAACAGGCATTTCGCATCGCGTGATCGCCGACCATGTCCGCTGCCTCTGTTTTGCCCTGGCCGATGGCGGTTTTCCCTCCAATGAGGGCAGGGGTTATGTCCTCAGGCGGATTCTGCGGCGGGCGGCAAGGCATGGCAGGCTGTTGGGATTTGCCGAACCCTTCATGTTCCATTTGGTGGACATCGTGATCTCGGTTATGGGGCATCATTTTCCCGAATTGGCGGGCAAGGAGGCCTATATCAAGATGGTGATCCAGGCGGAGGAAGAACGCTTCAACCACACCCTGGATAACGGGCTTTCCCGCTTCGACGATATCTGCGCCCGCCTGGACGGAGACCTCATCCCCGGTCGCGATGCCTTCCTGCTCTACGATACCTATGGCTTCCCGCTGGATCTCACCCTGATCCTGGCTCAGGAAAAGAATTTCCGGGTGGATACCCGCGGATTTGAAGAAGAGATGGAGGCGCAGCGGGAACGGGCCCGCCAGTCATCTAAATTTGCCTACCATGCCGATACTTCGGAATGGATCGAGTTTTCTCCACCCGTTCCCACTCTCTTTGTGGGCTATGACAAACACAGCGCACCCGCCCAGATCCTGCGTTACCGCATCTCCGAAGATGGCCTGGTGCATCTGGTGCTGGATCAGACTCCCTTCTATGCCGAAAGTGGGGGACAGGTGGCCGACACCGGACGTATCTTCTCTGAAGACATGGAAATACAGATAACCAATGTCCGCAAGGATGAGGATGCTTTCATCCACATCGGCAGCCTGACCAGGGGCAGCATCCTGCCCAAACAGGTGATCGCCGAGATCGATACTCCCCGCCGGCGCGACATCGCACGCAACCACACTGCCACGCATCTTCTTCACAAAGCCCTCAAAGCTGTGTTGGGGGAGCATGTTCAACAGAAGGGGTCGCTGGTGGCACCGGACTATTTCCGCTTCGATTTCACCCATATCAAAGCCCTGTCCCGCAATGAGATCAATTCTTTGGAAAACATCGTGAACGGCGCCATCCGGGACAACCGTCCGGTTACCATCGCTCAGCAAACGCTCGACCAGGCCCGCTCCGAGGGGGCGGTGGCGCTGTTTGGCGAGAAATATGCCGAAACCGTAAGGGTGGTGAGCGTGCAGGACTTTTCCAAGGAGCTGTGCGGCGGAACCCATGTGTCCGCCACCGGGGAGATCGGTCTCTTTAAAGTGATCGCTGAAAGCTCCTCCGCCGCCGGGATCAGACGCATCGAAGCCTGCACCGGGCGAGCCGCATTGCTCTATGTGGAAGGCTTGCAGCAGCAGATCGAGCGCATCGCCGCCAAACTCCATGTCCCGGAGAACATGATCGACACCAAAATCGAAGCGCAGCTGGCTCAGATCCGTGAGCTGGAGCAAAAGCTGCAGCAAAGATCGGTTCAGGAAAGCGGTTCGCAGGTGGATGCCCTGATCGCCGGCGCCCAGGACATCGATGGGATCAAACTACTGGTGAAACAGATTGCTGGGGATGCCTCGCAACTGCGCCTGCTGGGGGATCTGCTGCGGGATAAGGCCCGGGATTTGATCTCGGTGCTGTTCGCCGC
>CAZVXK010000017.1:29126-29354 GCA_964631665.1 uncultured Candidatus Cloacimonadota bacterium | reverse complement strand
GGTGCCGCACAACAGGCGTGTGGTTTTAACCCACGTGCAGCGGAGCCACCAGCCCCGGCACAGGATAAACCCATTTCAATAGGTGCCGCACAACAGGCGTGTGGTTTTAACCCACGTGCAGCGGAGCCACCAGCCCCGGCTCAGGATAAATCCATTTCAATGAGTGCCGGACTTACCGGACCAGAGCGATCACGTTTTTTGAATGAGAGTGATCCAAAATCATAGTCC
>CAZVXK010000017.1:0-29026 GCA_964631665.1 uncultured Candidatus Cloacimonadota bacterium | reverse complement strand
TGCACCGGTTGAAAACCGGTTTCAGGGAAGGTTGGTCATGGCCTTTGCACGTGGGTTAAAACACCACGCTTATTGTCCTGCACCGGTTGAAAACCGGTTTCAGGGAAGGTTGGTCATGGCCTTTGCACGTGGGCTAAAGCGCCACGCCTATTGTCCTGCACCGGTTTGGTTTCCCATACCATCTTGGCTTCACAGGTTTGGGTATGAAAAAAGGGACCCGCCGGTTGGCGGGTCCCCTGCAATGTAGCTTGATTTCGACGTTGGATCAGGGTTCCAGCACAGCTGTCACCCGGTAGAAGGCGCGGGGGTTGGTGGCGGAGCCATTCCACTGGGTGATTACAGAAGTAGCGACGTGGGTAAAGGGCCCCTCCGGACTATCGGAGGCGTAGATCTTGAAGTTGGTAAAGGGATGCGGATAGGTCCAGTAGAGGCGGATGTTGTTTACGCCATAGCGTTCGATCATGAGGTCTGTGATCTCTGGCACTCCCGCCACTTCCCAGTCGATGCGGTTGTAGGCATCCTGCTCAAAGGAAGAGCCGCTGAAGTCACCGCTGAAATTGGTGAAGGTCACATGGCCTTGGTTGGCCGTTTTGGAGACATTATAGGTTCCACCCCAAGTATTGGCGGGGAACAGGGCATTGTCGATGCTGAAGGTCTGGTTGTTATTGATGGTCAGCAGCTTACCGCCACTGGCCCCATTGCGGAAGGTGCAGTAGGTGAAGGCATTCGCCCCATCAACCAAGGCGCCATTTTTCACATTGATGCCATTGGTGCCCATATATTCGAAGATGGTGTTGTAGGCACCGATGGTACCGCCGCTTTCCACATTGAAGACATAGGTTCCGGTGGTGCCGGAGCGGGTAACAGTGGCGTAATTTGCCAGGGAGCCCAGGGATTGGAAAAGACCACCATTATTGATGGACAGGGTCTTATTAGCTCCGATCTGCAGACTACCCATGGGATGGATCTGGAGCTCACCAGAGACCGTGATATTGCCGCTGGTCTTGCACTGGTAGTTGCTGATGTTGAAGGTGCCGGCGGTGATGATGATATTGCCGCCGTCCAGGCTCTGGAAGTGGTTGGCCAGGTACACCATATTGGCATTCTGGATGGTGAAATCGCCATTCACGGTAAAATAGCTGGTCCCACTCAGGCTAAGCGTCCCATCCCGGGTGAGGGCAGTGCTGTTGCCGCTGTGATCGCTTTCATACAGGCGTTCCAAGAGATCGCGGGTAACCACTTTGTTCACCAGTAAATGATGGAAATGGCTGGGGGCGGTGGTAAAGACGGTACCGTCTGCCGAGCCTTCAAACTTCACTGTGCCGCCGGTGGGAGTGAAGTTGCCGCGATAATCATAGAAGCCTGTATTGGAGGTGATGGTGCCGCCGGTAATGTTGAAGGTGCAGGTGTAGGGATTGTTCGAGATCACTATGCCCCAGTTCTTCACGTTGAATTCACCGCTGCTCATGGTGAGGCTGGCATTTCCAGCATAGGAAATGTAACAGGACATGTTGCCACCGTAGATGTCCAGAATGCCGTTATTGGAAATTTCCACCGCACCATTGAGGTCGATCCAATTGGAATAGTCCTGATGCACTTCCAGGTGCCCGCCATTTGCCACCCAGGACCCGTAGAGGCCATTCTGGGTGAGATCACCAATGGTCACGTGGTTTCCGGCATTGAAGGAGCGGATGGCCCCGCCGCCGGTGTAGGAGGCAATGGTGGAGGAGAAGTTATTGTAGAAGGCAAGGATACCGGCACTTACGGAATTGAAGACCGTGGCCAGGGTGGCGGTATTCTGGAAGGTGACGATGGCATTCACAGTGAGCGTTCCATTGATACCGGTGGGTCCCTGGAAATCGAGGGCGCTGCCGGTGTGATTGTCCACCACATTATAGAAGTTGATGGGGCCTGAGATTGTCTGCAAGCCACCTGTTTTGTTGAAGGTCACGGTGCCGGTGCCGGGTGAAAAATCGGAGGTCCCAGCTGTGTTTGCCCAGTTTCCGCCCACGGTCAGGTTGAAGTTGTTGGCATTCAGTTTTCCGGTTTGCAGGTTCACATTGCCGGTGATCACCGTATCATTTTGCAAATAGACGGTGTTGGCAAGGGCGGATTTTTGCACATAGAGGTGGCTGATATGGTTGGTTCCGGATACCTGCAGGACAGGATTCCCGGTTCCGATCATATATAGCCCGCCTTCCCAGGGCAGATAGCAGTTGGCGGCTGTAGCAATAAATCCCATGCCGACCCTGACAGTGGCATTGTTGAAGATGCGGGTGGCATGGGCCTGGATGCTGAGGGTCTTGTGGGTGATCTCAAACATTCCACTGTTGATATTCACGGCGCAAGCCAGATAGACCACCCAGGGATCAGCCCAGGGGGCGTCGTTTTTGAACAAACCGCCCGCTACCACCAGTGAACCGTTGGAGGTGTTGTTGAACAAACCGTGGACGATGGCGCTGCCGGGTCCGGTGATCAGGTTGCCATATAGGTTCAGGTTGCCGTTGATGATCAGGGTTCCGCCATCACCCACGATGATCGTGCCAGTCTGTTCGATCTGGGTGTTTCCAGCCACAGTGCAATTGCCTTCATTGAGGTTGAGGGTGTTCTCGCTGTATACAGTCAGATTGCCCTCCACCAGCAGGTAATTGGAGGCGGAACTATATAGATACATGAATTCGGGTTCCTCTTCGGTTCCGAAGATCTCCAGATGTCCAAACTTGGCAGTGGGGGAGTTGTTGGTCAGATTGGCGCCATAATAGGCATCCAGGCGTGCGGTGTTTCCAGTGAGGTCAACCGTGCAGCCATTGGCGAAGGTCCAGTTGCCTCCGCAATGGATGGTGCCGGTGGTGACATCGGAAACCGAGGTGGGTTGCCAGATCACATCATCCCAGACATCGAGCATACCCGAAGCGTTAAGCATCCGCAGAGTGCTCCAGACCGCCAGATCATTATAGACGGTAATGGTTCGGCTGCTCACATTGAAAATGCCCGCGCCCACAGTGAGTGAACCATACAGCAGCAAATTGGATGCCGCTGTGATGGAGTTTTCACGCAGGTCAAGGGTTTCAAAGCGTCCGTGCGAACCCACGGTCTGCACACCATTGCGCAGCCCGGTGGTGCGGGTTTCAGTCTTGTTGATGCTAAGGTTATAGAATCGTGACCCGGTTCCCAGGGAGACCGTGTGTGCTCCTGGTCCATATAGGTCCACCGTGCCGCCGCCGAACACCACGCCGCCGCGGCTGTCGGAAAAGGACCCCTTGGCCCGCAGGAACCCGCCGGTTATATTGATGTCCAGGGTATAGGGCCTGTTCGTGATGAGGATGCCCCAGTCGCGGATATAGATGTTGCCATTGGTCATCTCGATGCCGGCATTGGCATCAAAAGCCAAATAACAACTCATGGAACCGCCATACACATTGATGGTGCCGCCGTAATTGTGGAAGAAGCCGTTCAGGTCTATCCATTGGCTACTGTCCTGAGACAGGTTGATGGTGCCGCCGGGATTGACGTAGAAGTTACCATAGATTCCGTTTTGGGAAAGGTCGTTGGCAGTGAAGGTGCCGACCAGCACATCCACAGCGCCAGCGAACCAAGTGTAGGTGGCACAGGTTACGACAGCTGAGGAGCTGTTCACCCGCAGGGCGCCACCGCTCTTGTTGATGACCAGGATGTTGAAGATCTCAGAGTAGTTGCAGTATTGGTGGCCGCTGCCGTCGAAGATCACAGTTCCCGTGCCCTCGGTGAAGGCTGCCGGTCCCACCTGGTTCACCCAATTGCCGGCGATGTTCATCTCAGCCGGTGCCACGAAAGTGCCGGCCTGGAGGGTGAAGTTGCCGTTGATGTCGATCGGCCCTGAGCCCGTTACCTGGTTGGTGCGGGTGATGGGGATGCGGCTTCCGTCGCGGGCAAGTTCCCACTCGGGCAGGCTGAAGTTTGTCTCCTCGCCGCGGGTGGCGGATTTGTTGATCAGGATATGATGGAAATTACTGCCAGCTGTGTTACTCAGAGTACAGTCGACACTTCCATAAAGCTCGATGGTGCCGCCGGTGGGATTAAAGTCGGCCCGGTTGTTGGTGAAACTTCCCACGGTGCGGATGGTGCCTCCGGTGATGTTGCCATTGAAGGCAGTGCCGGAAGGTATGTAGATACCCACGTTCTTTATGTCCAGCACTCCGCTCCCGCTCAGGTTGAGAGTGGCAACATCAACGTAGGAAAACCACATGGCGCTGTTGCCCCCATTGACATTGAAGGTGCCGCCGCTGATGGTGAGATTGGCGCGCAGGTCAATGTATTGGCTGGTATCCTGAGTATAGTTGATCGTTCCCGAGGACAGGGTGATGGTGCCCATGATGCCGGGATCCACCAGATCTCCCACCGTAAAGACCCCGCCGGATACGGTGTAGGCTCCCGCCGTCCAGTCATAGCTGGCGCAGGTAACCGTCACTCCTCCCGGAATGCTCATGATCCCGCTGGTTTTGTTAAGCACCAGGTTGTTGAAGTTCTCCGTGGTCATGGTCTGGGTACCGCTGCCATTCAAAACCACGGTGCTGGCACCCTCCAGGAAGGCGGCAACGCCCACATTGTTGGTCCAGTTGCCCTTTACATAAAGAGTGCGGGAGGAGGCGTTGAGGATACCGGTCTGGATCGTGAGGTTTCCATTCACAGCGACATCGGTGGACAGGCTGACGCTGGCGCCCATACTCTTGTTGATCCTCAGATGGTTCAGATAGCTGCCGGCATCGGTGAAAGTGATGCTGGAGTTGGCAATTCCCTCGATGCTGAGGGTTCCGCCGTTCATGGTGCAGCTCCCTCCGGCGTAGACATTCAGATTGCTTTTCAGGATGGTGGTGCCGCTGTAGGGATGGGTGAGCGTGCTGCCATTATAGACGTAGATGGCGGCATTGATGGTGAGGGTGGCAGTGGAAATGGCGCTGAAACCAGACACCGCTGGAGAGGTCTTGTTGGAGCGGAACTGGTTGATGGTGCTGGCAGTGTAGGTGCGGAAATAGGAATTATCCGTGCCATAGAATTCCAGATAGCCGCTGGTCATGACCACATTACTGCCTTCATGGAATTCCACATCGCTCTTTACAAAGATCTCCGAACTGGCAGCGGTGATATTGGTGCTGGAGCCGCTTCGGAAGATGAGGTCTTCCTGCACATATAGCTTGGCGGCATTGTTGGTCATAGCCAGGGTACCGTAATTCTCAAAATTCCCTGCAATCGTCAGCGTACCGGTGCTTATGGTGAGGGTGGCGCCATTTTTTAACGTCACCTGCTTGGCATTGGCATTGCTGGTAACGGTGGGATAGCGGGTGAGAGGGCTGGGAATTTCCACATATTCGGTGCTGGTGGGAACCGTGCCCTTGCTCCAGTTGGCTGCTGTATGCCAGCTGGTGGAAGAGGCGCCGGTCCATACATTGGGCACTGCGGTGCCCACCTTGAAGGTGATGGTATTGTTACCGCCAAATCCAATATCGGTGATCACCAGATTGCCATCCAGCATGGTGTGGGTGTTGGAATAGAGCCAAGGCTGGGGGTTGGTGTAGTCGTGAATGGAGGTGCGGTTCACCGTGGCTGAGTAATTGGCGTCATCGATAGTCCCGTTTACCGAGATCGTGCCATTGGGGCGGTAGATATACACTTCATCCGGTGGCCCGCTGGCATTGCCATTAACCGGGCTTCCACCGAACGAGCTGATGATCCGGTAGATGATCAAACCCGTTCCCGGCAGGCTGTTCTCATAGGTGCCCGTTTTTCGCCGGTACTCCACCACATAATACTGATTTGTCAGGCTGGAGGCAATCTTGTAACACCCGAAGGGGGATTGGTCTATCGAAGTGAGAGTATATTGGGTGGGTGTGGCAGTAGGCGTGATGGTGGGTATGGAAGCGAACCAGCCACCATACTTCCATTTCATGTAGGTGAGATGATGCTGGGGTGGGTTCTGATCCGATTGCATAAGGTCCCAAGCGCCAACGGGGGCAATGCCGTTGCTGACATAGTGATACAGGTCCGGAAAGCCCATGGAATGGGACATCTCATGACAGATCACACCGGTGTTGATCGAGCTTGATAGCTGCATGTTATAGTCCCACACGCGCTTGGAGTTGATGTAAACTGCTGTGGGCAGATGGAGAGTCCACCAGTGCGGCCACAGGGGCTGGCCCCAGCCGCTGGCGTTGCCCTGTACCACAAAGGTCACATTGTCCACATTGCCGTCTGAATCGCTGTCAACATTCAAGCCTCCGGGAATGCCGGAACTGACGGACACCACTGCCGCACGCAGCATGGTCTGCAGACGGACATATCCATAATAATGAGGATTGTCAACGGGTCCGGCGGGATATCCATCCGGATTGGTGGTGGCATTATAGGGCAGGAAATAGTTGCGGTTGTGGCTGTCCTGGAAACTGCGGACGATCCCACCCACCGCCGGGGGATAGAAGGTGGTGCTAATGGTCAGTTGATTGTTGCTCTCTTACTGGAAATAGCCACGCATGGAGGCAGAGGTGGTTGAATTGCACATGTTGTCATAGGTTGAGATTGCCTGGGTGAATTCACTCTGGTCGGCGAAGCGGCAGAAAATGAAAATGTTATTGATCGTGCCGGTTGAGGGAGCCCGGTCATTGGCAGTGCCAATGGCATCCCGGTGTCTTGCCACCAAGGCCATAGTGAGGGCGGGATCCTGGGTGAGCTCTACCGGAATGTTCAGTGCGGCTGGATCGATGGAACCCACCACATAACTTGAGGCTTTGAAGCCATTGCCTTCCGGAACCGCATACACGGCATAGCCGGTTTCCGGATGTTGGACAATGGTGTAACCCTGCTCATCATGGACACGACGGCTGAATTCATCACCGGTGATAAACAGGGATAGCTTGCTGCCATCGGGTTGGATGTGCTCGTAAGGCTGTTTGACCACATAATTTGCCATTAAAGACAAGCTGCAGGCGAGTGCGAGGCAGATCAATGCCACGGTTTTCATACTAAACTCCTTTAACCATACACCATCCTGCATGAATAGCCCACCGTGTTTCACACTTTTAAACCAGTTGATCTTAGGAAGCAGTCTAATACGAAATGTGAAATTCTGTCAAGCTTAAACTGCAGGGCAGGAAACTTATTCTTTCCAGGCAAATCAGTTAGAGGAATTAGTGGAAAGCACGAATCCGGCTGCTTTGAGCAGGACAGGGATCTCAATTGGGCGGATCACACTTCATCCAAGGTGCCAGTAGTGTTGGGAAAACTGAAGAAGGATTTTAACTGAAGCAAAAATTTCACTTGACAGTTATCATGATGTGTTAAATGAAGTAATCCAATACCATTATATAGCAAAGGAGCACAAGATGAGCTTCAAACGATTCATCATTGCCACTCTGGTGGGCGTGGTGGCAGGGGTGGTGTGTGTGCTGCTGGCTTCCAGCGGTGGAGAACTGACCCGCAAGGCGATGGCTGGTATCTTTGCCAGCCGGGTGTTGATCGGATTTGTGATCGGGATCAGCGGTCTGAAGATCAACTGGGCTTTGCATGGCATCGGCATGGGCTTGATCGTCAGCATCCCCGGTGCCTTTAATGCGATGATGGCGCCAAACCCAGATTACAGCAAATGGATGATGTTCTTCATGTGGCTGATCGCAGGTGCTGTCTATGGCTTCGTGGCCGAACTGGTCACCAGCGTGATCTTCAAGGCCAAAATCACCTGAACTGGCCTCGAACCAGAATCTGGGTAAAGTGAAACGGCTTTCCTGTTACCACTGAGGAAGATCTGATGAAGAAGTGGACGGTCCAAATCCTGTTCGTCCTGGCTGCCCTGGCTTTGATCTATTACTTTGTGATCCCGCTATTTATGCCCCGGAGCGTGGATGATCCCCAGCTGGCGGGATTGGCTCTGGAATATGCCCGGAAGAACCTTGGCCCGGACGATTTCGGGCTGGACAAGGTGCAGAAATTCTATATCATGCGGGTAAACATTCACAAGATCACCATACTGGACGGAACCGAGCGCAAAGCCAGGATCAACATCCTCAGCAGCTATGTTCCCAGCGAGGGCAGGAATGCCGGCCAGACCCAGAAAATGTGGAAGGTCTTCAACTTCCGGGTGGAAAGCAAAGACACCGGCGAACTGGTTCTGCACAGGGAGTGACTATCGGGCGGGATCATAGAATAACTCGCTTCGTCAAACCATCATACTTGTCTTAAGATCCTGATGGGAGGCCGGAGTGGCATTGTGCGCCTTGGCATAAGGGATTAGTTGTGCTGCTGGGCAGCTCCGCCTGCCCTATCTATGGCTGCTTTTTCTGCATAACTCATTCCACCCATAACAGGATCAACAATAGCGATGATATCAGCTCCCGGCTCTCAGCTCTTTGCCTTTATATAAACTTCCCCATCCAAATAGTCCAATTCCACCGCGGCACTCACCTGCCCGGCCAGGATAGCTTTCGCCAGAGCATCCTCCAGTTCCTTCTGGATCAGGCGTTTGAGGGGCCGGGCGCCGAACAGCGGATCGAAGCCAGCTTCCGACAGATGATCCACCACCGCCTCGGTCCAGGAAAGTTCGATCCCCTTGCCGGACAAGCGTTCTGCCAGCTGGCGCAACTGGATGCGCACGATCTCCCTGATATTGTCTCGGCTGAGCCGGTGGAAGATGATGATGTCATCCAGGCGGTTGAGGAATTCCGGGCGGAAATACTGTTTCAGGATGTTCAGCAGATGGGGGCGCAGGGTTTCCAGATCGTCGGCGGCATAGATCTCCTGGGAGCCGATATTTGAGGTCATGATGATCACGCTGTGGCGGAAATCCACCGTTCTGCCCTTGCCGTCGGTGAGCCGGCCATCGTCCAGGATCTGCAGCAGGATGTTGAACACATCGGGGTGCGCCTTTTCGATCTCGTCGAAGAGGATCACACTGTAGGGGCGCCGTCTCACGCCTTCTGTGAGATAGCCTCCCTCATCGTAACCCACATAGCCGGGAGGCGCTCCGATCAGGCGTGAGACCGAGTGTTTTTCCATGAATTCGCTCATGTCCAGGCGCAGCATGGCCTTTTCGCTGTCGAAGAGATAGGCGGCAAGGGTCTTGGCCAGCTCGGTCTTGCCCACACCGGTGGGACCGAGGAAGATGAAGGAGCCGATAGGGCGATTGCCGTCGCTGAGGCCGCTGCGGCTGCGGCGGATGGCATTGGCAAGGGCTGTAATGCCTTCGCGTTGCCCGATCACGCGCTGCGCCAGGATGTCTTCCAGTGAAAGCAACTTGCTCATTTCGCTCTGCACCAGTTTGGCGACCGGGATATTGGTCCATTTGGACACCACTTCGGCGATCAGTTCCTCATCTACCTTTTCCTTGAGCAGAGGTTCTGGTGCGGACAGGGCGATCCCACTATCAGGTGATGCAGTTGATTGGGCAGCCTGCACTTCTGCCAGTTCCCGTTCCTTGTCCTTGATGGTGCCATAGCGCAGCTTGGCTGTGGTTCCCAAATCGCCGTTGCGCTCCGCCTTGTCCGCCTCGCTTTTCAGGCTGTCTATCTCCGTCCGCAGGGCGCTGGCGCGTTCGAACACCTTCTTTTCGTTTTCCCATCTCAGGCGCAGGGCATTGCGCTCGGAGTTCAGTTCGGCGATCTCGGCGGTGATCCTGGCCAGGCGTTGGGCGGAAAGGTTGTCCTTTTCTTTTTCCAGGGAGAGGCGCTCGATCTCCAATTGGCGCAGTTTTCGTTCCGCCTCGTCCAGTTCGGTGGGCAGGGAATCGATCTCCATGCGCAGTTTGGCGCAGGCTTCATCGATCAGATCGATGGCTTTGTCCGGAAGGAAACGATCGGAAATATAACGATCGCTCATCACCGCTGCCGCCACCAGAGCAGTGTCAGTGATCTGGACGCCGTGGTGCACCTCATATTTCTCCCGAATGCCGCGCAGGATGGAGATGGTGTCCTCCACTCCCGGTTCCTGCACCATTACGGGCTGGAAACGGCGCTCCAGGGCGGGGTCTTTCTCAATGTGTTTGCGATATTCGTCGATGGTGGTGGCACCGATGCAATGCAGCGAACCCCTTGCCAGAGCGGGTTTCAGCATATTGGAGGCGTCCACGGCGCCTTCGGCGGCTCCGGCTCCCACAACGGTATGGATCTCATCTATAAACAGGATGATGCTTCCTTCGGACTTCTCCACTTCCGAGAGCACTGCTTTGAGGCGTTCCTCGAATTCGCCGCGGAATTTTGCCCCGGCTAAAAGCGCCGCCATGTCTAATTCGATGATTTCCTTATCCTTCAGGTTTTCCGGAACGTCACGGGCAACCACACGCCGTGCCAGACCTTCCACGATGGCGGTCTTGCCCACGCCGGGCTCGCCGATAAGGATGGGATTGTTCTTACGCCGGCGGGAGAGGATCTGGATGCTGCGCCTGATCTCATCCTCCCGGCCGATCACCGGATCCAGCTTTTCCTGGCGGGCCAGGCGGGTCAGATTACGGGCATACTTTTCCAAAGCCTGATACTTGGCTTCGGGATTCTGGTCGGTAACGCGTTGGTTTCCGCGCAGCTCCTTCAAAGCCCGCAGCAATTTTTCCGCATCAGCGCCATTGGCCTTGAGCAGGGCAGATGCTTCCTTTCCCTTGTGGATCAGCGCCAGAAGAACATGCTCCAGGCTGATGAAATCGTCGCCCAGCTTGTCCGCTTCGCGTTCTGATTGGTGCAAAACATCCAGCACTTCGTTTGAAAGATACACCTGTGCACCGCTCACCCGGGGCAGCTTCTTCAGGGCAAGGTCCAACTGGCTCTGCAATTCGGGCAGCTTCACTTCCAGCTTCTGCAAGGCGGGGATCACCAATGATTCGCTCTGTTGCAGCAGCGCCGCCAGCAGATGCAGGTCACGGATTTCCTGATGGCCATACTCCTGGGCCAGGTTTTGCATTCCCTGCAAGGCTTCCTGGCTCTTGATGGTAAATTTCTGTGTGTTCATTTTAACAACCTCTCTGTGAACAAGATAAGCGGGGTGGAGTTCTTGTCAAGAAGAAAATTAGCAGATGATGGGGGAGAGTGCTAATTTAGTAAGGGGCAAGTGGCAACAAGAGTATATAGCGCCCGTCCGGAACCGCCAAAACAGGTGTGGATAACTCTGGTTTCGCTTGTTTCCGCCTCCGGTTTTGGACTGAAAGCAGATATGCCTGGATCCAGGGTTACCTATGTTCAGAACTTCCCACACTTGCCACACCTTGGTTTGCTGCTTATTATTTCAATAACAAAAAATAGCATCCCAATGAGGAGATTATAATGAAGAGGATCTTTAAAGCAATGCTGTTCATGGGCGGCTCGGCAGCCGCCGGCTACTTCGGTTTCAAGGTGTATGGCACCATCAAAGCCATGGCCAATGCCGAGAAAGCCCTGCCCGGTTATTTGGAAGGGATCTATGGAGAAAAACCTGATGTGAAGTGCATCGTGCAGATGGAGAAATCAAAAGTGGTGGTAATGATCAGGATCAAACTCAGTCCGGAGGTCCTGGCCAAGCACAGCGACATCGACGAGGCTGTAATGGACTATATCAGGGATTTCCATCCCAAGGTGGCAAAATGGAAGATCAGGATCAAGCTCCTGGAGAAAGTCACTGATGACGATTACGAGGCCAGTGGAGCCCAGTTCACCGATCCTGAGGAAGGGTGAGCTTCGGGTGAATGGTTAGTGGTGAGTAGTGAGTGGTGAAGCTGCGCCTAATGCAGTGTTGCTGCTCTTTACGGGGGAATCCGCAGTGCTGCCAGGCTTAGCCCTGAAGTCCCTGATCCCAACATAAGCCGGTCAATTCCCACACACAAAGCATTTATGCTGTGTGTCCCCTTTATAACTTCCATATGACTGCACTCATGATTTCAGCAGGAAACGATACCGATATAAACAACAAGGCATATCAATCAAGCCCCCCACTTCCAACCTCTGCGCCAGCACTAATCACTAATCACTAATCACTGATCACTATCCACCCCTCCTGATCATCGTGATATATCCTTCCAGATCCTCAAACCCACTTATCCGGTAAAGGTGCCGGGCGGCTGGATTGTCCCGGTGGACTTCCAGCTTGGCTTGATAACCAAACTCATCGGCGATCTTCACCGCCTCCTGCAGCAGGGAGCGTCCGATCCCCCGGTTCTGAAATTCCGGCAGCACCGCCATGTGATGGATATAGAGCCTGCGGAAATCATGGCTGAGCCAGGTGGTGCCCACCAGCCGGTCATCCCAATAGGCCAGCAGCATCGTACCCCCGTGGTCGAGATTGTACTGCACCGCTTCCAGACTGTCGTTGCGGGCCGGATTGCTGATCCCGGTCTGGCGCCAGATCTCAGTTATCTCCGCAAAAACATCTGGCTCAAGGTATTGACTATGTCGGAGCTTGATCATTCGGATGGAGGATATCCCTCTTTGGCACGGAACAACACCGCCTGCCGCATGAAGCGGAATATGTTGTCGAACAGCACCACGAAATAGCGGCTGGCATCGGAATCCACCCGCAGCAGATAGTTCTCCGTATGTTTGAAAAATTCCAGCAGGTGTTGTTTGTCGTTCATCAGCTTGATCTTCACCACGCATTCCGGATTCCCAAGTGATGCTGCGGTTGGCAGGGAATCCTGTTCCAGAACGGTGTAGGAACCCAGCATGGTGAGCTGGTGGAGGATCTTGATCAGGACGGTGTTGCGGGGCGGAATTTCAAATTCCTCGTTGCTGTCCTTATAGGTCCAGCGGTCGCCTGAGCGGGTTAGCGTATAGCTGTTTTTGGAGTGTTTAACCTCAAGGGAAGAAAGCTGTTCCTCGCTCAGGCTGAGGACATAGGGTGATCGCCAGGGCGCCGGATCGGGAGTGAAGACGCCAGCCACCTTTTGCCTGATCTGAAACACCTTGTTGCTGCCCTCAAAGCGGAAATAGTCGTTGGGATTGTTCAGATTGGAGAACCAGACATGGTCCAGCAGCTTACCCCGGAAATCGAACAGCTTCACCTGCAGGGCGTTGTCCTGCTCCAGGCGGTAGGTTTTAACCGCCTCTGATCCTTGCGCCAGCGGAGTGAGGGAATAGGTTTGTCCGATCACCTGCGAAAAAAACAACCGTAGGAGATGGGGCTCCACATTCCAGCGCACCGGGTGGGTGAGCTTCCATTCGCCGTCGTCATTCACCAGCACCAGTTTGGCAGCGGAAGCGGCGATCTCGATGCTGCCGATAGAAGTGGAATCGGCACTGAAGATCCGTTTGTGGCGTTCCTGGGGACTGCGCCGCTTCAGGATCAGGAAGGTTGCCAGCAAAGCCACCAGGATGATCAACAGGATCAGGGTGCGTATCTTCATTTCTTTGTCCGGTAACGGGTTATCTCCACCACGGTGCCCAGCAGGATCATCAGCAAAGCCGGCGCCAGGATGCTGGTGAGGCGGAAGAGCAGATTCAGGCGGTTGAGCTCAGCCTGGGGATCGGCAGATTGGATCTCGTTCTTCTGCAGATAGTTCTCCAGGCTAAGCAGACTGGGTTGGGGGTTGCGGGAGCGGAGGGTGATCATCTGGTACCGGCCCAGCAGATAATCCACCGCGTTCAGAACGATGAAGGCACCCGCCCCGAAATCCATGGGTAGTTCGCTGTCGCCAAAGAGCAGGATCTCGGCAGTGTCCGAGCTGGGGAAGAAGGTGCTGTCGGTTTTCGCCTCGGTGAAAAAGCTCTTAAATTTACCCCTGATATGGGCGGCGACGGTCAGGGGCGGCAGGTTGAGATAGCCGGGGTCCAGGCCCTGCCGGATGGAGCTCTCCAGATCGAAGACGGGGCCGGACATGCGGTTGGAGCGGTTCGAGGTCTTCAGGATGGGCTCCATCTGCAAGGTCGATTCCGGCAGCAGCACCAGTTCGGAAGCCATGTATAGGAAAACGGTGTCGAATCCTTTGGTGACTGGATGCTCCTGGTTGGCGCGCACCAGAGGGAAGAAGGGATAGGGGATCTGGGTGCCCAGGCCCTGGCGGATCTCGCATTCCCGGTCGAGTACGATGTTGGGCCGGATCATCACTCCATAGTGCTGCAATAGGTTGAAGAGGTTGCTCTCGTTCTCAAACACCGCCGTGCCATAGGGTCCCGGTGCCATCTGTACCCTGTCCTGCACCATCACCACCTTGCCGCCCCGCATCAGATACTGGTCGAAGTGGTAGAGTTGGATCTCCTCCAAATTCCCCACCACGCCCAAACTGAGCATCACAGGCGTGAACCGGGGCTGGGTCTTGAGGTCGGTGTAGAGTACCGTGAAGTTTTCCTGCAGCTCAAAGAAAAAGGAATAGAGTTCGTTCTGATTGGCGCCGAAATGATACATCAGGCTTAGCGAATCGGCGAACACAGTCAGCTCCGGAAGCAGCGCTCCGTCGATCCTGCCGATCTTTTTCATGATCTGATATTCCAGCTTGGGTTCCATACCGGGCATCAATTCCAGGCCGGTGGCTTTTCCCCCTCCCTCGAAGGCAATGCCCAGCACCACCTGTTTGCTGACCAGTTGTTCCTTTTCGCTGATGTGGACGGTGTAGGAGCGAAGCTGATAATCCTGCGCCTGGCTGATCAATTCGTCGTTGGAAGCCGCTTTCACATATTCGAAGCGGAATTTGCCCCGGCTCTCACGTTGGAATTCCACCAGGATATCCCTCAGGCTGCGGCTGATGCCACTGAATTGGGGCGGAAGTTCTTTGGAGGCAAATACTTTCACCAACACATCGTCCTTCAGGTTCCGCACCGTTTCACGGCTTTGGCGGCTGAGCGAAAAACTCCGGTTGCGGCTGAGGTCGAAACGCAAAAACAGATAGGAGCCCACCAGCAGAACCAATACCGCGATGGAGATCTTGATCAGGACAGTGCCCAGAAGCTGATTACGGGCTGCCATCTCAGCGCTCCTGCATCAGGTTTTGCGCTTGCAGGCGCAGTTCCGCCAGCAGCGCAAAGATATAGGTGATCACGGCAAAGAACAGCAGGTCACGGGTGTCGATCACGCCCTTCAGGAAATTCCGCAGGTGATAATCGAAGCTGAAATACTCCACGCTGGCAAACACGCGCACCGGGATGAAATCCCCCACATAGCGCAGCAGATAGAACACGGCGCTGATCGCCAATGCCAGGATGAAAGCCAGCACCTGGTTTCCGGAGAGGCTGCTGGCAAAGAGCCCGATGGCGATGTAGGCCGCCCCGGCGCAGAGCAGGCCCAGGTAGCCGGTGGCGACCGCCCCATAGTCCACTCCGATGCCATAGATGGCGATCAAAGCCAGATAGACCAGGGTGCTGAGCAACACGGTGAGCAGCAGCAACATGGCAGCCAGAAACTTGCCCCAGACGATGCTGCCCAGGCGGATCGGTAGGGTGGAGAGCAGCTCCAGGGTACCGCTGTTGCGCTCCTTGGCGATGCTGCCCATGGTGATGGCGGGGATGTAAAACAACAGTAGTATGTGCATCAGCTCGAAGCTGCCCCTCAGCTCCGCCAGCCTGATCTTCAGCGCCGTATTGGCAAACATGAAGCCGGTGAAGAGCAAAAAGATCACAAAGATGATATAGGTGCCCAACGAACGCAAGGCAAGCTGGTATTCCTTTCTGGCGATGATCAGGGCTCCGCTCATGGGATTTTCTCCTCATCCTCTTCCGGTTCCTCTTTTTGCTCTTTTTCAGGAATAGGTTCCTCCTCCTGAATGTCCGCCCTCAAGTGAGTTTCTGCAGTAATTTCAAGTTCATCCGCATGGCCGGATTCCTCCTCCAAACCGGCTAGCAGCATTGCTTGCTCGGCGCTTTCCTCCTCTTCGCGGGTGAGCTCGTGGAAGATCTCCTCCAGGCTCTGTTTTTGGGTGAAGACGCTCACGATGGGCCAGCCCTGCGCCACGGCATAGGCGGAAAGCTCGCGGCTGATGTTGCGCTCGGGGGGGCAGAGGAATCTCAGTTTGCACACCTCACCCCTTTGCTCCACCGAGTCCAGCTCCACATCGGTCAGGCTGGCCAGCAGGGGGGAGAAGTCCGGTTCGCTTGCCTCCACCTCCAGCACCACGCTGTTGTAGCCCTGGATATAGGAATCCAGGTTTCCGATGCTGTCATCCACCACGATCCTGCCTTTGTTGATGATGATCACGCGGTCGCACAGCGCCTGGACCTCCTGCATGATGTGGCTGGAAAGGATCACGGTCTTGCTGGCGCCCAGCTCGCGGATCAGTTCCCTGATCTCCAGGATCTGGTTGGGATCGAGTCCGCTGGTGGGCTCGTCCAGGATCAGCACCTCCGGATCGTGCAGAATCGCCTGGGCCAGTCCGGTGCGCTGGCGGAAACCTTTGGACAGCGTTTTGATGGATTGATTCAGCACCGGTTCCAGGCCGCAGTTGTCGATCACATAGTCCAGCCTGTGGTGCAGCTCCCCCTTTTTCATCTTGCGCAGGGAGCCTACATAGCGCAGGAACTCCATCACGCTCATCTCGTCATAGAGTGGATTGTGCTCCGCCAGATAACCGATGCGGGCGCTGGCGGCCAACGGAGCCTGGAAGATGCTCTGCCCATCCAGTTCGATGCTGCCGCCGCCGGGTTGCAGATAGCCCACCAGCATGCGCAGGGTGGTGGTCTTGCCGGCGCCGTTGGGTCCCAGAAATCCCACTATCTCGCCAGTTTCCACCCGGAAGCTGATCTTGTCCACCGCCCGGATCGCTCCGAAGCTGCGGGAAAGTTCCTTGATCTCGATCATAAAGTGGTTTTTATCCCCTCATCATCTGCGGCAGCCGGTTCTGCTGGGGTTCGTTGAGCGAGATCACGTCCCCTTCCTTCAAACCGCTGATCACCTCCACCATCTGGAGGTCATTGGCGCCCAGTTTCACTGGTGTGGGCAGGGGCTGCAGCGCCGTGGCAGAGCCCTTTTTGGCGGTTTTGGTGCTGTCAGGCTTGACCTTGGTACCTTCGGCGGGCATCAGATAGACGATGTCCTGGTTCTTGTCATCGGTGAAGACAGCCCGGATGGGGATGACCAGCACGTCGTGGCGCGATTCGCCCAGGATGCTGACCCCGGCGGTCATGCCCGGTTTCACGGTTTCCCCGGTGGCGTTGAGGCTGATTTCCACCGGAAAAACCTTGGCGTTGTTTTCGATCGTTGCCATCGGGGCGATCTTCACGATCTCGCCCTCAAAATCCTGATAGGGCAACGCATCCAGCTTGATCCTGGCCTGCTGGCCCAGGGCAAATTTGGCGATGTCCACTTCGTTGATATTGCTTTTCACGATCATCCGGGAGAGGTCGGCGATCTTCATCACCACAGTCCCCTCGCCAAAACTGTTGAGGCTGGATTGCACCATCTCGCCCTCGTTGATCTTGCGCTCGATCACCACTCCCGTGGCGGTGGCGAAAACGTGCGTCACCTTGCCGGGAACGTCCAGCTCGCGGATCATCTCATATTGGGAAGAGGTTTGGGCATATTCGATCTCGGCAGTTTTGAGCTCATCGCTGGCGGTGTCATATTCAGCGCGGGGGATAAAGTCCTGATCCAGCAGTATCTTCTTATCCGCCAATTCCTTGCGGGCATTGGCCAGGCGCAGCTCCGCCCGCTGCAACTGGGCTTTGGTGTTGAACAGCGTATTCGCCTGGTTATAGTCTGGTTCGATGTCGGCAATGATCTGTCCCGAACGCACAAAGTCGTTCTCGCACACATAGAACCTCACGATTTTGCCAGAGACCTTGGACTTGATGGCAACCACTGTCTGGGGCTGAACTTCGCCGGTGATCTCGATCTGGGAGACGATCTCCCCCCGCTGCACCGTGTGGGTTTGGGGCGTGGCGGCTTCCCGGGCTTTCTTCAGAGCCGCTTTCCCGCATTGGCGCATGCCCAGAACGAGCAACACCACCACAGCGATCACGATGATGACGATCTTCCATTTTTTTCGCATTGACCTTGTCCCGTTGCTGAAAGTGTAATATCGTGCATTGCAATTGGAAGCTGCTTTCGTGTCAATAAAAAAAGGAATTCCGGCAGCTTAGGAATTGCTTCAGATCAGGAATTCCGGTCTCCTGGCCGAAAAGGTCATCCGGTCTCCCGGCCGGATTTGTCCACCCTGCCCCGCAGACCAGCTCCGCCTCTTTAATTCTTGTGACCTAAAAACCTCAGCCCTGCCGTTCAGGGAATCTGACGCACAAAGCTCTGCACTTCATGGCGTTGGGGCAGTGGTGGTTCCTCCACCGCATAGCCCAGGGGGGTGAGGCAGGCGATGTAATCCTCGGAGGGAACTTCCAGCAGAGCTTTCACTTCGGGAGTGTCCATGTCCGTGACCCAGCAGGTGCCCAGTCCGTAAGCCTTGGCAGCCAGTAGCAGGTGATAGGCTGCGATGCAGGCGTCCTGCACCACCCGCCGGGCAAGGGAGCCGCTGGCTCCAACCGCGATCGCCAGGGGTGCCGCCAGGATCGGATTCCCAGCCGGACCGCGCAGCTTCACGATCTGCTCCAGTCGAGCCCGGTCTCGCACCACGATATAGTAATAGGCCTGCAGGTTGCGGGCGGTGGGGCTGTAGCGGCACAGCTCGAACACCCCGGTCAAGACCTCTTCCGGAACCGGATCGGGACGGTAGCTGCGGATACTGCGCCGTCGCATCAGGCCTTCCTCCAGTGTGACAAAGGGTTTCAGTTCATGCTCGAAATGCTGGAATTCCAAGGTCCTGCCCTCGGGATCCCGGGCAAAGAAATGGTAGATGCGATAGACGGGATTCAGTTTAGGCAGCTCCAGGGCAGATTCACGCATAACTGCATACATGGCATCCACTTCTTGGCGGGTGGTATAGAAGAAGGTGATGATCCCGGAGCTGTCCACCTGCTCCCGCTGGCAAAAACCCAGCAGCAGATTACCCTTCTGAAAGATGACACAGCCTCCCTGATCCAGCCAGATATCCATGCCGATCCGCTTGGCATAGAAATCCGTGATCCCGGTGATATCCCTTGTCTTTAAAAAGACTAATCCAGACACAATTTCCTCCCCAATACTTTTCAATAAAGTAAAATCTAACCCGATGCCAGATGAGGGCAAATACATTTTTAATACAAAAAGGCACAACCCTGTCCGGCAATCTATTAACTTGGGTCAATACAATGTGCCCGCCATCCTGTTCGATCCAATGAAGTTAATGCAAAATCGGTTCTGATTTTCAATGTCCAGAACTGGGGCAGCAAATGAATTCCCCAAAATGATTTCTGATTTCTAATTTCTGGCAATTCTGCTCTTTCCTTCTTATCCCAAGGACTTAATCAAGCGTTTATCAAGCGTTAATCAAGCCTTAACAATTAACGCTTGATTAAGGCTTGATTAAGACTTGATTAACGCTTTGGAAAGACAGGGAAACGGTGGCAGAATGAGCAAGCTTGATCAGCTATAGCTAAGGCTTAAGCAAGCAGCTTTTGCAATGCATTTACAAGACAACGTCCCAGAAAACAAGTTTTCGCTACTGAGCATGAAAAACTCCGCTGTTTGAAGTCCAAACGGCCTCATAATCTGCTGTCCACGTGAAGTTTGCGTAGGCCGTTTGAACTCCAAAACAGCTTTGCTTTTCACGTAAAACACAGAGTGAACAAAAGAAAGGGAAATTCTGAACAACAACCCCCAAAAAAGGTTAAGAACAAAAGACCCCTCCCGCTGGAACCAGATCAAGTTAAGTGCCATGAAGAGCAATCCCAAGCCCGGCATCCCCGCTCGTCCCGGCACCACTTTATCCTTGACGAAAAAAGCAGGGCAGGCTTTAAGGGCTAAAAAAGTAATATTTTCAAAGAAAGTGCAAGTCAAGGATCAACTGGAGGTTCACATGACAAGACTTTGGATTGTAACAGCAGTCATTCTGATGCTGGCGACGGCGGTTTTTGCCGAAGACTGGATCACCATCTACAATGACGACCTTTCCCTGGTGCGCAGCAACTTTGAGTTGGAGCTCAAGCAAGGCAGGCAGGAATACAATTTTGACGACATCACCTCCCGCATCTCCGCGCCGTCCGTGATCGTCCGCTCTTTGGGCGACGGGGTGCGCGTGGCGGAGCAAAACTATGAATATGACCTGGCCGGCAAGTGGCAGATCATGGCGAAATATCTGGACAAGGAAGTTTCGCTGCTCACCAAGGACAATTCCACCATCAAAGGCATCCTGAAATTCTTTGATGGCAGCAGCTATGGCGTGATCGAATCCGGCACCAACCGCCTGCTGGTGGTTTCCGATGCCGAAACCCAGGTGGTTCAGCTGGCGGAACTTCCGGCGAATTTCTATACCAAGCCCACCCTGCACTGGAGCCTGCTGGCGGATCGAACCGGGAAGCACCCCATCCAGCTCTCCTACCTCACCGGCGGTTTCAGTTGGGACGTAACCTACAACAGCGTTTGGGACGAAAAGATCCTGGCGGTGAATTCCTGGGTGACGATCAAGAACCAGAGCGGGAAAGCCTTCAGAGATGTGAACCTGAAGCTGATCGCGGGGGACATCAACCGCGTCTATGAAGATTATGACTACTGGGGTCGGAAGATGTATCCCGAGATGTCTATGGACGCTGCCTTCGGAGGAATGGGAGCGGCGCCCAGCTTCGAGGAAAAGGTGTTTCACGATTTCCACATGTACACCCTGGACCAGAAGGTCTCCTTTGCCAACAACCAGACCAAGCAGATCGCGCTCTACCCCACCCAGAATGTGAAAGCCACCGCGCTGTATGAATTTCCCACCTGGGGCAGCGGTGTGAACAGCGTGATCAAATTCAAGAACACCGAGGAAAACGGCATCGGCAAACCCCTGCCCAAAGGCGTGATCAAGGTCTATAAACAGGATAGCGACGGAAATCTGGAATTCATCGGCGAAGACCGGATCAACCACACCAGCAAGAATGAAGAGATCACCATCAACACCGGCAAAGCCTTCGACCTGGTGGGCTCCACCCTGGTGCGCGACCAGGCCAATATCAGCAAAAATGTAACCGAACGCACCATCCAGGTTACCCTGCGCAACAATTCCGCCGAAACCAAGACCATCAACGTGATCCACCAGATGGGTGGAAATTCCCGCATCATCAGGGTGGAAAACAAGGTGGAACACAGCGTGGACAATAATAACAAAGCCACTTTCGAGATCACGATAAAGCCCGATGAGGAACTCATCCTCACTTTCAGGGAACGCACCGAATATTAAACACTTGGCTTGACATGGAAGGTGGCATGAACGACAGCATCTATTCCAACCTGAAAGGCATCCAGCGGGAAATGCTGAAGCTGCTGGGTGAGGTTTCCTCGCTCACGCACAGCCCCCTGGCGATCGAGGACGCCATCGACGACTTCTGGCATCCCAAATGCGATGTGTTCCAAACCGATACCGAATGGGTGATCGTGGTGGAGCTGGCCGGTGTGAACAAGGACGAGATCAACATCTCCATCACGGCGGAATACCTGAGGGTGAGCGGTGTGCGCAGCTTTCCCTCGGTGAACTGCAATATCAGCTATTACATCATGGAGATCGAGACCGGCAGATTCGACCGGCGCATCTACTTCCCCGACCTCAGCTTGGACAAGGACAATCCCCGGGTGCAATATGTGAACGGCATCCTGCGCATCGCCTTCGGGATGCGCCCCGTGGTGGAACGGATCATACCCATCGAATAGCATGGGTTGGTCATTTAAGAATTATCTGCCTTGCAGATTGCGGGACAGACACTTAAGCGGCGTTGCTGCGCCGTGGAGAAACGATGATAATGGACACTCTGGTGCGGATGAAGCTGTGGTATAACAAACGCGTCCACAGCAAGCACGGCTATGAACTGAGATACTGGCGCGAACGCTATGGCCTGGAAGGCGGGCGTCTGCGCAACGACTGGTATGAGGAACTGATGCTTTCCATCGCCGACGAAGCGGACGATGCCTGGCTGCAGGGCAAGGTGGTGGCGGATTTCGGTTGCGGACCACGTGGCAGCCTGGTCTGGGCCAAGAGTGCGGCGCTGCGGATGGGGATCGATGTGCTGGCTTTGCGTTATATTCAAAATTTCCCCACCGAATTCCGCCGGCACGGTATGGTCTATGTCACCTGTTCCGAAGAACATATCCCACTGCCGGATGCCTGTTGCGATGTGGTCTATTCCGTCAATTCGCTGGATCATGTGAAACACCTGCTGGCCATGTGCAACGAATTGCGGCGCATTCTCAAGCCCGGCGGGGATATGCTTGGCAGCTTCAATTTGAACCACCCTCCCGACCGCGCCGAACCGCAGACCCTGAGCGAAAACATCCTTCGCAAGCTGCTGTTCCGGGATTATGAGATCCGGCACTGGTGGATCTCCGCTTTGGGAGAGGGCGAGGATCACTACCGTCCGCTGCTCTCACGCCAGTTCATCGATCCCGGCCAAGGGGAATCCCATCTCTGGGTGCGGGCGGTGAAGCCACTGTGAGGTTTTGGGCTGGCTTAATGGGTTTGTAATGAGTGGTTATAAAAACACTTAAGGATAGATAGATGAAGATTCTTGTGATCAATTCCGGCAGTTCCTCGATCAAGTATGAGATCTATGAAATGCCCGCCAAACAGAGCCTGGGCAAAGGACTGGTGGAGCGGATCGGGCTTCCGGAAGGCAGGATTTGCCAGGAGTATGACGGCAGGAAATTCCAGCGGGAACAGCCCGTCCCCAATCACCGGGTGGCTTTCGAACTGATGATGCAGGCGTTGATGGACCGGGAAAACGGTATCCTGGAAAGCATTGACGATATCTCCGGGATCGGACACCGGGTGGTGCATGGCGGGGAGCAGTATTCTGCCTCCGTGGTGATCGACAGCGAGGTTCTCAAAGCCATCGAGGTCAATTGCGAGCTGGCTCCATTGCACAATCCTGCCAACCTGAGCGGGATCAGGGAAAGCATGGCGGTCTTCGGCGAGGTGCCCCAGGTGGCGGTCTTCGACACAGCCTTCCATCAGACCCTGCCGCCCAGCGCCTACCTCTATGGCATCCCACGGGAGTTCTATGACAAACTCCGCATCCGCCGCTATGGCTTTCACGGCACCAGCCATCGCTATGTGTGCAACATGGCTTTGCAGATGATGAAACGCTCGGCGGAGAATACAAACATGATCACCTGCCATCTGGGCAACGGCGCTTCCATCACCGCCATCCAACAGGGGCGCTCGATCGATACCTCCATGGGCTTCACTCCTCTGGAAGGTTTGATGATGGGCACCCGCAGCGGCGACCTCGATCCCTCCATCATCTTCTATCTGGAGGAACGGGGCTATGAGTTCCACGAGCTGCACAACATTCTGAACAAGAAAAGCGGGCTGCTGGGGCTGTCCGGAATTTCCAGCGATCTGCGTGATCTGGAAGCCGCCGCCGAAGCTGGAAACGAATATGCCGGCCAGGCTCTGGATACCTATGCCTACCGCATCCGGCGCTATATCGGAGCTTATGCTGCCAACCTGATCAAGGTGGACCTGATCGTTTTCACCGGCGGGATCGGACAATTCGGCGTGAAAATGCGCCACCGTATCTGCAACCGGTTGGAGAACATCGGCATCCACATCGATCCGGAGCAGAACACCTTGGTGGGCGCTAATCCCGGCATCATCTCCCGCCCCTATTCACCCGTCTCCATTCTGGTGATCCCCACCAATGAGGAACTCCAGATCGCCATTGACGCTTTCGAACTGATCACCAAGGTTCCGATCTCGTCCCTGCCCGATGCCTGATATGGTTATTGAAGCTCGGTCCGGTGAATTTGCTTGACTGATATGCAAGCCTGATCAGAAGTGCTACCTTGATCTGGTTGCTTCAAGTTACAAATGTGGAGGTGGAAGCATGCGCAGCCTTGTGTTGCTTCTTCTGTGCCTGAGCCTGGCCACACTCTGCCAGGCGGTGGAAGTGCTGTCCGTGGTGGCGGATGACCTTGGGGCGGAGACCAACCGCCTCAGCATCCGTCTATCCGCTCCGGCGCAGTATAGTATCCAGGCAATTGCAGGAGGAAAGGGCTTTCTGGTGGTGATACCCAATGCGGAGGCGGTAAGCGTGGCACCGGCATATCGCCGCCTGAGCAGGGTGATCGATACCATCAAAGCCTGGGGGGACAGCAGAAACGCCTATGTCGAGGTTCTGATGATGGCGGACTATCCCTATACCCATCAATGGCTTGCCGGGCAATACCAAATCGAGGTGATGATCAATCCAGTTGCCTCCCGGACGGTTACACCGGCAACCACTCTTCCACCGGCTGCGGTTGAGCCTTCCCCGGTGCTGACAAGAACAGCTACTCCACCAGAACGAACAGCGGAATCCGAGCCTTCCGATTCCTTATCCAGCCCGGATCCACTTTCTCCGGTAACCGCCACATCCAAAGTTCGCCCACCCCACACACCGCTGCGGCAGAAGCTGAAGCCCTATGCGCCCTATTTCCTGGCTGGCTTTGGGGTGTTGCTGCTCTTGGCATTGCTCTGGCTTTATCTGCATTTTCGGCCTCGGAGGAAAAGCACTGGAGCGGAAAAGGAGAATCTGGAGGGTTCCACCCTGATGCTGGACACCCAAACCAAGACCCGCATGGTGCACCGTCTGGTGGAACAGGGCTGGACGGCGCGTGAGATAGACCGGGAGCTGAAACTGAGCCCCAAGGAAGTGGAGCACATCATTGCCCTGGGCCAGATCAGCGGCTATGGAGGACACCATTAAGTTGCGTAACACCCACCTCCGTTTAGCCTTGACCCTGCTGCTCTGCCTGGGGGCCGGCACCCTCACGGCGCAGCTTCTGGGGGAAACTTCCGCCTTTGCGCCAAAGGTGCGCAGCCAGCTTTCACCCTCATTGCTGGCGGACAACGACAGCTATTTTGCCAGGGATCCCCTTCCCGCTACTTCCGGTCTCAGCCATCCCTTCCGCCGTTGGAGCGTGTTCAGGGATGCCCTGGTGGATGGTTTCCGGCCGGGAAACCCACACTATGCGCTGCTCCAATATGCCCACCGGGATTCGGTGGTGGACTTTCTGGGCGAGATGAATGTGATCGCCGGCTATGACTACCGTTGGGACGATCCCGGGGATTATGGCTTCCTCTACAAAGGAATCCGCCTCAATACAATATTGAACCAGCATTTGCGGCTGCGGGCCCTATGGTGGAACGGAGCCTTCTTCGGCGATCTGGATGCCGCCGAGGAATCCCCCTTGATCGATGGTTTCCGTTCCCGCCTCGCTAAAAAGATCCAGTTCGACAACCTGAATGCCGATCTCAGCTACCGCGACCACCATCTGACCACCGCCCTGGGACGGGGGAAATTCCAGGTTACCAACAACCTCTCCGGTTCACTGGTGCTGTCGGATTATTGCAACGACTATGCCTATCTGCTGGCGGAGGGTAATATCGGCGCCTTCACGCTGTCCTTCCTACACGGTTCCCTGATGGCGGACAGCACTTCCACCCGCCTTGCCGACCAGGATTTTCCCGATAAATACCTGGCCCTGCATCAGATCACCTACCGGCACCGTAACTGGCTGGAGCTCTTTGGCGGTGAGGCGATCGTCTATGGCAAGCGTGGCCTCGATCTGAACTATCTGCTGCCACATGTGTTCTGGCGCGTGATCGAGCACAACCAATGGGACAGGGACAATGTGCTGATCTATGGCGGAATGAACATCATGCCCCACACGAACCTGACCCTCTACCTGAACCTGATGCTGGACGAGCTCCGCTATGGTGAAATCCTGGGCAACTGGTGGGGCAATAAATACGGCCTCCAGAGCGGCGTTGCGCTTAAACTTCCGGCCATATCCATCGGAGAAAAGGATCCACCCCGTCTGGGCTTGGAAATCACCGCCATCAGGCCCTGGACCTACACCCATTACACCAACCACACCATGTATTCCCACGACCGCAGGTCCCTGGGCTATGCCAAGGGTAGCAATCTGATCGATCTCACCTGTGAGCTGAACTATCCTCTGTTACCTGGGCTGAAGTGGGATTCCCGGTTTTCCTTCACCCGCCAGGGCAGCGTGGGCAACGATTGGCGCCTGAACTACCAGGACTTTTTCCCGCCCGAAATCATCGACACCGCCACGGCGGACTGGCTGGAGGGGGAGATTACCAACAGCTACAGCTTCGAAAACACCCTGCGCTTCAGCCTGATGGCCCATCACAGCCTGGTGGCGGGGCTTAGCTCAAACTACCGGGACGCTTGGCGCCATCAGCTCTTCGCCGGCTGGCAGCTTTCCTATTAGAGGTGGATCATGCCCATCGTGGACAGAATGGAATTCCCCCGCAAATACAAGCTGAAGGACACCCTTGTACTATTGGTGATCCTTGCCGCGGGCTTTGGCATCTGGTATAACAGCTATTCCCAGAAAGCACTGGCCCGCCGGGTGGTCATCCACAGCGTCAGCTTCGAGGAATACGACGCCAATTTCATCCGGCTGGGCTATGAGATCGAAAACAAGGGCAAGCGGGATCAGGAGGTGAAACTGCTAGCCAAGGTGTATGATGCCGAAGGGGAGGAACTGGCAAGCTTGCTCTTTGCCTACACCGCCAAAGCCCAAACCCGGGAACACCGCTCCAAGGTGCTGGACAGACTGGTGCGACCCCTCAAACCGGACGAAAAACCCCACCGCGCCACGCTGGAGATCCTGCGGCGCAAGGTGATCTGAGCCCTTCCACCGCTTGGTTCCGGCCACCGCCTGAATGCTTTCGATCCGTTCTTTCCGCCTTCCCCGTCTGAGCAGCTTCAGCCCCATCGAGCGCCAGACCGCCATCCTGCTGCTGGTTTCGGCTCTGTTCAACGGGGCGATCCTCAGCCTGAGCCAGACCCAGGACATCATTGCCCGCAAGGCGCTGCAGGCCAAGGACTGGCAATTGATGCTGCTGACCATGATCTGGCCCATCTCCAATTTCTTTTCCGTGTGGTGGGGACGCCGTTTCGAGCGCAGTTGCCACAAGTCCCGTTATTTCCTGGCGGCGGGGGTTGTGGGCAGGCTTTCCCTGGTCTATGCCGTCTGGCTGGGCACCATGAACGAATACCTGGTGCTGTTGGCACTGGTGTTTTCCGCCAGTTCACTATTGATCCCGGGGCAAAACAGCATCTACCAGAAGAACATCAATGTGAACCACCGGGCGCGGCTGTTTGGCTTCACCATCAGCCTGGGCATGCTGGTCTCGGTGATCTTCACCTATATGGCGGGCAAGCTGCTGGACATCCAGGAGCAGAGCTTCCGCTGGATCCTTCTGGTGATGGGCTTCAGCGGATTCATCAGCGCCGCCCTGCTTTCCTTCATCCGCATCCAGGATCCGCTGAACCTGAAGGTTTGCGAACCGATAAGCTGGAAAAAGAGCCTGCTGGAACCGATCTCAGGCACTTTCAGGCTGCTTCGGGAAAACAAGGATTTCGCCTCCTTCGAGCGCAGCTTTTCCATCTATGGCATGGGCTTCATCATGATGCAACCCGTCATCCCCATCTATCTGGTGGACAAGCTGAACCTGAACTACACCCAAAACTTCCTGGCCAAGGGCATCCTGTCCCAGTTGGGCTTGCTGCTGCTGTCGCCGGTGATCGGCAAACTGCACGACCGGATGCACCCCTTCCGCTTCATTTCCGCCGCCTTTGCCCTTTTGATGGTGTTTCCGCTGTTGTTCGTGGTTTCCTCCCTGTGGCAGGGGGAATCGCTGCTGCCCGTGCTGATCGTGTTTGTGGCCTATCTGATCTTTGGCATCGCCATGGCGGCGGTGAACATCTCCTGGAACATGGGCTCCATCTTCTTCGCCGGGGATCAGGACGCCTCCATCTATCAGAGCGTGCATGTAACCCTCACCGGCATCCGTGGCCTGATCGCTCCGGTGCTGGGTTTCACCCTGCTCAAGGTGTTCAACATCACCATGGTTTTCGTGGTGGCGGCGGGGTTCTTCCTCTGGGCTTCGCTGATCAGCTACCGTGATTTCCGCCGCATCAGGAAAGGGATGAATGCCCCGCTCTGATTTTTCCGGCTTGCAGGGCAGGGCTTTAGGAGGGTCCTGGGGTGAAAATCCTCCTTGGCCAGAATCCGTCAATTCCTTTAGTGATAAGCGCTGCAGGCACATCGAAAGAGACGGCCAAACTTTTTTTCTTGACACAAACCCTAAGGCTATATTTTTGAGTAATTTATTACCTGATACCCGATCTTTGACCCCAAAATACATCATTAATTCAAGGAGAAAAACATGACGAAAGCAGACTTGGTAAAGATCATTTCGGAGAACACCGGAATCATCCGCAAAGACGTGGCTGTGGTCGTAGACTCACTGCTGCAATCGATTAAGGACAGCCTCAGCGAAGGCAACCACATTGAAATCCGCGGTTTTGGCACCTTCAAACTGAAAACCCGCAAACCGCGCGTTGGCCGTAACCCCAAAACAGACCAGAAAGTTCCTGTTCCTGCCCGCACCGTCCCCACTTTCAAGTTCTCACGCGAGTTCAAAGCCTCTGTGGTAGATCTGAAGCTCAAAAAGTAAGGTGAGCGAGCTATGCCTTGCGGTAAGAAGAAGAAACGACATAAGATAGTTACTCATAAAAGAAAGAAGCGCCTGCGCAAAAACCGTCATAAGAAGAAATAATCTGAAAGCCACCCTGCGGGGTGGCTTTTTTGCTGCCCGGTCAACCGCAGCTGGGATGAACATGATAGAGAAAAGAGAATAGAGAAAAGAGAAAAGAGAAAAGAGAAAAGATGGGCTGCGCCGGGGGTGAAGAACCCAGGCATCCTGCCTGGGGGGAGGGATTTGGAAAGAGAAAAGAGAATAGAGGAAAGAGAAAAGATAAGCTGCGCCGGGGAGAGGAACCCAGGCATCCTGCCTGGCGGGGAGCCTGGCGGGGAGGGCTATGGAAAGAGAATAGAGGAAAGAGAAAAGATAAGCTGCGCTGGGGAGAGGAACCCAGGCATCCTGCCTGGGATTGGTGTATGGTCTTTTTTTAAAACAGAGGGACTGAGGAACATAATAAAGAGAAACCACAATGAAAACCTTTCACAACCGACCAGTAAAAGTCATGGCTGTTTGAAGTCCAAATGGCCTTGTAATCTGATGTCATGTATAAGTTACGTTGGCCATTTG
>CAZVXK010000016.1:10397-29417 GCA_964631665.1 uncultured Candidatus Cloacimonadota bacterium | reverse complement strand
GCTGGACCCCCACCCAACAAGGGCCGGTGGCCCTGCGGGGCAAAGTGGTTCTGGCCGGGGACGAGAATCCGGCCAACGACATCACCGGAGTGCTCAATATCACAGTCATGCCGGCCGGTACCGTGAATGTAACTGTTGGCAATGGCGGATTGTGGGAGGGCATACCGCTGGAGTTCTTTTATAAATGCAGTCTCTTCGAAGCATTGTATTATCCTGCGGAGATCGGTGTCTTCGGTAATATCACCGCCCTCACATTCTATAATAACTTTGTGACCAACCTGCCCAACAAACCCTGCCAGTTCTGGCTGGGGCAAACCGACCAGGCAGACCTCTCCGCCGGTTGGATCACAGCCAACAACCTGACACTGGTCTATGACGGCACCATCGATTTCCCCAGTGGTGAAAACACCATCATCATCCCCCTGCAAACACCCTTCACCTATACTTCCGGCAATCTGGTGCTGATGGCCAAACGTGTCATGGATACAGTGTATTTCAACAGCAATGACAATTTCTCCGCCCAGACCGTGGGCACCAACCGCGCCCGCAAAGCCTATTCGGACACCGTTGATTACGATCCCTATGCCCCTCAGGCGACGGGAACCCTTTCCGGTACCTTCCCCAAAACAACCTTTGCCTTTATCACCGGTGGCCTGGCTACTCTGAATGGTACAGTGACCTCCGGCGGCAACCCAGTGGCGGATGTGAATATTGTGATCAATGGCACCACCTATGCCACCACCACCAACCAGAACGGACACTACAACTTACCCTACCTGGTCCCGGGCCAGTATACCGTAACCGCCAGCAAGCTGGGCTATGAAACCCAAACCCTTCCGGTAACCCTGGTGGCAGATGAAACCACCACCCTGAACTTTGTTCTGACATCCTCCTCCACCGTGAGCGTGTTCGGCACTGTGGTTGGCAGCGATGCGCCCACCGTGGGACTGGCAGGAGTGGAAGTTTCCCTGACGGGCCCGCTGAACTACCAGGGCACCACCAATGCCCAAGGGCAGTTCAACATCACCGGTGTGCTTTCCGGAAACACTTACACCTATACTCTTACGACTCCCGGCTATCAGATACTTACCGGCACCATCAACGTTGGCGCCACCAACTATGACATGGGTACTTTGACCCTGCTGGAAGTGGCGATGCCGCCCACCCAGGTGTTGGCTGTGGTGAATGCCACCCAAACCCAGGTGAACCTTACCTGGCGCCCGCCCGGAGCTTCCGGTGGCCCCCTGGATGATTTCGAGGCCAGTGATGGCGGTTGGGTTCCCAGTTCGAACTGGGCTAATCCCCTCGGAGATTGGGAATGGGGCAACAACTACGACGTGGCCAACTATGTGGATATCGATACCTACCCGGACACCCCACCACCCGCGGCCCACAGCGGAACCGGGATGTGGGGAACCGTGTTGCATGGCGGATACTCCAACTGCGGCGGCTGGTCTTATCTGAGAAAGACCTACAACCTTTCCGGCATCCCCAATCCCGTACTCAGCTTCTGGCACTACATGAACGGCTACAACACCTGGGACTACGGCTTGATCAAGGTGAACGGCAACACCGTATGGGGCAACAGCTCCTCGGCGGTGTTCATGCCCTGGCAGGAACTCACTGTAAACCTGTCAGCCTATGCCAATCAGTCGAACGTGGAGATCAGCTTCGAGTGGTACGCCACCACGGTGGTATCCTATGCCGGCTGGTACATCGACGATCTCTATGTGGGCCCGGCTCTGAACCGCATTTTGGATTATGCCCACTCAAGCGTGACACCTCCTGCCCCTGCCTCCAGCCTGTCCGAGATAGAAGGTGCATTGCTTAATCAAGCCAGAACCATCCGCAGTGAGCGATCCCCGGTCGCTTCCCCGAATAACCGTGAAGACCGCACCCTCTATGGCTACAAGGTGTGGCGCCTCACCCAGGGCAATGAGAACAATGAGAACAGCTGGACCCTGCTGACCACCACCACCATCACCGATACCACCTTGGCGGATCCGACTTGGGCGACCCTGCCGGATGGAAACTACAAGTGGGCTGTCAAAGGCGTTTACACCAACAATGTGCTCAGTCCGGCAGCTTTCTCCAATATGCTGCCCATCCTGCGCAACGACCTTGCCGCCCTTTCGATCACGGGCAATGTGACACCCTCCGTGGGAATCCCCACCATCTATAGTGTGCAGGTGCAAAATATGGGAACCGACACCCAGAACGGCGACAATTACACGGTCAAACTGATGAGCGGAACCACCGAACTTGCCTCCATGCAGGGCGTGACCCTGGCTCCCAACGCAACCCACATATTCCCGGTATCCTGGACACCAGACACCGCTGGCCCTCTCACCATTTATGGCAAGGTGGTCCTGCCGGGCGATTCCGTCCCCGCCAACGATCAAACACCCACCATGAACATCGTGGTGCAGCCTGCCGGTGTGCTGGCTTTCACCGTCGGGGAAGGCAACCAGACCGCCCGCATCCCGATCGACATGTATTACAAGAATTCGCTGCACCAGTATCTTATCTATCCGGCGGAAATAAGCAACACCACCGGCACGATCACCGGGCTGGCGATCTACAACCAGTTCACCCAGGACCTGCTCAATATGCCCACCAATGTCTTCATCGGCACCACTGCCCTCAACGACCTTTCCGCCGGCTGGATACCCTGCACCGGGCATACGCAGGTCTACTCCGGAACGTTGAACTATCCCACCGGGTCGAACACCATCACCATCCCCTTCAACCAGCCCTACCTCTATCTGGATGGACTGAACCTGGTGCTCACCTTCGAACGTCCCATGGATACGCAGTATTATGCTTCCACGAACTACTTCAAGGCGCAGACCGGAACCCCTGCCACCCGTGCCCGCAACATCTATTCGGATTCAGTGGATTACGACCCCTACAATCCTCCCACCACCGGTGGCACCAATACCGGTCAGTTTGCCCAGACCACCTTCTACATCATCCCCGGAGGCGTGGGACACCTGAACGGAACCGTAGTGGGTGTGAACAATCAACCCCTGGAAGGTGTGATCATCCAATTCACCACCGGCGGCTATGGCACCACAACCAACGCCCAGGGCCAGTATAGCATCCAAAACATCCTGCCCGGCACCTACACGGTCAATTTCAACACCTATGGCTACCTTACCTCCACACATACCATCACCATCGAGGAAGACGAGACCGTAACGCTGGATGTTACGATGACCCCAATGCCTGTGGTGAATGTAACTGGAACCGTGCTGGCCAGCGACACCGGAGCCGGACTGCCCGGAGCCAGCATCCACCTCACCGGATATGCCAACTACACCACCAATACCACTGCCACAGGAACCTTCACCATTCCCAGCGTCTATGCCAATCAATCCTATGCCTATGTGATCATGTGCCCGGGCTACACCTCCACCATGGGCAACATCAACGTTGGCACCACCAACTATAACATGGGCAACATCACCCTGAACGAGGTGGCCTATGCCCCGCATACAGTGTTGGCGGAACAGAATGTCGAGGGAACTGCTGTGATGGTTACCTGGCAGAGTCCCGATCCCAATGCCATCGAAGTTACCGAAAGCTTTGAAGGCACCACCTTCCCGCCTGCCGAATGGACCCAGGTGATCACCAACACCGGCCCCATCAATACCAGTGGCGTATATCCCACCTGGTGCCGGTTCGGAACGATCACCATCAGCGGAAGTTCCGTCCCCCCCACCGATGGCACCTATCAAGCAGGCCTGTGGTGGGATTATGGCCATCAGGACGAATGGCTGATCACACCGTCGTTCAACTGCCCTCCCGCAGCTTATCTGCGCTTCGACAGCTATGTCTATCTGGGCTCCATCAATGCCGATCACTACTATGTGAAAGTATCATCCGACAACGGCAGCACCTGGACCGTGCTGTGGGATGCCAGCACCCAAACCGGTGGTTGGAACTACTATGCCTCGCCGATAACGATCGATCTGGCCGCCTTTTCCGGGCAGCAGATCAAGCTGGCCTTCAATGCAGTGGACGGCCCCGGCAACGACGGCTTATGGTATGTGTGGTTCATGGACAACATCTACATCGGCAATGCCGTCCTGCCCTTGGGCTCGCCGGAAGGCACCATCACCTTCCGTCCTGATCAGTTGGAACGCCGTTCCGCTTCCGGAACCGGTGCCTTGGTAAATTCCATACCCGCCACCCATCCCTCACGGCAGATGGAACTGGGCGGAGCGCGCAGCGAACCCAGACTGCCGCTTCCCATGGAAACAAAGTATTCCTCAAAGTCCGACCGCGTGCTCACCGGCTTCAAGGTTTGGCGCCTGAGTGCCGGACAGGAAGGAAATGAAACCTCCTGGGCTTTGCTGACTCCCGATCAGATCACGGTCCTGCATCACAACGACACCGGTTGGCAAACGCTGCCCAATGGCAATTACCGCTGGGCGGTGAAAGCGGTCTATACCAACGGCGTCCTCTCCGTGCCTTCCTTCTCCAATATCCTGGTCAAGGAAACCATCACCGGATTGATCGCCGGGGTGGTCAGAAGGCAGAACAACACACCCATCGTGGGCGCCACGGTCACCGCCGGAGGCATTTCAGCCACCACCAATACCGCGGGAGCCTATTCCCTCATCATCCCCGTGGGCACTTACGATGTAACCTGTTCCGCTGCCGGCTTCATTACCCAGACCGTGGAAGACGTGGAGGTAAACCAAAACCAGACCACCACGGTGAACTTCATCATGTCTGTGGTATCCAACGAGGATCAGGTGATCCCGGTTGCCGCCACTGAACTGATCGGTAACTATCCCAATCCCTTCAACCCGGAAACCACCATCCGTTACAGCGTGAAGGAACCTTCTTCCATCCGCATCGAGATCTATAACTCCAAGGGACAGCGCGTCCGCACCCTGGTGAACGAAACCCAGCCCACCGGCTGGTACAACGTGGTCTTCAACGGAAAAGACGACCAGGGCAAACCCGTCGCCAGTGGCATCTACTTCTACCGCATGAGCGCCGGAAGCTACACCTCCACCCGCAAAATGATCCTGATGCAGTAAAGGTATTCCCTCCAGGCGGTTGTCAGTTTTGTCGACAGCCGGGAAGATGAAACCAACCTGAAACGATAAGCGCCAAGCCCCGGAAAATCAATCCGGGGCTTGGTTTTTTCCTGTCTGAAAGGCAATCTTCCCTTGTCGGTTGACCTTTGCCCCCGTTAGCAATACGGAATCATTACGGAGTCATTACGGAGTTAATCCGTAATGACTCCGTAATGATTCCGTATTGCTAACGGGAGAGGTAAGGGCGGACACCGATCCGCCCATCGTATTTCCAATACGTCCAAAGATGGCCTGAATCGTCTCAGAAGCTTGATCGGGACTGGATTTAGGCTGGTTTGGTATACCCAGAAAAACTGTGCTGTCGGCAGAGCCGATAGCAGATCAGGGATCGATCAGGCGGAAAATTCTTTGTTGTGGAGCTGTCAGAGCAGTCCCAGTTCGTGCAGTTTGCGGCTGAGGTTGCTCTGCGCCATGCCGATGGCATCAGCGGTTTTGGACACGCTGCCCTGGTTGAGGTTGAGTTGGGTGCCCAGGTAGCGGATCTCGAATTCCCGCTTTTTCTCGTTGAAGTTTCTGGTGTCAGTCCAGAAACCTGCATCGGCCAGGTTGCGGGTAGCGGCGGAACCGAAGAGCAGCGGCTCGATGTTTGCCGGGCCCAGTTTCTCATCCTCGCAGAGCAAGTAGATGCGTTCAATGATGTTGCGCAGTTCACGCACATTGCCGGGGTAGTCCGGTTTTTGAAGCAACTCGATCGCTTTGGGGTTGAAGATCTTGGGTTTCACCTTCAGTTCGGAGGCGATGAGGGCGGAAAAGTGGGCCAGGATGAGCGGGATATCCTGTTTGCGTTCTCGCAAAGGAGGAGTGAAGACCGGCACCACATTCAGGCGGTAAAAGAGGTCTTCCCGGAAGTCGCCCTTTTCCACCAAGGCTGCCAGGTCCTGATTGGTGGCGGCGATGATGCGGACATCGATGCGCTGGGTCTGGTTGCCACCCACCCGTTCGAACTCGCCCTCCTGGATCACGCGCAGGATCTTGGCCTGGGCTGCCAGGTCCATGTCGCCGATCTCGTCCAGAAACAGGGTGCCGCCATCCGCCTCCTCCAGCTTGCCGCTCTTGCGTTTATCGGCACCGGTGAAGGCGCCGCGTTCATAGCCGAAGAGCTCGCTTTCCACCAATTCACGCGGGATGGCGGCGGAATTGAACTTGATGAAGGGTTTGCCGATGCGGTCGCTGCGGGCATGGATGAGGCGGGCCACCAATTCCTTGCCGGTGCCGCTTTCGCCCTGGATCAGCACCTTGGCGTTGCTGGGGGCGATTTTTTCGATGATCTGGCGCAATTCCAGCATGGCAGGGGTCTCGCCCACCATCGCCCAGTCGGATTCACTTTGCCGTTGCAGAGCCTGCACCTGGCGACTGAGGGCGGAAAATTCCAGGGCTTTTTTGACCGTTATCTTCACCTTGGGCAGGGAAAGCGGCTTTTCCAGGAAGTCGTTGGCGCCCAGTTTGATGGCTTTGACCGCGTCGCTGATGTTGCTGTTGCCGGAGATCATGATCACGGGAGTGGTGGAGTTATATTTACGAATCCTGGCCAGAACCTCGATCCCATTGCCATCGGGGAGTTTCACATCCAGGATCACGGCATCAGGCTCCTCCTCCTCAAAGGCGGCCATTCCCTCTGTGGCAGTGTAGCAGGTGGAAACCTGATAACCCTCATCCACCAGGATGTTCTTCAAGGTCAGGCAGATATTGCGTTCGTCATCGATGATCAGTATCTTCATGCTCCGGCCTCTTCGATGATCAGGGTGAATTCACTGCCCTCCCCGGGCTTGCTTTTGGCGCGCACGATGGTTTTGTTTGCCTCACAGAGCTTCTTCACCAAAGCCAGTCCCAGTCCGGTGCCCTTGTTCTTGCGGGAGAAATAGGGTTCGAAGATGCGGTGCAGGTCTTCCGCTTCGATGCCGCTGCCCTGGTCAGTAATTGTGATCACGATGTAGGATTTTTCGTGGCTGAGCTTTAGAGAGATCGGCTGATCAGGTTGTGAGGCGTCGATGGCGTTCTGGAGGATGTTGGTGATGATCTGATAGAAATGGGTGCGGTCGAATCTGATGCGGTGGCGGCCTTCCAGATCCAGTTTCAGGTTGTAGTCGCTGGTGTAGGATTTGCAGATCTCGCGGATGCTGTCCGCCGGATCGAAGACCTCCTGCTTGGGCTGGGTCACTTTGGCGAAGCTGGAAAAGTCCTGGGCCAGCAGACGCAGGTTCTCGATCTCCTGATTGATGATGGCGATGGATTCGGGCAGGATGTCCTTTGCCTGGTCAGGAGCGCTGTCCAGACGCTCTTCCAGGCGTTGGATGACAAGCTGGATGGGGGTTAGCGGATTCTTGATCTCGTGCGCCAGGATGCGGGACAGGTCTTTCCAGATCATTTCCTTCTCAGCCACCACCAACCGTTTCTGAGTGGCCTCCAGCTCTCGGCTCATCACATTGAAGGAGTTTTTCAACAGCTTCATCTCGTGGAGGCCGGTTTCGGGCAGGTGGACCGAATAGTTGCCCTGGCGTATCTGCTCCGTGGCGTTCTTGAGGTCGATCAGGGGTTTGCTGATGCGGGAAAGCACAAAGAAAAAGATCAGGGTGGAGATCACGATCATCCCCAGCAGCAGCATGGCAAAATAGAACTGGGTCTTTTGCATGGTGAGCTTGAGGGAGGTCTTGGCCTGGTTGAAGGTGTTCACGATCCGGTCCACTTTCAGGGAATCCTCCTGCCGGTCAAAATCGATCAACCGCAGTTCCTCTACCAGCTCCAGATGCTTCACATCCTCCATGAGCTGCCTTTGCTGGTTTTGGATGAAGTAGTTCAGCAACACCAAACTGCCGATGGAAACGATCACATAAAGCAGCAGGATCAGGGTGCGCAATCCGGGCCGGTAGGTTTTCATTTTGCTTCCTAGGATACTATCTTAACGTTGAAACTGTTTCTCACCGTGGGACGCTGCAAACGCCACAACACCATCAGATCCACAGTGCGGTTGATCTGTTCGAAATACACGGAGGGAAGCCAGGCCTCCACCTTCACATCCACTTTCTCCCAGCTCTGCTGAATGGGCACGGAGCAATCCAGCAAGGCCACATCGGTGATCATGCTGCGGTAGGAGGAAGTGGTGTTGCGGCGTTCCGTGGCGGAACAATATACGGAATAGATGTTCTGGCGGGAGTCGTATTGCACCGTGTTCCGGAAATCGTGAGTGCCCAGCACACGGCCCTTGGAGCGCAGTTCCACCTTGAAATTCACCGTGATCAGGGTGCCGGACTTGAACACGTCCGGAAAGTCGTTGTCAAAGGCATTGATCAGGCTGGTGGTAAGCTGCAGATAACTGGTTCCGTTGCGTCCCCTCAGGTTGCTGAACCTGGGATCGTTACCGCTGTAGGATGAGAACAGGAACATCGCCAGAGCCACGACCCCGCCCATTATCCTCGATCCAAGCGCTTCAAGCATTGCTCACCACCTTGTCCGTCATTTGCAGACACAATTGCCATCCATCTGTTTTTTGTCAAGCAGACTGTGCTCCGATGGATGGAATGTGCCATTGCAACTTGATTTTCAGAGCATCGGATCATTTCCTGCTTGACATATTTGTGGCAGTAATAGACTGGTTAACAAACAGAATAGACAAGATCAGCACAGGAGGAAAGATGCTAAGATCTGCTTTTATTTGGATGATACTGATGATGCTCGGTATCGGACTGCTGGCCCAGGACATCGAATGGGAAACCCACACCAGCGAGACATTTGGTTATGAAGTACAGTATCCCAAAGGCTGGATGATGAATGTGGATGACGAGAATGGTCTGTTCACCGTCTCCCTGATGCAAACCGAAATGGGAATGCCGGTCGTGATCGCGGTCATGGTTGCTGAACTGACGGAAGAGGACAAGGACAAGGGTTATGATGAATATTCAGAAAGCAGTTTGAAGGAAATGCTTGCCCAGTTGGAAGAACAGGGGATGGCCAAAGTCGTGGTCGAAAAACAGGGCGAAACCGAACTGGCTGGCAACAAAGCCTTCATGGTGGAGGTCTCTGCCTCAATGATGGATTTCTTCGATATGAAAACGCAAGCAGTACACACCCTTCATCAGGAAAAGCTCTATGCTGTTTCGATTACTTCGGATATCGACAAGTATAAAGCCAACCTGCCCGTGTTCGAGAAAATCCTGAAAAGCTTCAGCTTCAAATGATGCCGCCAGCGATCCTTCTGCCAGATATCTGACCAGCCCTATGAAGTACCTGATCCTTTTCCTGATCGCCTGTATGGGTATCAATATGCTGCTCGCGTTTGACCTTTCCGATCCCTGGGACTATCTGGATGCCTTTATGCGCATCCGGGGTGACGCGGAGGGCGGTGAGACCGTCTATCACTGGACGGGGAAGGTTTATAGCCTGATCCCCGGCGAGAAAAGGATGGAGCTCTTTGCCTTCGAAGGATTCAACATTGCCCGCACGGTGGTGAAGGAAGACGGATTCGAGTTGCTCACCCGTGAGGCAGCTTTCTACAAGGATCACCGCACCGGGCAGATTTTGCAGAGCTGGCGCAATCCCTTCACCGGCAAAGAAGTGCCTGTGATCCATGTCTGGAATGATCCGGTGAATCAGGACTTCAGCTTTGGCGATGATGAGATCCGGGTGATCCGCATGATCCTGCCTTCCACCGAGCTGGGCGATGAACTCGCTTTCCATCTGGAGATCTTCCCCTATTACACTTCGCCGCTGCCGCGCAAGGAATATCCGCAGTTCTCTCAGAGCGATATCTATCAGGCGGCGGAATTCTTCCAGTTCTTTGCCAAAAAAGAGGATCTGGCGGACAAGGAGCTTTCCAGCGTGCCGGCACATATCACCTGGACGCGCATCTCACCCTGGCTGCCCTTTATGCGAATGGATGACCGTCCCGGCAATCTGGTTTTCGTCTGCCGCGGACGCAAGCTGGAAGGCGGCTTCGAAGCACTTCCGCAGCAGATCCAGGATTTTGTGCTGGCTAACAAGCCGGAATTCGCTTCCGCTCCACTGGAATGGAGTGAGCCAAACGAAACGAGCTGGACCTATTTCCGCAAGCTGCTGGAAGCGGGGCTGATCGAGCCCTGAGCGGAGCCAACCTGTTTATTCTCAAACTATTGTTATCAGGAGCAAAGATGAAACAGTTCATCTTGATCGCGATCCTGGCGGGAAGCCTGTCCCTGCTGTCAGCCCAGATTAGCATGCCTTTTGGCAATATCAGGCACAGTTCCCGTGATGCCAGTGGCGATCTGCATCTGCGTTGGGAGGACCTCAGCGGAGGCAGTATTCCCACACAGTGTTATTATAGCGCCAATGGAGCTGCCTGGCAGGAAGTTTCGCCCTCTGAGTATTCCCCCGGCACCCTGCAGGCATTGGTTCCCTATGAATTTGGCCAGATGCTGCGCTATCGTCTGCGGGTGGCAATGGAATACATGGGTGAGAGCGTTGCCTATCTGCAGCCGGCTTACCGGGACAGCGATTCCTTCCCTTTGCCGACAGCCCAGATGGCATTGATCGGAACCGATGCCAGCGGCGATTCCGTGATGGTCTATGCCCCCAGTCTGGATCTGACCGACACCTGGTTCGCCTGCAGTGAAAACAAGTTCTATTCCGCCCTGGCGAATGTCTCCGGCTCTTTCCCCACCATGAATTCCCTCACTTCCTACAATATCTACGCCACCACCATCATGAATCCGGAAGCCCTGTCCGACAGCGTTGCCTATGCCCTGATCCACACTTTCAGCATTCCCGGTGTGGTGTCCTCCGGTTTATACAAATTGGGTATGGATTCCACCGGCACACCCACTTTCGCCCAGATCGGCAGCATCCAATCCCAAGCCAGCGGAGGTGTCCTGCAGCTTGCCTGCAACATCAGCGATCTGGTGAATGACCCCCAATTTGGAGACTGGCCCAATAACAGCCACACCCTGATGGTTTCCAGCCTGACCATGCGGGTGGAGATAGACCTGATGAACCTCGAGCCCAGCTTCGGCCTGGGTGATTACAGCACCCTGGGTGCGTTGCTGTTCCAGGACAACCGCTATCAGGTGGTTCAGAACACCCTGCCGGAGCATGCCAATTTCCTGTTCGGCCCCGGGCCCCAGACGATCAGCGTCGAATATTTCGATGCCGACGGGGATTTCCCCCTGGTAGCGGAGTTTGAAGTGATCAACCCCTCCTACCAGTTGGTAGAGCTGTATCCGCAGAGCCTGGATTTCAGCCAGAGTGTCTACTTCACCGGCCAGTACAGCAACTATATCAATGCAGGCTACCTGCGTTTCAGCGACAACGGGTATGACCTGGTGGAAACCTTATACAATAATGTCTCGATCCAGGAAGACGCGCCGCCCCGTCCAGTATTATCCTGCCAGATGCCAAATCCGCTGCTGAGGGGCTCCGCCCCCTTCCGGCTTGAGTTTTACGGCCTGGACAAGGGGCCGCTGCGAGTAAGTGTCTATGACCTGCGCGGAAGAAAACTGGGGAATATCCATGAAGCGGCTGTCTCCTCGCCTGAGCACAGTTTTGACTGGGACGGCCGGGTCTCAGGCCAGCGCCTCGCCGAAGGCGTGTATTTCCTGCGCCTGAGCCAGGGCAACGCAGCCAACACCCGGAAATTCATCATCATCAACTGAGGAACCCCAGTATAACCGATGTTCATTGATTATGCACGGGTGCGTGTGAAAGCCGGAAACGGCGGCGACGGCTGTGTCAGTTTCCGGCGGGAGAAATTCGTTCCCAAGGGGGGTCCTGATGGCGGCGATGGCGGCCGGGGTGGAAATATCGTTGCCCATGGCGACGAGAATGTGAACACCCTGCTGGATTACCGCTATAATAAACTATTCAAGGCGGAGAACGGAAAACACGGTTCCGGCGGAAAAAAAGCCGGAGCCAGCGGAGCCGACACCGTTCTGAGGCTGCCTTTGGGCACGGAGGTTTTCCGTTTGGATAGCGAGAAGCGGATCAAGATCGCCGACATCACCCATCACAACGAACGGATCGTTATCGCCCGTGGTGGACGGGGCGGAAAGGGCAACAGCAATTTCGCCACCCCCACGAACCAAGCTCCCCGCCATGCCACCCCCGGCAAACAGACCCAGGAAGTGGAACTGGAATTTGTGCTTAAACTGATGGCTGATGTAGGCCTGGTGGGCTTTCCCAATGCAGGGAAATCAACCCTGCTCAGCGTGCTTTCCGCCGCCCGCCCCAAGATCGCCGATTATGAATTCACCACACTTGAGCCCATGCTGGGCGTGGTGCGCGTCAGCGATTACCAGTCCTTCGTGATGGCGGACATCCCCGGCATCATCGAAGGCGCCCATCTGGGCAAGGGTTTGGGGCATCAGTTTCTGCGCCACATCCAGCGCACTAGCGTTTTGCTTTTCCTGATCGATGTCAGCACACCGGATCACCTTTCCGCCTTGCGCACGCTGCGCGCCGAATTGTATTTCTATGACGCCTTCATGGACAAAAAACCCTTCCTGGTGGTGATCAGCAAGCTGGATACCGTGGAGGAAACGCAGCGCCAGCCTGTGCTGGAGCAGATCTCAGCCCTGTTCAGACAAACTTTCAAGGTGGAGGTGATGCCCATCTCCGCCGTCAGCCAGTATAACCTCGAAGAGCTCAAACACCGGCTCTATAAACTACTTAAACAACAATGACGGAAAAACTTACAGCCTGGCTCTGCCTGAAAACCGCCCCCGGACTCAAGCTGGCGGAAACCCTCCGCTTGTTGTCCAAGTTTCCCAATCCGGTGGAGTTTGTAGGCAAACCGGGACATCCCCTCTATAAAGAAGAAGGCCTGTCCGAAGCGGTGAAACGGCATCTGGCGAGGGCTGTCCCTCCCGCCAACCTGGAACAGATCAGGAACCTCTGCCAGCATTATCAGATCGATCTGCTCTGTTACACGGATGGGGATTATCCCCTGGCCCTGCGCCATATCTATGCTCCGCCCTTGATCATCTATCATCGGGGTGATCTGGTGCCTGCTTTGAACAAGGTTTGCCTGGGCGTGGTGGGAACCCGCAAACCCAGCGCCTATGGCCGTGAAATGTGCAAGAAGCTGCTGGGACCGGTCTGCCAGAGAGGGATCACCGTGATCAGCGGACTGGCGATGGGGATCGACACCCTCGCCCATGAGACCGCCCTCGCCAACAAAGCCCCCACCCTGGCTGTGCTGGCTTCCGGAGTGGAACAGATCTATCCCCCGGCCAATCGGGAACTGGCGCAGAAGATCATCCACCAGGGCGCCCTGCTTTCAGAATATGAGCCAGGAACCAAGCTGGAGCAGTGGAACTTCCCTGCCCGCAACCGCATCATTTCCGCCCTTTCCCAAGCCGTGTTCATCGTGGAAGGACCCATGAGCAGCGGTGCCCTCCTGACCGCCAAACACGCCATCGAACAGAACCGCGAGGTTATGGCCCTGCCCGGAAACATCAACCATCCCAACGCCCAGGGTCCCAACTATCTGATCAAGACCGGAGCCCAATGCATCACCTGCCCGGAGGATATCCTGACCAGCCTGGGCTTGGAGGCAGAGCTGAAGGAGCAGATCGAATTTCTGCCCGTGCTTTCCGCCGATGAACAGAAACTCTTTGACCTCATCAAGACCGAGCAGCGCGAACTGGTCTTCGATGAACTGCTGCTGCTGTCCGGGCACAACATTGGAAAACTGTCCACCCTGCTGCTGAACCTCGAACTCAAGGGCTATATCTGCAAGGCAGGCGGGAATTCCTTTATCCTGGCGTAGTTGATAGTGATTAGTGATTAGTGATTAGTGATTAGTGCTGCGCCGGGGGATGAGGATACGGATTAGGCGTCTGGCCATGGTGGTCAAGCGGCAAACTTGATTTTGGTAAATGGCTTTATCATTTCACCAAGGTTTGCAGCAAGGTCAGTCTTCATTACAGTCTTATCCAAGATCTTCTCCGAGGTCAGGCGAGACGCCTGACATCCTCTCATCGCTCCCGTTACCAATACGGAATCATTACGGAGTCATTACGGATTAAATCCGTAATGACTCCGTAATGATTCCGTATTGCTAATGGGAAAGCTTCACCTCCTCTGGCTCGGATATCAGACGATAACTGGCTGTTATATAACAGTATAGTTAGCTTTGTTGCCTTTCGGAATGAAGGTTCAGTCTGATCCCGATCAAAATCGTTCAGACTGACCGGACAGGCATCAGCGGCTCACATATTCCAGGGCTTGGGAGAGGTCCTCGATCAGGTCATCCACATCCTCGATGCCGACGGAATAGCGCACCAGGTCGTCTGTGATGGCGGCTTTGAGCTTGGCTTCCTGGTCCATTTTGCTGTGGGTCATGGAAGCTGGATGCTGGATCAGGGATTCCACTCCGCCCAAGGACACCGCCAAAGTGGCCACGGAGACATGGTCCATGAGGGCTTTTCCCGCTTCGAAACCACCTTTGAGCCCAAAAGAGATCATGGCGCCGGGTCCGGACTGTTGTTTTTGGGCCAGTTCATACTGCGGATGGGAGGGCAAACCGGGATACTTCACCCAGGAAACGGCGGGATGGTTTTCCAGCCAGCGGGCGATCTTCAGGGCATTGGATTGCGCCCGTTCCATTCGGATGCCCAGGGTCTTCAGTCCCCGGATCACCAGAAAGGCCTGATGGGGGTCCATGTTCGGCCCCATATGGGTCATCACATTATACAGCAGCTTGTGGTCGGCCTCGGTCTTGGTGACGATCACGCCGCCTACCACATCGGCATGGCCATTGATGAATTTGGTGATGGAATGCAGCACGATATCGGCTCCCAAAGCCAGGGGACGCTGCAGGAATGGCGAGCAGAAGGTGTTGTCCACCACCAGCCGCAAATTGTGTTCGGAACAGAGCCGGGCGCAGGCGGCGATATCGGTGATGGAAATGGTGGGATTGGCCGGAGTTTCGATATAGAGGAGCTTGGTGTTTGGCCGGATAGCAGCTTTGACCACTTCGATATCGCTGGTATCCACAAAGCTGGCTTCCACCCCAAAACGGACAAAATGCTTTTCCAATACTCCGCGGGAGGGTCCATAGACCGCAGCGGTGGACACTATATGGCTGCCCGCCCCCAGAAAAGCCATATAGATTGTAGTGATGGCAGCCATGCCGCTGGCCACTGCAACTCCGCCAAAACCTCCCTCCAGGGCTGCCATGGCATCCTCCAGCACCCGGATGGTGGGGTTCCCAAGGCGGGTGTAGATGTAGCCGGCACTTTCGCCGGAGAAGCAGTCCGCTCCGTCCTGTGCACTTTCGAAGGCGAAGGTGGAGGTTTGATAAATGGGCGGGGTTACAGATTTGAGGGCATCCGGCCGCTGCCCGCCATGGATCAGCAGGGTATCGAATCTGGCGTCTTTTTTCATGGTTCTCTTCCTTTATATGTCTGATTTTATTGATGTTATGCGGATAACGGGCACTATCCGGAGCTCAGTTCTTCTTCCCCACCGGCATCAGATAGAAGGGAATTTGTTCGTCAGGCAGTTCCAGGGCCTGCTTGAGGGTGGATTCTTCAAAGGCTCCGATGCAGACTGTTCCCAGGCCCAAAGCTTCGCACTGCAGGTGAACATTCTGGGCGGCGTGCCCGATCTCCATGAAAGTATAGCGTTCGCTGCGCTCGCGGTAGCGGGGCCGGATGCGGTCCAGATCGGCGGCGAAGACCAGGATCACCGGCGCCTGCGCCACACTCCCCTGCCGGGTTGCCCGGGCAGTTACTTCGGCTTTGATGTTGCCGGATTTGACCAGCTTCAGGCTGTGGGTTTCGGGCAAATAGCGGTAGAAGCCAGCAGCCAGGGTTTCCACCTGGTCCACGATCGCATAGAGGATGAGGGGATAGGTTGCGCCGGCAGAGGGGGCACTGCGCAGCTTGCGGGTGGGTTCCGTGATCCCCTGTGCCGCCCACAGCAGCTGTCCCAGTTCCTCCAGGCTGAGCGCTCCGGGGGAATAGGTACGTACCGAACGGCGGCTCTGCAGGGCTTGCTCCACAGAGTAATCGCTTTTCAAACTCGGAGGGGGCAATTTGGTCTCTGGCTGTTGGGCCTGTCCTTTGCTGCTGCCCTGGCAACTGATCGCCATGGGGACAAACAAGATCGCCAGTAGCAGGTTGAGGCGGCATATCTTTACAAAAACAATTTTCATCAGAGATCTCCTTGTTTATCTAACCAGCGGTTGCTTCTTTTGCTTTTACAATCCCGAAAAAGCTGCATCCAATGCCAAGACCGGGTTCTGTCTTAACTTGGCAGGAAGCTGATAATGCTTTACATAGCAACACCTGTAAACAGGATAGAAGCTATTGCTGACAACACTGTTTACACCGGGCAGCTTAGGTACCGCCCAGCATTTTATCTATCGCCCGGGCACTGCGGTGGCCATCGGCAATGGCGGTGATGGCGTCGGCGGTGCGGTTGAACATATCTCCACCGATAAAGACCTTGTGGTCGGTGGTCTGTCCCCAGCGGTCAGCTTCGATGTTCCAGCGGCCAAATTTGATGTTGGCGCTGGCTTTGCCATCCATCCAGGCAAAATTCATGCCCTGTCCGATAGCAGCGATCACGGTATCTGCCACAATGGATTCGCGGCTGCCTTCGATGGGGATGGGCTGGGGCCGTTTGCCATCCCCCTGGTCCACCATATCCGCCAAGGCATAAAAGAAGGTGAGGCTTCCGTCGGAATTGGGCTGAAGTTCCAGCGGCACAGCCTGAAAGATGAAGGAAATGCCCTCTTCATGGGCTTCAGTGATCTCCTCACGGTCCGCCGGCATATCCACTTCCCGGCGACGATAGAGCACCGTAACCTGCGAACCCAGGCGCAAAGAGGTGCGGGCAGCATCCATGGCCACATTTCCACCCCCCACCACCACCACACGCTGGCCCAGTTCCACGGGGATGTGGTTGGTGACGTCGCTCAGCAACTTGAGACCGCTGATCACGGCGGGATGGTCCTCTCCATTGATGCCGATGCGGTAGGCTTCGAAGAGGCCGGTGCTGATGAAGACGGCATCGTGTTTTTCGTAGATATCGTCAAAGAGGATGTCCCTGCCCACGATGGTGTCCAGATGCAGCTTCACGCCCAGGGAAGTGATGAAGGCGATGTCCTTGTCCAGCTTGTCATAGGGCAGGCGATATTCCGGAATGCCATAGCGCAGCATGCCTCCGGCGGCATGATTCTGCTCGAACATTTCCACCTGATAGCCCAGGCGGCGCAGATAATAGGCCGCGCTCAGGCCTCCCGGCCCAGCGCCGATGATGGCTATCTTTTGTGGCTTTTCCTCAATTTCGGCTGCCAGTATCTGTTGATAGGATGCCGCTTCCACACAGTCGGTGAGATAGCGCTTCAGCCAGCGGATGGAGATCGCTTCGCCGCGGTGGGACAAGGCACAGACATCTTCGCAGCGGCGGGTGCAGACCCTTCCGCAGATCCCGGGCAGGGGATTGGTGTCGTAAAGTATCCTCAGTCCGCCGGCGATGTCCTCTTCACGAATGGCTTTGATATAACCCGGAATATCCATGTGGGCGGGGCAGGTGGCTGTGCAGATGCCGCACTGAATGCAACGGTCGGCCTCGCGGAGAGCCTGGTCGCGGGAAAAGCCCTTCACCATTTCAATGAAGGAGACTTTCCGTTCCTCCGGGGGCAGTTGCTCCATCGGAACCCGCTCCAGGTCGAGCAGTTCATAGCCCTCCGGCTTGCGATATCCGTCTGTGAACCCGTCCCAGGGCTTCTCATCCACTCCGGGGATGTAGCAATAGGTTTCCCGGACATCGAGGTCCAGGCCTTCCTCCACCCAAGTGTAGGCATTGCTCATGGTGAGCGAACCGCTGGGGCAGATATCCACGCAGAGCGCACACCAGCAGCAGCGACCGTAATCTATGCGCGGGCGCAATCCGCTGTCGCCATCCTTGGGCTCGAAGACGGGCACCATGTCGATGGTGGCGTTTTGGCAGATTTCGGCACAGGTGCCACAGCCGATGCATTTCTTTACATCATTCTGGTGAAAGCCGCGGTAGCGGGAAGAGCCTGCGCGGGGATGTTTGAGGGTGTTTATGGTATAGGGTTTCTCAAAGGCGCGTTTCCACACATAGAAGGGCGACAGGATGTCTCTCAGGTTCATGCTTACCTCTCAATCTCCGGGGGATAGGTGTGCAGGGATAGCATCAGACCATGGACGTCAGCGATGTTCACACCCACTGCCAAATGCTCCAACAGCGCCATGGCATGGGCATAAGAAGGGCCGCGCACGGTAACTTTGCGGGGAAAGGCGCTGCCATCGGAAACCATGTAATAACCATATTCGCCACGGGTGGATTCGGCACGCACATAGACTTCGCCCGGCGGCACCTTCAGATGCAGGATATTGGGCAGAGTGAGGTGGAAGGCACCCTCGCGGGGCATTTTGAGCAGGATCTGGCGGATCAGGTCTATACTCTGATACATCTCCCGCCAACGCACCCGGGCCCGGGCATAGGTGTCCATTCCGCTTTCGGTGACTACCTCGAAATCGAGTTGGTCATAGACCAGATAGGGGTTGTCCTTGCGGATGTCACGCTTCAGGTCGCTGCCGCGGGCTACGGGTCCCACCGCTCCAAAGCGGTCCACCATTTCCGGCGTGACCACCCCCAAGCCAAGGGTGCGGGATTTGAAGATGGCGTTGTTGAACATCACATGGCGTACTTCGTCCAAGAACTTCTCCACGCCTTCCAGGATGGAAAGAGCATGTTCCTCCCAGCCTGGGGGAAGGTCGCCCCGCACTCCCCCGGGGATCATATACATGTGGTAGATCCTCGCTCCGGTCCATTCTTCGAAGAGGTCCAGCACATAATCACGTTGCACCAGCGCCCATTGCGCCACGGTTCCCATGCCGAAAGCCCCGCTCTGGCCACCGGTCCACATCAGGAAACTGGCCAGGCGGGAGAGCTCCAGGTTCAG
>CAZVXK010000016.1:7548-10297 GCA_964631665.1 uncultured Candidatus Cloacimonadota bacterium | reverse complement strand
TTCATGTGTTCCTCGGGCTGGTGTTCGTCCCGTGGACGATGGCAATAGGTTTCCTGGCTGTATTTGAGGGTGTCGAAATCCCGGCGCATGGGTGGCGGGCCGGTCCAGCTTTCCAGGATCATCGGCTCCTCCAAGCCTGGGCTGCCGGGAAAAACGACTCCGAACATCTCATGCAGTTCCCTCTGATAAACCCGCACCTGCTCCCAAAGATGATGCATGGAGTCCATCACCGGGTTATCGCGTTCTATGAACACCTTTACTCCCAGGTCGCTGTGGGAGTTGTGATTGTGCAGGATGTAGGTGAGCTGGAATCTGCTCTGCTCCAGCCAGTCTACGCAGGTGATCAACACCAGATGAGTGAATCCGTGGATGTCCCGCAGATGGGTGAGCAAGGGCACAGCCTGCTCCCGGGATATGCTCACAAAAGCTTGGTTGCCCTGCGGTTGGGAGAAATCGGAGACACTGAAATGTTGCTGCAGTTGTTCAAAAAGCTTTGTCATATCTTCCTACCAGTTGTAATCCGGCATGTTCCAGTCTTTGATCAGGCGCTTCTGATTGGCTTTGTACCAGTCAAATTTCTCGGCGTAGAGGTTCTGCCCTTCGGCCTTGCCGGCTTTGATTAGCTTCCGCAGCTTGTCAAAACCTTCCAGCACCGCTTCCGGACGGGGCATGCAACCGGTCACATACACATCCACCGGGATGTATTGGTCAATGCGCTTGATGGTGTTGTAACTGTCCCAATACATGCCACCATTGATGGCACAGGAACACACCGCCACCACGAACTTGGGGCCTTGCATCTGTTCATAGCTGCGGACAATGCGTTTCAGGGTTTTGATGGAGACATAGCCGCCGATCAGGAACACTGAGGCCTGGCGGGGTGTGGGCCGCATCTGCATGCCGAAGTGGCTGATGTCATAACGGGAGGTTACCAGGGGACGCAGCTCGATGGCGCCGCAACCGGTGCCGAAGGCCAATATCCAGAGGCTGTTGGCGCGCGCCCAGTTGAAAAATCGCTCGATCGCTGCTGGTGCTTTGCGTGCAGGTTGGGGACGCGCATCGCAAAACCAGTCGCGCTCCTCTTCCGGCAGTTCGGCATTGGTGAGGGTTTTATCGTCCAGGCGCCACTCCCGGCGGGGATCGGAATCCCCGGGAGGAATGATCAGTTTATCTTTGTCATTGTTCATCTTGGCTCCTTAAAACGTCCACACCAGCACCGCCAGGATGCCGATCAGGGTGGGATATCTGAGGAAGAAACGGATGGAATCCTCCGCTTTGAAACGGGGATAGGCAGCACCCACGAACACACTGAACATATAGATGGCAAAGGTTTTTACGATCATCTCGACCAGATTGGTGGCGCCACCGAAATAGAGATTCATGAACAGCACCAGCTTGGCGCCGTTGAAGATGCCGCGGTTGGTTGCCAGCATGCCCAAAAACGAAGCCTGATATTCTGTGGGCGGTCCGATGGGAATCTCCTGGGGAGCGATCACCAGCGAGAAGGGATTGTACATATTCATACCCAGCATGGCGATCATGGCGGCGATCACCGCCAGAGGATTGGTGAAAAGGGTCCAGTTCAGGAAACCGCCCTGCTGGGCGGCAACGATATCCGTGATATTGAGTGCGTGATACTGGATGGCCAGGCTGATCACGGAAAGAGCGAAGGGCACCTCAAAGGCTGTCATCTGTGCCAGTCCCCTGGCCACGGCGATCGAGGAGTAGGGATGTCCTCCTTCCCCGGCTCCCAAGGCCATGCCCAGTTGTCCAAAGAAGATGAAGTACATCACCAGCAGCAGGTCCCCGGACATCGAGAAATTGCTGAAATAGAGCGAGCCGAACAACACCGGGATGAACATATAGGTGCCAATCCCACCCGCAATCCGGAACACAGGACCCAGATAGAACATGATTCCGTGGCTGATGGCAGTGCGTTTGGCATTGTTCTTGATGATATCGATGAAGGGCTGCCACACCGGCGGACCCAGCCTGCCCTGCACCCGGGCAAAGATCTTCATCACGATGCCAGTGAGGGTGAGTCCCCACACTGTTACCACGCCCAGGGAGATGAAAGCCCAGAGCAGTTTGAAGGGAAGTTCCTGCAGTATCATTTTGCCACCCCCATCAAAAAGTAGAGCACGATCACATAGAGAAAGATATGCAGCATATAGGTTTGTCCATTGCCGGTGTAGAGCCTGGCCAGTGTGGCGGATAGCGAATGTGTCCACTCCGAGGTTCCATTCCAGAATCCCTGTATCCGCGGTTTCACCCAGAAGCCCAGTGCCTTATAATAATGGGCAAACATGTTATAGGCAAAGTGGGTGGTCCAGGGCTTGAAGGGACGCTCAGCAGCATACACGATATTGAACTGCTTCACCTTCTGCGCCCGGGCATTCACCAGCAGCAACCAAATCAGTGGCACCATAAACACTCCCATGGTGACCAGCATGATCAGGTTGCCATTCCAGTAGCCCTTCAGCAGCGGTGAATCCATCCAGATGGTATAGCCTTTCCAGTGCAGCCATTCCGGTTTGGGAATATAGGAACCCACCACCTTGGAGATCGGCAGGGTTATGATATTGGGCAGGAAGGAGATCAGCATGATCGCCAGCATGAATCCCACCTGGGGAAGCAGATACCACACGGGGGCTTCTTTCACTTGGCTGAGCTGGGGCTTGGGTTGTCCCAAAAAGATCGTGTGGATCAGTTTATAAAGGTAGAGGAAAGCCACAGCACTGGCAAAGAA
>CAZVXK010000016.1:0-7448 GCA_964631665.1 uncultured Candidatus Cloacimonadota bacterium | reverse complement strand
CACATGGTTGAGAGTGAGGTAGAAGGCGGAAACCCAGCCCAGATGGCTCATCAGGGACAAGCCCAGGACGATGTAGCCGATCTGGCTCATGCTGGAATAGGCCAGCAGGCGTTTGGCATCTTCCTCAAACACCGCCAGTAAAGCCCCGCCCAAAGCAGTGAGCACACCGATCCAGCCCAATACGATCATCAGGGTAGGGTAGGAGAGGAAGGTATGCAGGCTGGACAGCAGCAGCAGGATCATCCCGAAAATGCCCGCTTTGGACAGCACCGAAGAGATCAGGGCGGTGGTCTCATCTTCCGCTTCCGCATAGGCTCCCGGCAGCCACACATGCAATCCCAGCGCTCCCGTCTTGGTCAGGAAAGCCAGGCCGGCCAGGATCACCGGCACCAGTTTCAGGCTGGCAGCCTCGGTCTGCTGGAACAGGAATGTCCCGGTTTGGGACATCAGGAGCAAGGCCGTCATCAAGAGCAGTGCCGAACCCAGTGAAAACATGATATAGCTGAGCGCTGGAGCTTCCGCTTTCCTACCGCGCAGGATCAGCAAATAGGAGGAAACTGTCATCAGTTCCCAGGCAAAAAAGAACTCCAATGGCGTATGCGACCGCAGCAGGTTTCCCATAGAAAGGATCATCATCACCAGCAGAGGAAACAGTCCCTCCGCCCTGCCCTTGCGGTTCAGATAGGCAATGATCTGCGCTACGGAAGCGCCGATGAAGATCAGGCAAAACATTTTGCCCAGACCCGTCATCTGGGGAAACACCTTGATCCAGGCGAAGGCGGCCAGCGCCACCATTGCCAGCAAGCCCTTCAGTTTGGCAGACAGGCGGTCGATGGCAGCGAAGCCCAGCAATCCCACCACCGGATAGAACACCCCCAACCGCAGGTTATAGGTATGGTTGCCCACGTGATAGGCCGCGATCAGTAACGCCGCCCCAGCCAGCATGGCCGGAAGGAAACGGTGCACCGAAAACCTCGCCATCTCCTCTCCCTCGCTCTTGGTGGCAAAGCCCAACCAGCGGAACAGATATCCGGCTTCGAACAAGGTGCCCAGCAGCAGTGGCACCAGCCACACCCAACGCCCATAGGCGATCAGCAGCTTCACGGTTTCCCATTTGGCAAAGAAGGCCGGGAAGGGTGGCAGGCCCGCCAGGGCAACCACGAATAACCCAAAGCAGATCAGCAAACCCATCTCCCGTCGCAGCGCCGACCAAGCTTTCAAGCCATGGTTGCTGAGCATCTCGGAAAGCCAGAACAGCCCGCCTTTGGCAAAGGCATTGGTAACCATGAAACTAAAGGCGATGAGCAGCACCGACCGCTCCGGCACCCCCAAGCTGTGGAGGGCATAGAGCACAAAGATCACCAAACCAGTCTGGGCGGTTGAGGAATAGCCCAGCAGGCGTTTGCTGTCCTTCTGGCGCAAGCCCACCAGGTTTGAGAACACATAGCTTACCAACCCCGCAACTCCAAACAACTGAAGCAGCTGCCCGCTGGCCAGAGGCATCAGTTTGAACATCAGAAAGATCAATGCCGTGCTGCTGATGGTGGAGAATACAGCTCCCAAACCGCCATGCACGCTTTGATAGAGATCCAAAGCCCAGCCGTTGGCCGGAAAGGGTTTCAGCTCGATGAACACGGCGCTCAGGATTAGAAACAGGGCCACTTGCAGGGGATATCCCTTCCAGCCGCCGGAACTTACCAGATTCTGCCAGCTATCCAGATTCAGGGTACCGGTATGGCGATAGGCAAAGATGATGCCGATCAGCAGCAGGGCACTGGCGATCCCGCCTGCCATCATATATTTCAATCCGGCAGCCAGGGCGTTTTTGTTCTCGCCAATGCCGATCAGGGCATAGCCGGCGATGGAGAGGATCTCCAAAAAAACGAAGGCGTTGAAGATATCACGGGTGAGGATCAGGCCGTTGGCACCCATCAGCAATAACAGATACAGCGCCATGGGCAGGGCGCCGTCCCGGTTGAAACGCCGGTAGAAACTGAAACCACCGATAAAACCTGTTACATTGACCAAAACCAGCAGCAGGGCTTCCTTCAGCCCAAAGCAGAGCGCTATGGACAGCGGGGCGGAAAATCCCGCAGTGTAGAAATCCCGTTCCAAGGCGGGATCCTGCAGCAATTCCCACACCCGGAAACCACTGAGCAGGGCAGCCCCGGCCAAAGCCAGGCCCACCCACACCAGGCTGAGCTTGCGACCCAGCTTGTCCACCAGGGCGGTGGCAAAGGCGGCGACGAGCAGCAAGGCGAGCAGATAGAGCGGATTCACCATTTTTGCTCCTCATAGTCATCAATGCTATCACTCTTGCCATGCTTGAACAAGCGCACGGTATAAGCCAGCATCAGTCCTGTAACCGCCAGGCCGATCACGATCGCCGTCAGCACCAGCGCCGAGGGAACCGGATCCACCACCTTGCCGAGGGCTTCCACGCCTGCGGCGGCGGCAGGGAGCTCACTGACCGCACGGTCCAAAATCGGTGCCGTGCCACCCTTCACATAACCGATGGCGACTATGATCAGATGGATCCCCGTGTCCACGATCGTGAAACCGATGATGATGCGGATGATCTGCTTGCGCGTGAGCATTGCCCACACGCCCACCAGCACCAGCAGCATGCCGAAAACCAGTGTGATCATGCCTCACCCCCGTCCTGTTGGATCGCGGCCAGCACGCTGGCCAGTTCGCTGCCCACCTTGATGCCGATCAAGGAATAGATCACCGGAATGGCTCCGGCGGAGAACAGCGCCAGATAATTGCCCGGCAGGAAGTAACGCGGGTCCAGGAAATTATTTAAGCCCAGCAGCACCAAACCTGCCAAGCCCATGCCCACATAGGCAATGCCGGAGAGGGATTCGCTGAATTGCAGGATCAGGTGCGAGAAGTGGAAATTCACTTCCGCCAATACGATCATCAGTATGCCGGAGGCGATCACAACCCCACCCTGGAAACCTCCGCCCGGGCTGAGATGCCCATGGCTGAAGATATAGATGCCGAATACCATGAACAGCGGCGTGAGCAGTTTCGCACCCGTTTGCAGGATCTCGGAGCCAGCGGTCTGTTTTGCCTTCTTATTGGAGCGCCGTTTCAGGAAGTAACCGATCCCCGCCGTCGCCAAAAACAGTACCGTAACCTCGCCCAGGGTGTCCAGCCCGCGGTAGGTCACCACCACGGCGGTAACGGCATTGGGCAGGTTCAAATCCGCTGCGCTGCCCTTCACATATTCCTGCGCCAGCGGATTCAGCACTGTGGAGGTTTCAAAATCCACCAGCAGCGGATAGAGGATCCAGCCCAAGCCGATGATCGCAACCACGGTGAGAATATTCTTAATCATCCTTGCCTCCTCCGGAGGAGCGGATATGTTTCAAGGCATAGAGGAAAATGACGGTGGTCAGTCCGGCGCCGATGGTAGCCTCCGTCATCGCCACATCCGGCGAGGCTGCCAGCAGGAACATGATCGAAGCCATCAGGCTGGTCACCCCGGAGGCGATCACTGCATTTAAAGTGCTGCGGCAGAGGGTGGAAAACACGGCTGCGGCCAGCGCTACCACCCCCAAAACTATCAGGGCGATCGTTTCAAGCATCGTTTTCCTCCTCCAGGGCTTCCTGCTCCAGATCGTCACGGACACTGCGGTCGGTTAGTTTAATCCCCACGCGGTGTGCCGCCCGGGCCAGAGTGTGGGAGCTGATCGGATTGGTGAAGATGATGAACAGGATCAGCAGGATCAGCCGCGGCAGCCAGGCAGGCAGAATGATGCCCAGTCCCAACAGGCTGAGGATGGAACCCAGGGTCGTGGCTTTGGTGCCGGCTTGCATCCGGTTATAGACATCCGGCATGCGCAACGCTCCCAAGGCTCCCAAAAACAGGAACAGCGAACCCAGCAGGGTAATGATTGCGCCGATCAACTGCATCACAGCCCCCTTTCCAGATAACGCGCCACTGCCACCACACCCAGAAAACTGAGCAGGGCATAGACCATCGCCACATCCAGATAGATGATGCGTCCGCTCACCAGAGCGATCAATGCAATCACCGAAATGCCCACAATGGTCATCACATCCAAGGCCATGGTCCGATCGGCGCTGGTGGGGCCTTTCAGCATTCGCAAGAAGGCAATCAGGATCGAAGCCAGCATCACCAGGAAGGCGGCATTCAGCAGGATCAGGGAAAGTTTATCCAAAGATCACCTCCAGATACTTTTCAAAGGTGCTCACGATCTTGGCGGTGGCCTGCTCCGGGTCTTCGGTTTTGATATCGATCCAGTGGATATAGAAATCCTCTCCAGCGGTCTCCACCGTCAGGGTGCCCGGGGTAAGCGTGATCGAATTGGCCAAAATGATCCTTCCGATCGGGCTTTTCAGGCGGGTCTTCACCTTCACGATCCCGGGATTGATCGGCAACGATGGGGTCAGCACCCGCCACGCCACATCCAGCGTGCTTTTGGTGAGTTTCCACAAGAACACAAAGGCGTAGATCGGAAGATAGATCAGCACCAGTGGTTTGAGACGGATGTTGCCCAGCCGGGAGGTGCGCGGCAGAAAGACCAGGCTCACCACCACCGCCACCACCGCACCTGTGATCAATTCATCGCTGGAGCTGCCCCCCAGAACGATCCACAGCGCGAACAGGATCAGCACACTCATCAGAAAAGTATGAAGCTTTTGCATAAAACCTCTCTTCTGTCCTATTGTTATCATCAATCCACTATCACTGGAAGAAATTAATGTAAATACACAACCTCATCAGGCGGTCATATTGTCAAGCAAGAATTTTGCCAAAAGCACCCCCAAGGGAAGAAAAATGTGTCCCCCGTTACCAATACGGAATCATTACGGAGTCATTACGGATTAACTCCGTAATGACTCCGTAATGATTCCGTATTGCTAACGGGAGCGATGCCGGTGGCAACAAGGCAGGAAAATTGACACTGGTAAGCCATAAATCCATATCGATCAGGCAGATCAGCGCTCTTTCGGATAAAAAAAAGACCCTGCACACAATTTCCTTGCGTGCAGGGCCTTTATTTATAGATACGGCAGCCGGAAATTTCCAGGCTGTTCTTTTGGATCAGTCCTCGATATCGAACTGGACCGTGCCCTCCAGGGTGTCGATCATAAACTGGGCGGATTCGTTGAGGTCGCCTTCCGGAAAGCGGCGCAGGAAGGATTTGAACAGATCCAGCGCCAGGCTTTCGTTCTTCAGTTCCTCCGCCACCAGAAAGGCTTTCATAAAGAAGGCGCGGTAGTCATCGCTGCCATTGGCATAATTGGCGATGATCTGGTCATAGTAGGCGATGGCATCGTTGAAGTTGCGCTGGCGGGTGGCTCCATCGGCCAGGTTGAACAGTTCATCGGCGCTCAGCAGCAGGCGGATGCGTTCCGGATACTTGCGCATGTTGAATTCTTCAAACAGCTCCTGGGTCACTTTCTCCTGCTGGCCGGTTTCACGCTCCTTTTTCAGGATGCCGAAGATGCGGGGTTCGGCTTCGGTAAAGCTCCTCACATTGGGGGGATTTTCCCTCAGGGTGCGGAAAAAGACGATGTCGCCACGGGCGGAGGTAAACACGGGGCTCAGATAACCCACCGGATTATCCCAGACCTGGTCGCAGAAATTCTCGTCCGGCCCGATGCCGGTAACAATGCCGTTGTTATAGATATTGTCCAGCAGCTTCAGGTTGGGCTTGGTGGAGTGGCGTTCGACGATCTGTTTCATCCAGTTTTCATCTTTGAGTTTCACTGCCCTCAGATACTTGCGCCAGGTGCGGTTGGCGGTTTTTTCGTCATCGAACCACAAGATCTCGATGGCACGCGAGGCCGGGGTGGTGTATTCTTCCAGCCGGCTTTCGTAATAGGCACGGGTGTCCTCGCTGCTCACCTCGATCGTATCCAGCACCAAGGTTTTATAGGCATGGTTCAGGATATAGAAACGCACCATTTGGCGGTATTCGGGGCTGTCTTCGAAATACTGGCTGAAGTCGTTGGCCTTGGCATCCACATAGAGCAGATTGCGGATAAGTTCCTGATCCACCAGTTGCTTGGCTCCATCGCCTTTCACATAGAAGAGCTGCTCCTGGGGGGAAAGGCGGTCGAAGCTGTCCAAGATCTGCTTCACGCTGAGGTTGAGCTCGGGATCGTTGGCTGTGATCACGCTCATTTCTTCGATTTCCTGATTCTGGGCACGATTGTTCAGATTGATCTGAGCCACCAGGGTGGAATCAATGCTGACGGCATAGAATTGTTTCAGCCGGTCGGTAAGGTCGTTCAGCATCCGGGTCTCCACTCCGGGCCGTGTGCGTTGTTCCAGCTCGGGCAGCACTTCCTCAAAGGTTTTCTGCCGGCCGGGGACATACTCAGTGGTGCGGAACAGGTGCCATCCCGTGGCGGTGTTGAAAGGACCATAGACCGCAATGCTGTCAGCTTTGGAATCGGCGATGTGCTTTTCCAGATCAAGATCGTTGCCCACCCCGGGGATATTTCCGTTGAGGCGAATGTTTTTGATCACACCCTTGAGTCCTTTGGCATAGCTGTTGATATTGTAGCGGTCGGATACCGACGCAAAATCGGCGCCGCTTTCCAATTCGGCCAAAGCCTGAAGTGCAGCAGCCTCATTCTCCAGCTGGATATAGCTGATGCTGATATAGGGATACATATAGAACGCCTGCAGGTTTTCATCGTAGTAGCGGCGCTTGTCGGCATCGGTGATAATCAGCAGATCGCTGATGCTGCGTTTGTAATATTCCTGAATATAGAATTGCCGAGTGCCGGCGGCTATTTTCTCCGCCACCTCGGGAAGCTCATCCATCTTTTGCTGCAGTGCTTTTTGCAGGAAGGCTTCCTCCACCGCCATGATGTCCAATACCTGAATCTGGCCGTCAATGGTGCGATATCTGCCCTGGGCATTGGGCGGGATCTGGGAAATCTTCTGGTCCAGGTCCTTGCGGGTGATCATACCGCCATCAAATTCTGCCAGAATGTCGTTGTCATTTATCCTGTTCTGATTGCTGACCGGGATCGGAACCTGATCTGAGGCGACGCAGATCACCGCTCCCCAGACCAGTAGCAGGCTCAGGATCAGTTTTGAGGCTGAAGTCATGGTTTTTCTCCTTGAAAAATCGTTGTTTTTCGAAGAGTGCAAAAAAAAATATGGACAAGTTTGCGTCAAGGATTTTCATGGCATTAAGTGGAACTATGGTCTCTGGAATGACCAACTGGCTTGATTCAGACACTTTTTTTGGTTGACAGAAGGATTGCTAATGATATGGATGCATCAGAGTGTTAGATATTTTATACTCGCATGCAGTTTTCGATATTTAATTCGAACTGTATGACGCAAGCGCTTCCATAACGAGGATTCTGCCATATTGACTGAGCAGTCCAAGCCTTGTAAGCATAGACGCATAAGTATTCATACTATAGTTGACCAGATTCCAGCACCGACA
>CAZVXK010000015.1:16619-29444 GCA_964631665.1 uncultured Candidatus Cloacimonadota bacterium | reverse complement strand
ACCTGCACTTCCGGCGAGCCAGTGTCTGATTCATGGAGTTTAAACTCTGCCATGATAGCTGTTTTAGCCTCAGGTTTCAGCGGCATTTCATCCTCCAGATGAATTTTGGGACAGCTTTTCGGGGGGCGGGAGTTTGTAAAGGATTTTTTTTGTTAGTGAACAAGTTAACAGGTTAACGGGTTAACAAGTGATTTCATTCCCGCTCGTTTGCCTTGATCAGACCCAATAACAGACGCTTCACCGACAGAGCCTGGTTCTTGCATTCGTTGCAACGAGCATTATCTATGAATCCAAGCATCTCAGAGATCTCCAGGTGAGTTATCAGTTCGGTGATCGATCCCATGGCAATGTTGAAGAAGTTCAGCATCTCTTTGGACGATTTGCGGCCACAGCCTTCAGCGATGTTGGCAGGAATTGAGATGACGGCTCTTTTCATCTGTGAAATCAAACCCCACCTTTCGTCAGGTGGAAACATCTGGGTTATTGAATAAATCTCCTTGACCAGTTTCATGCTCGATTTGTATACTTCCAAATCGTAGTGCATCATACTCAACTCCTTATTTAAATGATATTAACGAATCAAATCAAAAAACCAGAACCTTCCCAATCGAGACCACTCCTCTATCGAAAGCTCAGCCTCATGTCTCTCACTTTTTTCACTTCTCACTTCACCTGTTAACCTGTTCACCCGTTAACCTGTTCACCCCAAACCTGGTGGAGGTGGCGGGTATCGAACCCGCGTCCAAAGAACCGAACCCGAGTGAATCTACATGCTTAGTTGTCTTTGGTCGCGGCTGCAGTGGTGAAAGACAATCAGACCCACGGCAGCCAGGCTCATGGTCTTGTCCGGGGCTTATGAGCATCAACCCCGAAGCAGCCGTACTGTTACGACGCCCAAGCCCCTCCCGACGGCACGAAGGGGTTGAACGTTAGCAAGCTTATGCTGCTAATGCGTAGTTAGTGTTTGCGTTTAATTTGTTTGCTGCTTGATAACGGAGCGGACAGCGTCTCCGGCATGCATCTCTCGCACTCTGGTTCCCTGTCGAAACCATGTCACCCCCTATAAGCTGGTAAAAGATCGCAAACCCGGATTAATGGAGCAATTCGAGGCTATGCCTGCAAACCGATCTGAGTTCATTGGACAATATATTCGAACCCATCCCCCTGTCAAGTGCAATCTTCAGAAAAGGACTGTCATCCTCTGCCCCGCCACCAGGATACCGGGCTGGAGCAGGACAAAAGCGGGTCATCAGCCAGTTTAGGCTGGTGTGTCCGGCTTGACACCATTAAGGCCAGGCCCAGGCAACAAGGGCGTTATCCGGAAGAGCGGATCAGTGGACGGTGCCGATCAGAGTATGCAGGATCGCGTCTTTATCGGAGAGAAAAGTGTCCAAGCCCTGATGGATGGCGGCAAAGGTATCCGGATCGGAGAAAGTGGCAGTGCCGATGGCGATGGCGGAGGCTCCGGCATAAAAGAACTCCAGCGCATCCTGCCAGGTGTGAATGCCGCCCATGGCCAGAAGGGGCACCTGCACCGCCTGCGCCACCTTGTAGGTGAGTGCCAAGGCCACTGGTTTGATGCCGCTCCCGCTGTAGCCGCAGACGAATTTGGGGATTCGCGATTCCCCGTACCGCCAGTCTATCGCCATGCCGTAGAAAGTGTTGATCAAGGCCAGCGAGCTTGCCCCACCTGCCACTGCGGCTTGGGCGATGGCTGCGATGTCGGTTACATTCGGGCTCAGTTTTACGGTCAGTTCCCTCTTCGTGATTGCCGACAGGCGTTTGACCAACTTATACAGAATCGCGGGATCAGCACCGAAGGCGATGCCCTCCCTCTCCACATTGGGGCAGGAGACATTCACTTCATAACCGGCGATGCCCTCCTGGTCTTCCAAGGATTCCAGCATACTGCAGAAATCGCCCAAAGTGGAGGCGGAAAAACTGACGATGAGGGGAATGCTGAGCAGGGAGCGCAGCTTCGGCAGTTCATCGCTGATAAATGACTCCAAGCCAGGATTCTGCAGACCGATGGAGTTTAACAATCCCGCCTCGGTCTCAAAGAGGCGGGGAGGCGGATTACCGGTCTTGGCTTCAGGGGTGATCGTTTTGGTCACATAGGCACCCAGCAGCTTCTGGTCAATCAGGTCGAAATACTCGGTTCCGAAAGTGCCGGAAGCCACCAGCAGCGGAGATGCCAGATCCAGCTTACCCAGATTGGTCTGCAGCCTGTTCACAGTTCCTCCCAACGGATCAGATCGGCAGCGAACACCGGCCCATCCTTGCACACCCGTTGATAATCCTCCCCCACCGGCACAGCGCAGCCATAGCAAACACCCACTCCGCAAGCCATATAGGCTTCCAGGGATACGAAATGCGGAACCGGCCTGACCAGGGCTGCCACCGCTTTCAGCATGGGCACCGGGCCACAGCTATAGACGATATCGGGATTCTCCTCTTCCAGAAAGGACTTCACGCCTTCAGTAACAAAACCCGGTTTACCCATAGAGCCGTCATCGGTATAGACGACATCGCAGGGAAAGACATCGGATTGGCAGGCTCCCCCGTGCAATAAAGTGATCTGGTTGGAAGCAGCCAACACCTCTTTCAGATAGGCCAGGGGCGGATAACCGACCCCACCGCTGACCAGCAGGACGCTCTTGCCTTCCACCACCGGGAAAGCGTTACCCAGAGGGCCGATCAAGTGCAGGTAATCGCCTTCCCTCAAGTCGATGATGGTCTGAGTGCCCTCCCCCACTTCCTTGACCAGAAAGCTGATTTTTTCTTCATCCACGGCATAGACACTGATGGGTTTGAACAGCTTGCGCCGCTGGCTTTCCACAGCCGCCTTCAGTTCAAAGAACATCCCCGGACGGCAGTCCACCGCCAAATCCCTGTCCCGCACTTTCAGAACAGCGTAGTCCCTGTTCAGGATGTTGTGTTCGATAACGGGCAGGGTTTTGCGAAAGACCATCAATCCGCCTGCCAGGTTATCCTTCCCTCCAGCAGGGTATAGACCACCCGTCCGCAGAGAGTTTGGTTCAGCCAGGGGGTGTTCTTGCTTTTGGAGGCGATTGATTCGGGATCGAAGGTGGTGCTTTGGCTCAGATCGAGGATGGAAATATCCGCTGGATTCCCTTCCTTCAAAGCGCTTTGCGGCAGACGCAGGATCTGGCAGGGGATCTCGGTCAGGGCTTCGACTACCCGTTCCAGGCTGACCAGGCCGGGTTTCACCAAATGGTGGTACAGAGCCGGAAAGGCGGTTTCCAGACCGATGATGCCGAAGGGCGCATGATCGAATTCGCGCACTTTCTCGAAATCGGCATGCGGAGCGTGGTCGGTGGCGATGCAGTCGATGGTGCCGTCTTTTAGCGCCTCCACACAGGCGAGGCGGTCTTTTTCGCTGCGCAGCGGTGGTTTCATCTTGGTGTTGGTATCGAAATTCAGACAGGCTTCCTCGTTGAGGATCAGATGATGGGGTGTAACTTCACAGCTTACCGCCATGCCCTGTTGTTTGGCCTCGCGCACCAGTTCGATGGACTTCTTGGTGCTGATATGGGCAATATGCAACCGGGAGCGCGTACTTTCCGCCAGCATGATGTCGCGGGCGATGATCACTTCCTCCGCCAGACCCGGAATCCCGGTCAATCCAAGCTGGGTGGAGATCTTTCCGGCGTGGATCTGGCCCTTTCCAGCCAGGTTGTAATCCTCGGCGTGAACGATCAGCGGCAGGTCGAAATTGGTTGCATAACGCATGCAATTCAGCATCAATTTGGCGTTTTGGACGCATTTGCCATCGTCCGAGACCGCCACAATGCCACCGGATTTCATAGTCGCCATTTCGCTGATCTCGGCGCCTTCCGATTTCTTGGTGATGGCGCCGATCACAAACACCTTGGCGAAGCCCAGGTCTTTGGCGCGCCGCTGGATATAATCAACCGTGGCGATATTGTCCACCACCGGATCGGTATTAGGCATGGCGCACACAGTGGTGTAGCCACCCTTGGCGGCGGAGCGGGTTCCGGAAACGATATCCTCTTTGTAGGTCTGCCCCGGGTCCCTCAAATGGGCATGGATATCCACAAATCCGGGGCAAACATGCTTTCCGCTGGCATCGATCACCTTATCCGCCTCTGCTTTGACGCTGGCGGCGATCCGGATGATCCTGTCGTCCTCGATCAGGATGTCTTTCTGCGCAAAGGAGCCCTCGATGAAGGCAAGTCCGTTTTTGATCAGTGTTTTCATGGTTGTCCTCCCTTATGCTTTTCCGCCCAGGATCAGGAACATCAGTGCCATCCGGATCGCCACTCCGTTGGCAACCTGCTCCACGATGATGCTTTGGTTGCTGTCCGCAATTTCCGGCAGAATCTCCACTCCGCGGTTCATGGGCCCGGGATGCATGATCAAGGCGTCTTTTTTGGCATATTTAACTGTATGCCGGGATAGCACATAGTGTTTGCTGTATTCCTCCAGGCTGGGAAACAGCCCTTCGGTCATGCGTTCCAGCTGCATGCGCAGCCCCATCACCACATCGGCGTCCCGCAGCGCTTCCCGGAGGTTGTATTCCACCTTGCAGCCATAGACTTCCTCCATGTTGCCCGGCATCAGGGTCCGGGGACCGCAAACGGTAACTTCGGCGCCCAGTTTTTTCATTCCGATCAGGTTCGAACGCACCACCCGGCTATTCAGAATGTCGCCCACAATGGTGATCTTCATCCCGTCCAGGTTGCCCCGCTTCTCCCAGATGGAAAAGATGTCCAACAACGCCTGGGTGGGATGGGAATGGCGTCCGTCCCCACCATTGATCACCGGTTTGCCGGAGTATTTGTGAACAAGCTGCGGACTGCCGGGGCTGCTGTGGCGGATGCAATAGAGGTCGATGCCCATGGCGTCCAACGTATAGACCGTGTCCTGCAGGCTTTCACCTTTTTGCAGGGCTGAGATGGTGGCCTGAAAGCTGACCACATCGGCACTGAGGCGGTTGGCGGCCAGTTCGAAGCTCATCCGGGTGCGGGTGCTGTCTTCCACGAACAGGGTGCACACCGTTTTCCCGCGCAAAGTGGGTATCTTCTTATATTCCCGCAGGTTGATTTCCTTCATGCCCTTTGCCGCCTCCAAGATATACATGATTTCGGAAGGGGAATAGTCATCGAGGTCAAAGACGTTGCGTCCTACAAATTGAGGTGTAGAGGTCATATTCATCTCCTTTCCGGCTCACTGGCGCGGATTAAAGGTTTAATTTGGTATCCACTTTGGCCAGAAGTGGTTTTGGTCAAGAGATTTGTTTTACTCAAAACTGCTTCAGACATCTATCCTCATAAACTGCAAAGGATTATGTTTTGTGTAAAAATGGAAGCCTCTTGCGGTGAAACGAAAAAACCTTGACTGATATAGCTGGTAAATTATTCTGCCGATTAAAATGATACTACTATAGGAGATCTAGTAATGAAACACCTGATCATTGTGATGTTGGCGATCCTGCTTGGCTTGACGGCCTGCGCGGCCCCCCGTCAGAAATTGACCCCCCAAGGCAATGTGAATCTGAAGACCGCCAATGTCTATTATGCACAGCAGAATGTGGAAGAAGCCATGAAATATTACTCTCTGGTTCTGGAGGACAACCCGGAGCATGCTTTGGCGCTGCGGCGGGTAGCAGACATCAACCTCTACAATGGGGAGCGTTTCTCCGATCGTGCGGTGGAACTGAACAAAGCCGCCTTCGAAGGTTATGACAAAGCCATCAGGGTTACCGAGAGCTTTGCCAATCTGAAGGAAGACGATCATGCCGACCTGCGGGATATGCGCAAACGCAGAACCAGCGCCTGGACCCGCATTTTTACTGCTGCCGAGAAGCAATATGAGGAAGGCAACACCCGTGTGGCCATGGATATCTTCGAGCTCACCAGCAAACTCGATCCCGAACGCATCGAACCGCTGATCAAGCTGAAAACCATCTACCAGAAAGACCTCAAGGACGATGCCAAGGCCGAGGAGATACTGCAGAAGATCTATGCCCAAGATCCGGAAAATCTCACCCTGCTCCAGGAAATGGGAATCTTCTACCTGAACAAGAAAGACTATGCCGCCGCCATTCCCTTCTTTGAAAAGGTGAAACAGCGCGAGCCCCTGAATGTGAACAACCTGCTCAACCTGTCCTATTGCTACTTCGAACTGGAAAACTATGAAAAAGCCCGGGAAAACAATCAATTCGTCCTGAACCTGGAACCCCGCAACACAGATGCCCTCACCGATGCCAAATACATCGCCTACAAATTGAACGACAATCCCGGCGCTCTGGGTTATCTGAAGCGGTTGTTGGAGATCCGGGACGACGACCAGGATTATCAGGAGATCTGCTTCCTGCTCAATGAAATGCAAAACTATACCGACCTCATCACCTACGCCGAGAAATGGTATCAATATGATGAGACCAATAAAGATGCCGTCCGCCTGGTGATTCTGGGAGCCCAACAGACCAAGAACAAGACCCTGGAAACACGTTACACCGACATCCTGAAGAAAATGCAATAATCCCTGTGTTACCATAACAACAGCCTGCCTCCTTCCGGGCAGGCTGTTTTAATATTAAGATGCTATCCTCCCAGTCCAAAGCTTATCTGTTTGCCCTCTCGGCAGTGCTGGCCTGGTCCACCGTTTCCACCGCTTTCAAGCTGAGCCTGCGGTTTCTGAGCCCCTTGGGTTTGCTGCTGTTCTCCTCCCTGGCGGCAACTCTGTTTTTAGTGGGTGTAAATGCTTACCAAAAGGGAACGGCATTATTCAGTAACTTTATCCCCAATCTGCGCAGTTCCCTGGTGAGTGGACTCTTGAATCCCTGTGTCTATTATCTGATGTTGTTTGTAGCCTATCACCGGCTGCGTGCCCAGGAAGCCCAGGTGCTGAACTACACCTGGGCGATCGTGCTGTCGGTGATGTCCATCATCATCCTCCGGGAGAGGTTCCGGATCAAAGATATCCTGGCCCTGGCGGCAAGTTTCATTGGCGTGATCATCATCTCCACCCGGGGAAAGGTCCTCCAGCTCAATTTCACGGATCCCTTCGGATCGGCGCTGGCGGTTTCCACCTCTCTGGTTTGGGCGGCTTATTGGATCCTGAATATGAGAGATCCCCGCCCGGCGGAACAGAAACTGATGTACAATTTTATGGTGGGAGCAGCGTTGGTGGCATGCTATGCTCTGATCAGAGCCGGAATGGGGGAAGCGCCGCTATTCACACAAAATCTGCGTATCCCCGCTGCACTGTGGGGAGCCCTCTATGTGGGCATTTTCGAGATGGGCTTCACCTTCATTCTGTGGTTGAGAGCCCTCAGCTTTAGCCGAAACACAGCCTCGGTGGCAAATCTGATCTTCATCACACCCTTCATCTCCCTGTTGTTCATTGCTCTGATCCTGAGGGAAAGCATCCATCCTGCCACAGTGGTGGGTTTGGTGATCATAGTGCTGAGTAATTTGTGGGAGAAGTGGAACCGGTCTGCCCCTATCCAAAAGAACTAACTCCCTATTAATCCTCGCGTAACATCTCTGGTAAATTCCACTGAACTGAAATCAGCGGATTATCCAAGGTATTCAGACAATAAACTCATTGGATAACCGCAGTATTACAGCCCCTTCGATCTGACTGCTTTCCGTCTCGGAGGAGGTGCCAGAGGTTTTATTGTTTTATCAGACTGTCATTGGAACTATGCTCTGCTCAGTGCTTTGCTGGGATGGTGCCTTGCCAGCAACTGAGGTCCGAAGTACTTGATCAGAATTACTCCCAGAGGTGCGCTGATGAAGATCGACATTACTGCCATTGCCAATATCGCCCCACCTTCAGTCACCCCCATTGCCAGAGGGACCGATCCCAAGGCTGCCTGTACCGTAGCTTTGGGAAGGTAGGCGATCACGCAGAACAGCTTTTCCCTTCTGTTTAATCTGGAGAATATGGTGGCCAACATAACTCCAACCGATCTGGCCAGCAAGCCCAAAACGATCACCAGCAGCCCCTTCCACCCCACTTCCTTCAGATGTGCGGGATGCAATCCCACGCCAATCAACACAAACAACACTATCTCTGCGAAGATCCATATCTTGGTGAGCTTGCCCGACACTTCTTTGGCAATCTTATTCTCCTTCTCAAACAGAACATAGCCAATGGTCATCGCACCCAGAAATGAGGCTATCTGGTAATAATCACCGATCTCTATCATCACCAGGCATAGTCCGATCAGCACTATCACCTTTTCTGTTGCCCTGATCCGCTTGACCTTTCTGAAAAACCAAACCAGGAAAAAACCGAACACCAAGCCCAGTAACGTACCCATGACAATCGAGCCGGGAATATGCAGCAGATCTGAGGTGGCAAGCTGCCCGCCTCCTTGATGGATGCGAAGAAAAACTGAGAACAGAGTTATCGCAAACACATCATCCAGAGAGGCTCCGGCCAGAACTATGGTGGGAACCTGCTTGTTGGCTCCATATCCCAATTCCTTGAGATTTAGCATGGATGGCACGATGACTGCAGGTGATACCGCCGACAACATAAAAGCGCTCATACCCGCCACCGCAGGGGGAAAATTGAATATGAGTTGAAACACAAAATAGAGGGTCACACCCTTTGCCAAACAGGGCAGGGCTGCCATGAGCAGTGCAGATATGCCAGTTTGCTTCAAGATCTTGCGGTTGATACCCAAACCGGCCCGCAGAAGGATCACGAGCAATGCAAATGATTTCAGGAACGGCTCGATCCCGGCAAGAACGGGCGGAACGCGCTGCTCAAGCACCAAACCCAGCAAGATCCCCGCCCCCAACATCCCCAAAACCTGAGGCAGGCCCAAACGCCCGGCCAGTCGGCTGCCCAACCAGCCCGATAACAAGATCACCGCGAAAATTACACTGAATGACATGGAGTTCTCCCTTGATTAGATTTAGGAGTCATCAGCTGCAATGCGGTTATGGCGAACTCCATTGCCATTTGTCGTGTGTTTGAGCCCTTTTTTATCCTGCCGTTTTTTGTCAATGTTTTTAATACCTTAGGACCCCTTCTCACCTCAGAATCCAACAAATCGCAAGGGTTTGGCTGATCAGGTTGGCTTGTGGTTAATATGCGATAGTAGAATTACAACCATTGGAATATCTCCAATTGCTCGCGACCATCCTCCGGATGCAGATCCAGCCTGCCCACCCCCACTCCCAGCAACCTGATCTTGCGTGAAGCATCCCAATTGCCGATCAGCAGCTTCTGGGCATATTCGAACAGGATACTCTTGTCGGCCGTGGTTTCCGGCAAGGGACAACTACGGGTAAGATACTCGAAATTGTCATATTTGATCTTGATCACCACATTCCTGCCCTGGATGTTTTTGAAGGACATGCGGTTCACCAACCTGTCCACCAGGTCCTGGAGTTCCGCCAGCAGTTCATCCACGTCTCCGATATCGCTGTGAAAGGTGCTTTCGCAACTGATGGACTTGGGATCGGATTCGGTGATCACTTCCCGGTTGTCGATCCCCCTCACCACCTGATAATAGAACAGACCTGTTTTGCCAAAGTGCCTGATCAGGTCCTTGAGCTCCCATCCAAAAAGGTCCTGGCCGTTGTGGATCCCCAGTTTCTTCATCCGGGCAGCGGTAACCCTGCCAATGCCGTGATACTGTTCGATGGGCAGTTTGAACAAGATCTCCCGGGCATTTTCCGGTGTGATCAGTGTCAGCCCGTCAGGTTTGTTCAGTTCCGAGCCGATCTTGGCCAGGAATTTGTTGAAGGAAACTCCGGCGGAGCAGGTGAGCCGGGTGGTGGCCAGGATTTCAGCCTTGATGCTTTGCGCTATCTTCAATGCGTCCGGTTCGTCGGATTTGTTTTGGGTAACATCCAAAAAAGCCTCATCCAGTGACATCGGTTCCACCAGGTCCGTCCAGCGGCGAAAGATCTCCCTCACCTGTTGCGAAACCTCCTTGTACAGCTGAAAATGGGAATGCACAAAGATGCCCTGGGGACACAGTTTCCAAGCCTGTTGTGAGCTCATTCCGCTGCGCACCCCATATTCGCGTGCTTCATAGGAACAGGTGGAAACCACACCCCGGCTGTTGGGAGAACCACCCACGATCACACATTTTCCCTTCAGCTCAGGATTTTCCCTGATCTCGATGGCGGCGAAATAGGCGTCCATATCGATGTGGATGATCTTTTTCATGGTGCACTTTTCCTTTTATTGAGGCGATTGCGTCAAGGTTTTTCTGTGTTTTGGGCCGGGAAACTGCAAATTTTTATTGACAAGTTGACGAAATGGATTTTGGCTTGTTTCAAAGTGAAATCAGCTGCTGCGGTCATCAGTGGTGGCTGGACTAAATCCGACCCCATCGATTTGAACAGGAGTAACATGTCGAATGACAAATTGTGGTTAGGCTCGCGCTGGAGCGTGGTTCTGGGCGGTTTCCTGCTCGCCCTGATGGGAGGTTTTTCCTATTCCTGGGGAGTGTTTGTGGAGCCGTTGAACCGCACCTTTGGCTGGTCCAAAACCACATCCACCCTACCCTTGTCGGTGTTTATGCTGGTCTTTGCCATCATCATGATCCCGGCTGGCAGATGGCAGGAAAAGCTTGGCTTCAAGAGGCAAATCAAGATCGCGGCGGTTTTGTTTCTGCTAGCCTATCTGATGAGTTCGATGCTGGTCTATTTTCCCTTCAAATGGTGGCTGCTGCTCAGTTATGGACTGATCGGAGGCACCGCCTGCGGTTTGTCCTATTCCTGTGTGGCGCCGCCGATCCGGCGCTGGTTTCCCGACCATCCCGGTCTGGCGGTATCGCTGGGAGTGATGGGATTCGGGCTGGCTTCTTTCTTCTTTGCTCCCTTCAAAGCTCATATCGCCATTCCCATGCTGGGAATCCAGGGAACCTTCATCCTGATCGGCGTGGTAACTGCCATTGTAACCTATCTGGCTTCCTATCTGGTGGTGCTGCCCTCCGACGATTGGTTCCTGCATCTTTTTGGTACCATGCATCTGTCCGGGGGAGACAGTATGATCCTGGCGGACGACACTCCAGGCGAAATGTTGCGCAAGAAGCTGTTCTGGTTCACCTGGCTTTCCTTTCTGATGGTGGTTTATGGCAGTCTGCTGATCATTGGCATCCTGCCTTCCTATGCCGAAACCGTGGTCCATCTCAGCAGCGCCAGTGCCGCCATTCCCCTGTCTTTCTTTGCTCTGTTCAATGGAGCCAGCCGTCCGGTGATGGGCTGGCTCAGTGACCGGATCGGCACCCTGCGTTTGATGAGTATGGTATTCCTGATGCAATCGCTGGTCTTTATGCTCTTTCCCTACTATGTTTTGACCTATACTACCCTGGTCATAGCTGCCGTATTACTGGGTTTGGGCATTGCCGCCTCCCTGGCCCTCTATCCGGTGCTGACCTCGGAATTCTTTGGTGTGCGCCATCTGGGCATCAATTATGGTCTGGTCTTTTCCGCCTATGGCCTGGGTGCGGTGGCGATCCAGGCCGGGGCTTATCTTCACGATCTCACCGGCAGTTACACCCCGGCCCTCCTCATCGCCGGAATGATGTCGCTGATCGGAACTTCCATTGTCCTCTATATCCGCATGCGCTATAAGGTATCCTGATGGCGCCGGTTCTTAACAGGGAGCAACCATGACCGAACCACGCAACAAACTACGCTGGATCCGCATCCTGCTGATCATCATCGCTCTGCCGGTGTTGGTGATCATCCTCAAAACCCTCAAGGCGATCTTCATCCCTCTGATCCTGGCGATCTTCATGTCCTTTGTCTTCGCCCCTTTGAATCGTTTCCTGGCCAAGCACAGGATTCCGATGTTTCTGGTCTATCTGATCATGCTGGTGATCATCCTCATCGGTTTCACGCTGGTGATCTCGATTCTCTATTCCGCTGGAAACAACATCATCACCGGTTTGCCCCGCTATCAGGAGAAATTTGAGCAACTGCTCCATGATTCTGTTGAAAACTTCCAGAGCCTGGCCGAGAATATGAATCTGGCGCTGGCGGGGATGCCGATGCTGGATTTGGAGCAATTGCTTTCGCCGGGCAGTTTTTCCATCACCAAAACGGTGTCCAATATGATGAGCACCTCCTTCAACCTGCTGGCCAACCTCTTCCTCACCGTGGTGTTTCTGATGTTCATCGTGGGAGGCGCCACCAAGCTGGAAAACCGCCTGAAAAAGGTGTTGGGCTCCGAACTCAAGGAACAAACTCTCGTCACCATGCACAATATCCAGCAGCAGATCCAGAAATATCTGCTCACCAAAACACTGATCAGCCTTGCCACCGCCTGCACCGGAGCGATCCTGATGCTGATCTTCGGCGTGGATTTCGTGCTGGTCTGCGCTATCCTGCTCTTCGTGCTCAATTTTATCCCCAATATCGGTTCCATCATCGCTTCGATCCTGCCCATGCTGATCTGTCTGCTGCAATATGGTTTCAGCTGGCGTCTGGTCTTTTTCGGCGCACTGATCACGGCCACCCAAATGCTCTTTGGCAACATCCTCGAACCCAAGATCCAGGGCGACCGGCTGAACCTGACCCCCATCATGGTCCTGATCTCCCTCATCTTCTGGGGCTGGGTGTGGGGCATCACCGGAATGGTGCTCGCCGTTCCCATTACTTCCGCGATCAACATCATCCTCAAGCAAATGGACGACAAGAATATAATTTCCGCCATTATCAGTGGTGATTGAGGGGAAGGGTGGAAGGGTGAGTGGTGAGTGGTGAGTGGTGAGTGGTTAAGGTTAATGGGTTAATGGTTAATGGTTAATGGTTAATGCTGCGCAAGGGGTGGAAGTTACATCCGATTCAATGTAGCATA
>CAZVXK010000015.1:9859-16519 GCA_964631665.1 uncultured Candidatus Cloacimonadota bacterium | reverse complement strand
CCCCCCTGTTTTGACTTATAATTCCGCTTTCCTTTGCAGGGCAATAACTTGCAACGGTCAAATACTGCGGAATTATGAGTTAAAACTGGGGCTCAAATAGGCTGTTTATTTGTGACCTATTGCAGGACAGTAACTTAGCCCCAAAATTCACAAATTCACAAAGCCCTGTTTATTTGTGACCTATTATGGGACAGTAACTTAGCCCCAATATTCACAAAAAACGCTCTCTATACTCGTTGAAGATCTGGAATGCAGGCAGGATGCTGGGAGTGCTGGGGAGATAAGAGATAATATAGATAAATTAATATATAAATATATTACTATAATATATATAAATATATCTATATATCTACCATATATGCACTTAAGATATATACTTGATTTATCCATTTCACCCCCTATTTAGAGTATAGAGCCGGATTTTTGTGAATTTTCGCTATAACTCATTGATAGACAGTGAGTCACAAATAAACAGGGCTTTGTGAATTTGTGAATTTTCGCTGTAACTTATTGATTGACAACGAGTCAGAAATAAACAGGGCTTTGTGAACTGGTGTATGTCTTCACCGAATAACCTCGCAGCCTCTCCCTCCACTTACTGCCAGGTTCCCGACAGGTTGCCAGCCGGTTGCGCGGAACTTGAGGGGAGGCAGGGCGGAACTTGGGGATAAGGGCTTCAGGGAAGAGGCGGTGGCCTCCCCTGTTTTGACTTATAATTCCGCTTCTGATTGCAGGGCAGTAAGTTGCAGCGGTTAGCCCGGCGGAATTATGAGTTAAAACTGGGGCTGTTAATCGGGAGTGAAGTGGAAGGAATCGTCAGCGTAATTGATCAGCGGGAAACCTTGTTTTAAGTCAAAATGCCCCCGAATGGTCAGTCAACCTGTAGTTAAGATGCCTGGACGGGGCATTTAAACTCAAAACAAGGCGGTGGAGCCGGATGCCGATCCGGCGGCGCCCCCCTGTTTTCCGCTAATTCTGCTTGGATTTACCCTGTCCACGGAAAAGAATTGACAAATGGGGCTGCCATAGAAAAGAGGTATCAACATTATTGAATCTAATCCCGATATTGGAGAAACACATGAAGAATATTCTTGTTTTGGGGGCGGCTGGTCAGATCGGATCAGAGCTTGTTCCCTATCTCAGAGAAAGTTATGGAGCCTCCCAGGTGGTGGCAGCCTTCCGCAGTACACCCCTGCCGCTGGAAATTGTCGAGGGCGGACCCTGCGAAAACATGGACGCCCTGCAGACCGATCGCCTGAGCGAAGTGGTGAAGAAATATGACATCGACACCATCATCAATCTGGTGGCGGTGCTTTCCGCCAAGGGGGAAGCCAATCCGCCCCTGGCCTGGAAGATCAACATGGAGAGCCAGCTGAACGCCCTGGAGATCATGCGCGAGCGCAAGGGTGCGGTGTTCACCCCATCCTCGATCGGTGCTTTCGGCCCCACCACGCCCATGGACAACACACCCCAGGACACTTTGATGCGCCCCACCACGGTGTATGGCATCTCCAAAGTGGCGGCGGAGCTGCTGGGCGATTACTACTATCTGAAATATGGCGTGGATGCACGCGGATTGCGCTATCCGGGCATCATCTCCAATGTGACCCTGCCCGGTGGCGGCACCACGGACTATGCAGTGGAGATCTATTACGAAGCGATCAAGCACCAGAGCTATACCTGCAACCTGAGCGCCGGCACCTTTTTGGACATGATGTATATGCCGGATGCCCTGCGCGCCTGTGTGGAGCTGATGGAGGCCGATCCCGCCAAATTGGTCCACCGCAACTGCTTCAATGTAACCGCCATGAGCATCGATCCAGAGCTGATCGCATCCGAGATCCGCACCCATATCCCCAGTTTCCGCCTCGAATACAAGATCGATCCGGTCAAACAGGCGATCGCCAATTCCTGGCCCAATTCGATGGACCAGAGCGCCGCGATGCAGGAATGGGGTTGGAAACCAGAATATGACCTCAAAGCCATGACCGCGGACATGCTCAAGGTGCTGGGCCAGAAACTGAAGTAATGATCAAGATCGGCGTGGTGGGTGTTGGCCATCTGGGCCGGCACCATGCCCGAAAATTTCTTCAGATCGAAGGCTGCCGCCTGGCCGGAGTCTATGACAGCAATCCCCAGCGCTGCCAGGAAATCGCCGGAGAGCTAAAAGTAACGGCTTTCCCCTCCTATCCGGCGCTGTTGGCTGAGGTGGATGCGGTGGATATCGCCGCCACCACCACCGCGCATTATGAACTGGCCAAAACCGCTTTGCGCACCGGCAGGCATGTCTTCATCGAGAAACCGATCACCTCGGAATTGTGGCAGGCGGAGGAACTGCTGAACCTGGCGCAGGAGCTGAAACTCAAGCTCCAGGTGGGGCATATCGAACGCTTCAACCCGGCGGTGTTGCAGATGGAAAGCAGCATCCAGGACCCTCTGTTCATCGAATCCCACCGCCTCTCCACCTTCCACCACCGCGGCATCGATGTGCCGGTGGTGCTGGATCTGATGATCCACGACATCGACCTCATCCTGGACTTTGTGCACAGCCCGGTGAAGGAGATCCGGGCCAGCGGAGTGGGCATCCTCACCCCCAGCATCGACATCGCCAATGCGCGGCTGGAATTTGAGAACGGCGCCATCGCCAATGTAACCTCCTCCCGGGTTTCGATGAAACAGGAGCGCAAGATCCGCTTTTTCCAGCGCGATGCCTATTTCTCCCTGGATTTCAGCGGCAAGAAGGTTACGGTGATCAAGAAATCGGCGGATATCATGAAGTATCTGCCCCAGCTCCTTTTAGGCAGCACCGAGATCAAACCCGAACAACTGGTGGACATCCAGACCCATGAACTGGACGACAGCGGCAAAGATGCACTGCAACTGGAGCTGGAGTCCTTTGTGGATGCCATCGCCAACGATAAAAACCCGGTGGTGGACGGGCAGGCCGGTTGCCGAGCTTTACGGGTCGCATTGCAGATCATGGACCGCATCCGAAACCAGCCCAAGATACAGTTTTAACGCGAGAATACCATGCAAGACATCCTGATCAAAGACATCGCCGCTTATCCGGGTGAGGAAATCCGCCTCAAAGGCTGGGTGCGGAACATTCGCCACAGCGGCAAATTGCTATTCATAATACTTCGCGATGGCAGCGCGGAAGTTCAATGCGTTGCCTTCAAACCGGAATTGGGTGATGAGCAGTTCGAAACCGCCAAACGCCTCACTTTGGAATCCTCGCTCATCCTCACCGGCACTCCGAAGCCACATCAGAAGCTGGCCGGGCAGTTCGAAGTGGCGATCAGCTCCGTTTCGCCGATCCAGATCGCCGGGGAATATCCCATCGGCAAAAAGGAACACGGCCCCGATTTCCTGCTCTCCAACCGCCACCTCTGGCTGCGCTCCTCCAAGCAATGGGCTCTGCTGCGCATCCGCCATGCGGTCTATTATGCCATCTGCGATTACCTGAACCAGAACGACTTCATCCGCTTCGATTCGCCCATCCTCACGCCCAACGCCTGCGAAGGCACCACCACTCTGTTCGAAGTGGATTATTTCGATGAAGGCACCGCCTACCTCTCCCAATCCGGGCAGCTCTATCTGGAAACCGGCATCATGAGCCTGGGCCGGGTCTATGACTTCGGTCCGGTGTTCCGGGCTGAACGATCCAAGACCCGCAAGCATCTGACCGAATTTTGGATGATGGATGCCGAGGCCGCCTTTGTGGAGCATGAGGAAAACATGCGCATCCAGGAAGAGCTGATCCGCTATGTGATCAGAGCCGTGCTGGACAAATGCGACAACGAACTCACCATCCTGGAACGGGACAAGGCCGCCCTCAAAGCAGCGGACGCGCCCTTTGGACGGATGACCCATCATGAGGCGATCGAGCTCTTGCGCGTTAGAGGCAGCGAGATCACCCATGGATCGGACCTGGGCGCCCAAGATGAGGTTTTGATCACCCAGGATTCCGCTGTGCCCATCTTCATCGAGCGTTGGCCCAAGGAGATCAAGGCCTTCTATATGAAACGCGATCCCGACAATCCCGATCTGGTGCTGGGCAGCGATCTAATCGCCCCGGAAGGTTTTGGAGAGATCATTGGCGGCTCGCAGCGTGAGGATGACCACGATCTTCTACTGGCGCGCATGCAGGCGGAAAACATGCCCCTCGAACCCTATCAGTGGTTCCTCGACCTGCGCAAGTATGGTTCGGTGCCCCACAGCGGATTTGGAGTGGGACTGGAACGCCTGATCACCTGGATGAGCGGGATCCATCATATCCGGGAGACGATACCCTTTCCGAGGATGATCTATCGCATCTACCCTTGACTCTTCTCAGAGAAAAGAGTATAGAGAAAAGAGAAAAGATAGGCTGGCGCAGCGAAAGGAAAGTCAGGCATCCTGCCTGACCAGCCTGAAAGCCTTCGCCAAAATATATCTTATAACAGAGCAAAAGAGAGACAGAGCAAAGCGAAGGGTGAAAGACGCCGCCGGCCGAAATCAGATCCGCCGGTGGTGATTTGAACCCTGATTTATTGCATATATAAGAAGACAGAGGTGATCATGAATTACACTGGCAAGATCTCACAAGCGAGCCAAAGGATGAAATCCTCCCTGATCCGGGAATTGGTGTCCTCCACCAAAAACATCCCGGGCCTGATCTCGTTCGCGGGCGGCTTTCCCTCCCCCGCCACCTTCCCCAAAGATATTTTGGGGCGGCTCTTCCGCGATGTGGTGGAACAGGAAGGGGCTGATGTGCTCCAATATGGTGCCAGCGAAGGCGACCCCATCCTGAAAAGCGAATTGATCAAATGGGAAGGTTATGATCTGAGCCCGGATGAACTGCTGACCACCATCGGAGCCACCAACGCCCTCTACTGCTATGGCCGCGCCCTGGTCGATCCGGGGGATGTGGTCCTCTGTGAAGCGCCCACCTTTATCGGTTCGCTGGTCCAATTCGACGCCCTCGGGGCTGAACTGAACAGCGTTCCCATGGATGAGGAAGGGATAGACCTTGACCGACTGGAAAGCGTGATCCGCTCCCTGCAGGCCGGGAAAAAGAAGATCAAATTCCTTTACACCATCCCCGATTTCCAGAATCCCAGCGGTATCACGATGAGCCACCAGCGCCGGCGAGACCTGATCTCCCTCTGCCTGAGGCATGAGATCCCCCTCCTGGAGGACAATCCCTATTCCCGCCTGCGTTACAGCGGTGAAACTGTCCCCACCCTTTACCAGGTGGCAAAAGAGGATTTCTCCGGCTCCGACATCGTGACCGAGGTGGTTTCCTTTTCCAAGATCCTCGGCCCCGGGATGCGCATGGCTTTCGTCAAGGGAAACAAAGACCTGATCGCCAAAATGTGCTCCTGGCAGCAGAAGGTGAACATCACCCCCGATTGCGTGGCGCAGAGGGTTGTGGCGCGCTTTATACAGCAGGGGCATCTGGAACCCCATCTCGCCTCCATCCGCCAGTTTTACACTCCCTATCTGGACAAGATGTTGCGGGATCTGCAAACCTATATGCCGGATAGCGTTGCCTGGACAAAACCCCAGGGTGGCATCTTCCTCTGGATCACCCTTCCCGCAGGCATCAATGCCGAACAGCTGTTCCACCTGGCCGCCGCCAATAAGGTTGCCTTCATTCCCGGTTCGAAGTTTTACCCCGAGGGACAGGAGCAGAGAAACACCCTGAGGCTGAATTTCAGCTATTCCACCCTGGACCAGATCGACGAGGGCGTGAAACGGCTGGCTCAGCTGCTGAAAGCGATAAACGCTTGACAGAAACGCAGCTTGGATTATCATGTCTTTAGATATCATTTTCACTGCAAGGAGCACTGAATGAAAGCGATCATCTTAATGACCCTGACCCTGATCCTGGCTACGGGGTTGGCAGCCTTGACCGACCTGCCCAGACCCAGTTTCAGCCCCTATCAGGCAGATTCCAGCCCGCTGTTTGACCTCAGCCGGCTTTCCATGCGCCATTCGCTGGGTTTCAGCGCCGGAACCTCCAGCAGCGGGGATGGTTTCTATATGTCCCGTTATACGAACCATCTCAGCTATCAGTTCAGCCCCAAGCTGGATCTCGATCTGGACCTGCATTTCGTTAATTTCGGCACCGCCGGCAGCGGATTTAAAATCAATGACGACAACAGCAGTAAAGTGATCCCGGATTTCAGGCTCAGCTACCGGCCTTCCAACAGCTTCCGGATTGAAGTGCAGATGATCCACAACAATCCTTTCCAGACCGCTCCGAGGCCGTGGTATGAGAGGTGGTGACCGGCCTTGGAAGTGATCGTAATCGTCATCATAACTGTCTTGGGAGCTTCCCTGGGCAGTTTTTTTAATGTCCTGATCGACCGTGTCCCCCGCAAGGCATCCATCATCCGGCCCGCTTCGCATTGCACCAATTGCGGCAAACGCATTCCTATCCATCACAACATCCCCATCGTGAGTTTTCTGGTTCTCAGGGGCAAATGCGCCAGTTGCGGAGCCCGCATCCACTGGCACCATCTGCTGGTGGAGGTGCTCAGCCCCCTGGTCTTTGTGGCGCTGTATCTGGTGTATGGGCTGCACAGCATGCTGTTCTACAAATTCGCCGTGATGAGCGCTTTCCTGATCCCCATCCTGTTCATCGATGCCTTCAACCACCTGATCCCCTTCGTG
>CAZVXK010000015.1:0-9759 GCA_964631665.1 uncultured Candidatus Cloacimonadota bacterium | reverse complement strand
TTCGCCTTTGGCAATTTCATCGCTTCGGCGGCGATGATCTGGGCGATCGCCGGGGATTTCCTGCTGCACGGGATCGGTATAGCCTAACCGATTCTATATCTTATCCTTAACCACTTCTGACTACCACCTTCCCCAATGTAGGAAGCAGAACATCCCCCGCTCAAAAGCCTGTCACCAGCCGTTTTGGCTTTGTGTGTGCGGTTTGTCCCGTCTGGGAGAGGATTCAACCTATGAGGGCGGGGAGGGCGGAAAAGCCGATCAGAACAGGGCTCTGACCAGGGTTTCCGGATCGAGGCGAAACACCGACCCCTTCCCTTCAAAGAAGCCGTGTTCCCGGATCAGATGGATATTCAGGGTGCTCCAGCGCAGGGTGATGTTGTCCCGGGTATTGGTGAAAGTGGTCACCGCCTTGCGGTAGATGCCGCTGTGGGCATAGGGACAGGGCAGCCTGCCCCTCACCACCTCGGTTTCCACCTGATAGATCTCATCCAGCAGGATACCGCCAACAAAGCTGTCCCAGCTCTTTTCTGTGAAAAACTGCATCCGGTCGGCAATTTCCTCGCAGCTGCGTCCCAGGCGGGATAAAGTGGCGGCATCGTCGGCAACGATCTCATTCAGCGTGCGGGTGTCGTCGCCCAGGAAACCGCTGAGGGTGATCATACCGGGCTGCATTCTCTGCATTACTTTCAGTTCTTGTGGTGTTGCTTTCATATTCCTCATCCAAAACTGTCGAAGTAGATCTTGTCCCTGGCCACGCCAAGCCCGGTCAGGGCTTTGGTGACAGAGTCGATCATGCCCGGACTTCCGCAGAGATAAGCTTCCGTATTTGCCGGATCGCGGATCGCTTCCTTGAAAAAGGGCATCACAAAACCGGTCCTGCCAGTCCACTGGTCTTCCGGCTGGGGTTGGGAAAGCACCGGTTCGTATCTGAAATAGGGAAACGCCTGTTCCAGGGCTTTGAACTCTTTGGTCAGGTAGAGATCCCTCAGGCTCCTTGCTCCAAAGAAATAGGTCATCCTCCGCTGGGTGCCGACCACCTGCAAATGCTCCAGAATGGATTTGATCGGCGCTTTGCCCGAACCGCCCGCCACGAACAGAATGTCGGCCTCGGTATCCCGCAGGTAGAAATCCCCGTAGGGACCGGTGAAATCGACCTTGTCCCCCAGCTTCAGATACTTGTGCACCCAGGTGGTGCAAATCCCCTCCGGCACCAGCCGGATGATGAGCTGGATGCGGTCGTCGTCCTCGGGTTTGGAAGAGATCGAATAGGCCCGGCTGACGCTTTGCTTCATTTTGCCATAGGGCGGGCTGATCAGCTGCACATATTGCCCGGCCTTGAAATCGATGCGCTGGCCTTCCTCCAGCTTGAAGGTGACGCCCTTGATATCGTAGGTGTAATCGATGATCTCGCTAACGATGGAGGAAAATCTGCGGATGTTGAAGATGCTTTCCGGAATCTGGATGAAGATGTCCGATTTCACCTTCACCTGGCAGGAAAGGCGGATATCGCCTGCCAATTCCGCCTTGCTCAGAAAGGGTTTCTCGGTGGGCAGCAGGGGCCCGCCGCCCTGGGTGATCTTGCATTTGCAGGCCCCGCAACTTCCTCTGCCGCCGCAGGCTGAGGGGATGAAGATCTGCTGATCGGAAAGGGTGCCCAAGAGGGTGTTGCCTCCCTTGACCACGATCTCCCGCTTGCCGTTGATATTGATCTTGCAGTCGCCGTAATTGCTCAAAAACCTCTGGGCGATCACCAACACCGCAGCCAAAACGACGCTGAGGGCGGCCAGAACGGCGATGTCCTTCAAGATCAACAGCAGCATCGGAAATTCCCCTATTGGATCGGCGCCACGCCGGAAAAACCGATGAAGCCCAAAGCCATGATGCCGGTGATGATCAGGCTTATCCCCACCCCTTGCAAGCCCGCGGGAACCAGCTTCTCCTTCAGCTTGGCGCGGATCCCCGCCAGCATCAGGATCGCCAGCAGCCAACCGATCCCGCTACCGGCGCCGTATGCAATGGATTGCAGGAAATTATAGTTGCGGATGACCAGGAACAGGCTAACGCCGAAGATGGCGCAATTCACCGTGATCAGGGGCAGAAAGATGCCCAAAGTGTAATAAAGCGCAGGCACATAGCGCTCGATCACCAGCTCCAGCAACTGCACGAAGGCGGCGATCACCACGATGAACACGATGTATTGCAGATATTCGATCCGCAACCACACCAACAGCTGATACATCAGCCAGTTCAACCCGGCGGTTACAGTCAGCACGAAGACCACCGCCACGCCCAACCCGAAGGAGGATTCCACCTCCCGGGAGACCGAGAGGTAGGAACACATACCCAAAAAGTTGGTCAGCAGGATGTTGCTGGTGAAGATCGCCGCCCAGAATAGCAGAAAAGCGCTGATATCCATTTCAACCCACCTTGTAGTATTTCTTGTTGATGATCCAGATGAACAGCGCCAGCAGGAAAAAGGCACTGGGCGCCATCACCATGATGCTCCAGTTCGTCCACCAGGGCTTCAGGAACCCGAGTTCGAACCCGAACAGGGAGCCAAAGCCAAACAGCTCCCGGATGAAGGCAATGCAAAGCAGGACAAGGGTATAGCCCACTCCGGCGCCGATGCCGTCGATCATCGCCGTCAGCGGCGGGTTCTTGGAGGCGAAGGCCTCCGCCCGGCCCATCAGAATGCAATTGGTGATGATCAAGCCCACATAGGGGCCCAGTTGTTTGCTGATCTGGGGCAGATTGGCCTTCAGAAAGATATCCACGATGATCACATAGGCTGCGATGATCAGGGTTTGCACCATCATCCGCACGCTGCGCGGAGTGTGGTTGCGGATCAATGAGATGGTGAAACAGGACAGCGCCAGGGTGAAGATCACTCCCAGACCCATGATCAGGCTGTTCAGCATCAGGTTGGTGACCGCCAGGGCGGAACAAATCCCCAAAATCTGCCGCCAGATGGAGTTTTCCTTGAAAGCGCTGGTCAGAAAGACTTCCCTAAGCTTCATCTTTCCTCCTCTTGCTTCAGCGACGCATGGATGAGCGAGATCTCTTCACGCAGCATCTTCAGCACGCTGTTGCTGGTGATGGTGGCGCCGGTAACCTGGTTCACCTGGTTGTCCGCAGTGGGGCTCTGGTCTTCCGGGATCAGTTCAAAATCCACCGCTTTGCCCTCCTGGATCACCAGCTTGCGGCGAAACTGCCCCAGAAACTTCGGTTCCCCGATCCGTGCCCCCAGGCCGGGGGTCTCCATTTGCTCATAGATGGCCAGGGCTATGATCCGGTCGGCTTCGGGTGTGGTTGCCACCAGAGCCCGGATCGAGCCCCAGAGCCCCTTGCCGCCGATATCGAACACCCAGGCCAGCAAGCGTTCCTGATGGTTCACAGCATAGGCCCGGCGGGGTTGGCTGCCTTCATCCATTGGTTTAACAAAGTTATTGTAACTATCGGGATAGGATGCTATTATCTCATCTACGCTCTGCCCGGAAACGGCGGCCAGACTGTCGGCACAGAGGGCCAGGATCATCCGTTCATACTGCTCCCGTTTGTAGGCCTCGATCTTCTGTTCGCTGAACCGGAACATGGCTGCCAGCACACCCACAAAGGCAACGCTGACCACCAGCATGAACACAACCGGATAGAGGGCGCTGTCCCTGAAGCTGGTGCTGCTCATGCCTTCGCCTTGGGAGTGGAAAGTTTGTTCAGCCCATATTCGATGATCGGCATCAGGGCATTGGTGATGAGCAGCGCAAACATGAAGCCCTCGGCAAACAGCGAAAACCTTCTGATGAAGACGGTCAGGCCGCCAATCAGCAGCCCGTAGATCCAGATGGCGACATTGCCCTTGGCTTGGGAGACCGGATCGGTGGTCATATAGACGATGCCAAACATCGCGCCGCCGCTGAACAGCATGAACAGAGGATTTTGGGAGGGGTAGAAGATGAAGTTGAAGGCCAGCAGGCTGAGCAGGGTGGAGAGCATCGGCTGCCATTTGGCGGTTTTGGTGATCAACAAATAGATGGCGGCCAGGATGATCAGCAGGGCGGAGGTTTCCCCCAGGGAACCGGGAACGAAGCCCAGAAAGGCATCCCTGAGGGTGTAGGCGGTCTCCTGCCCCAACCTGAACTGCCCCAGGATGGTGGCACCGGTGCGCAGGGAGGAATCGGCCGACCAGCGGAGGAAACCGCCGGGAAAATCGGAGAGCAGGAAGGGCTTGACCCAGCTGATGGTCATCTGTTGCGGAAAGGAAACATACACGAAGGTCCTGCCCAAGATGGCGGGATTGAACATATTGGTGCCAAAGCCCCCGAACACCATCTTGCCGAAGGCGATCGCCACGATGCTGCCCACGGCTGAGATCCAGAGCGGGATGGTGGGTGGAAGCGTCATCGCCACCAAGGTTCCGGTTACAAAGGCGGCCATGCTCACCTTGCCGCCCTTCTTTTTATAGACGAAAAGATATTCCGTGCCCCAGGCAGCCAGATTGGCCACCAGCACCACCGCCAAACTGCGCCAGCCGAACAAGTAGATGCTCAGCACCAGCCCCGGCGCCAGGGCATAGAGCACCCGGTTCATGATCTGCTGCTTCATTATGCGTTCAAACATCGGTAAAAGCTTCGCTCCTTGTTCGCTCAAGCTGGATGGTAAAGTTTGTCAGGGGTCAATTTCTGTCAATGTAAAAGAGTGCCCCAAATCTTCCGGGGTCTGGCTTCTGAATTCCCGCCAGGCAGCAATGAACTGCTCCCACTCCTCTTGCTGCGAGGCAGGAACAGCTATCCTCAGCTCAGAGACCCGGCCGGTGCAGCTGTGGCAGCCCAGTCCCTCCACGGAATCCAGCAGCCAGGCGAAGAGCTGGAAATCCCTTTGGTCCAGATTAATCAGATAGAGTTGGGATTGCGGGGTTGCTTCTGTTCCGTTCATGGAGGGGAAGGTTAGTCAAGAAAGTATTCCGGAACGACCCGCAGCGTATCCGGAGGCGGTTCCGGGCCCTTGCTCAGGATCAGTTTCACCGTGGAAGAGCGCTCCGCCTGGCTGCCGGCGGCGGGGGAGCTTCTCACCACTGTGTTGATTGGATAGCTGTTGGAATAGAGCGAATCGATCACTGCCACCCGCAGACCGGCATTGCGCAGGGTGAGATAGGCCTCGGTATAGTTTCTGCCGGCCACCGAGGGAATGGTGATGATCTTGGAGCCCCGGCTGATCACCAGATGCACTGTTCCCTCCGGTTTCAGCTTCTCCCCGGCGGGGGGATACTGTTCCAGCACCGCTTCGATCTTTGATGTTTCCGACCACACGGAATCCCGGATCACGGTGTGCAGACCCAGTTCGGTGAGGGTGCGCCGGGCTTTGGTAATGGACATGCCCACCAGTTCCGGCACTACCACATTGCGGGGTTTGCCGAACAGCAGGGGAAACAGCACCTGGCTGTAGAGGAAAGCGCTCAGCAGAATGATCCCCAGGCCGATCCCGATCGCATAGCCCGCTTTCTGGAAGGTGTTATTGCTCATTATTTGTCCTGTTTGCGTTGCATGCGGACGGCAAAAGCGCCGTCCATATTGTGCCGGAAGGGAATGGTCTTCAAGAAACCGTTTTCCGTATATTCAGAGGCGATGAAGCGGGAGGCGTCCACCATCTGGAACCTCTGGTTCCGTTTCAGGAAGCGTTCGATCTGCCCTTCGTTCTCATCCGGATTCATGGTGCAGGTGGAATAGACCAGACTGCCGCCCGGTTTGACGAAATTAGCGGCATAGTCCAAAGCTTTCTCCTGCAGCCTGACCAATTCCTCCAGGTTCTGATGCGCCTGCCAACGCAGATCCGCCTTGCGGGAAAACACCCCCCAACCGGAACAGGGAGCATCCACCAGAACGCGGTCATAGGCCGGGGCCACAGGGCCATACTTGAAGGCGTCGCTCACGATCAGTTTGATGTTGTTCAGTTGCAGGCGGTCGGCGGCTTGCTTGAGCAGCTTCATCTTGTTGGGGATCTTGTCCACGGCCACCACTTCGCCGGTGTTATCCATCTTTTCCGCGATATAGGTGCATTTGCCACCCGGGGCAGCGAAGAGGTCCAGTACATTCTCCTGCTTCTGTGGATCGAGCAGATCGACGATCAGGGCCGCAGAACTGTCCTGCACGGAGAAATAGCCTTCCGAGAAGGCCACATCGTCCAGCACTTCATCCGCCTGGGAGGTGATCAGCATGTTTTTCCCCACCGGGGCGGGCTCCACCCTGATCTCGCGTTTGGCAAAGTATTGGATCAGCTTCTCGGCTGTGGTGGCGGTGGAATTCACCCTCAGGTGCAGGCGCGGGTTCTCGTTGAAATACAGCGCCAGATATTCGGTGGCCTCCTCGCCCCAGAGGGCGATCCAGCGTCCGATCAGCTCCGGCGGATAGGAATGCTCAAAGGCTATGCGCTGCGCCGGGTCCTGGGGATAGTTCACCTCCGGGTGCCGCAGATAGGCCCGCAGCAGGGCGTTCATCCAATCCGCCACCGGTTCGCTGAACAGCTTTTTCGCCAGTTCCACCGTCTCATTCACCGCCGCATGGGCTGGCACCGAAGCCAGATAGATGATCTGATACAAGCCCAGATAGAGCAAGGCCTTCAGCTTGATGTCGGTGCTTTTGAATTTCTCCGGATCAGTATAGTGGGAAAGGATATAGTCCAGCTTCAGGCGCAGCTTCACCACACCCTTCACCAGATTGTAGAAGAGCGCCACATTGGCGTGGTCGCCCCGCAGCTTCCGGGCGCGCTGATGCAAAAGGGCGTCTGAAAACTCGCCGTTCTTGAGCACCCTGAGAATGGTTTGATAGGCTTCGGAGCGCACCATCAGCGGTTTCTTTGGTAGATGCGTTTGATCACTTCTTTGATCAATTGCTCGGAGCTCAGGCTGGCTGCCTCCTCCGGCATTAGGCTCAGCTCCCGGCGCACTTCCCTGGCGTTGAAACCCAGGGATTCCAAGGCAGTTTCCACTTCCAGCTGGATGTTCTCGCCCACCACCTGGTCGCTGGGTTCAAAGTGTTCCGCCAGATGGTGCACCCGGTCCTTCAGTTCGATCAGCAGCCGCTGCGCCGATTTGCCGCCAATGCCGGGAACCTTGGTCAGCAAAGCCGCTTCGCCCCTTTCCACCGCTTTCACGAAAGTGGGGATGGGCAGCGTGGAGAGGATGGAAAGAGCGATCTTGGGGCCGATGCCGGAAACCCTGTTCAGCAGTTGGTAGAGTTCTCGTTCCGCCAGCGTGGCGAAGCCATACAGCCGGATGTCGTCCTGGCTTACCTGCAGCCAGGTAAAAAGCTGGCAGCTCTGCCCCGGGGCGGGCAATTGTTCGAAGGTGCTGATCGGTATTCTCAGCTCGAAGCCCAGTCCCAGCGCGGTTTCGATCACCGCCGCCACCGGGCTTTTGGAAACCAGTGTTCCCTTGATATGATGGATCATAGCTTGAATTTCAGTTTGTTATAATGGCACATGGCGATCGCCAGGGCGTCGTAGGCGTCGTCCTTGCGCTCGATCTCCTTCAGTTTGAAGATGCGGCTCACCATATACCTGATCTGTTGTTTGGAGGCGTTGCCATTGCCCACCACGGCTTTCTTCACCTCGCGGGGCGTGTATTCCAGCAGGGGGATGCCCTGCCTGGCAATGGCCAGCAGGATCACGCCGCGGGCGTGCCCCAGGGTGAAGATGCTGCGGATCTGCTTGTGGAAGAACATGGTCTCCACCACCGCCAGCTCTGGCTTGTATTCGCTCAGGATGCCTTCCACAGCCGTATAGAGCAGATCCAGCCGCCGGGGCAGCTCTTTCTCCCCCGCGATGTTGATCACATCGCATCCGGCTGCCAGAATGGTGTTGCCCTGCACCTCCAGCAGTCCATAACCGCAATAGCGGCTGCCGGGATCGATGCCGATGATGAGCACTATTCTTTGTTCAGCGCTTCCAGAACTTCATCGGAGAGTTCGAAATTGGAATAGACCTTCTGCACGTCGTCCAGGTCCTCCAGCATCTCGATCAGCCGCAGCAGCTTTCCTGCCACTTCATCGGCGTTGATGGTGGTTTTGGGCACCCGGGTGAGCTCGGCGTTCAGAACCGGGAAGCCCAGATTCTCGAAATTGGACAGCACGCTGTGGAATTCACCCGGGGAGGTATAGACATCGAAATACTCATCGTTTTTTTCGATATCCTCCGCCCCCGCCTCCAGGGCCTGCAGCATGAATTCATCCTCGTCCAAACCCACCGCGGGAACGTTGAAATAGCCCTTCTGGTCAAAATTCCAGGATACCGCACCGCTTTCCGCCAGATTGCCTCCATATTTGGAAAAAACGTGTCTCAGTTCCGCCACGGTGCGGTTCTTGTTGTCGGTCATGACATCCACCACGATGCCCACCCCGTTGTGCCCATAGCCTTCATAGGTGATCTCTTCATAGGCGGCGCCCTCGATCTCGCCGGTGCCGCGTTTGATGGCGCGTTCGATGTTTTCGCGGGGCATGTTCGCCGCCTTGGCAGAATTGATGGCGGTGCGCAGCCGCGCGTTGGTATCGGGGTCGCCGCCGCCCCCCTTCGCCGCCAGGATGATCTCTTTCACGATCCGCGTATAGATCTTGCCCCGTTTGGCATCGGTGGCGGCTTTCTTGTGTTTGATCGAACTCCATTTGTTGTGTCCGGACATATAAACCTCTTTATTTCATATTAATTCACATCACATCACGAATAAAACCAGTATGCCCAGACCAGCCAAATATGTCAAGAAGTGTTTGGCGGGAGCAGGGGGCCGGGATGTGCTGCTCCCGTCCGCAACCCTGGTTTCAGGGTGCAGCAATCCCTGCCCGCTGCTCTCAGCCTCTAATTTTCCGTATCCTGATAGGCGGCGATCACCTTGGCAGCGATCTCGTCCGGCACCTTCTCATAGTGGGAGAATTTCTGCAGGAAGCGCCCCCGGCCCTGGGTGATGGATTTCAGCGCCGGAAAGTAGAGATACATCTCCGCCACCGGCATCTGGGCATTGAGGTATTGCTTTTTGCCGCGCTGCTCCATTCCCATGATGCGCCCGCGCCGGGTGCTGATGTCGCCCATCACGTCACCCATGTATTCGGCAGGGATGATGATGGTGATGTCGTGGATCGGCTCCAGCAGGATGGGTTTGCATTTCTTGAAGCCCTCCTTGAGCGCCATGGAGCTGGCGATCTTGAAGGCCATTTCGGAGCTGTCCACATCGTGGTAGCTGCCATAATAGACCTCCACGCTGAGGTCCACCACCTGGTAGCCGGCGATGATGCCCTTTTCCATGGTCTCGTTCAGGCCCTTCTCGATGGCGGGGATGAAGTTCGAGGGGATCACGCCACCCACGATGGAATTGATGAATTTGAAGCCTTCACCCCGCTCGGTGGGTTTGATGCGGAAATAGACCTCGCCATACTGGCCGCGCCCGCCGGACTGCTTTTTGTGGCGATACTGGGATTCGGCGCTGCCCATGATGGTCTCCTTGTAGGGAATGCGCGGCTCCTTCATCAGGGCCTCCACCTTGTAGCGGTTCTTCAGCTTCTTCATCACCAGCTGCAATTGCTGTTCGCCCATGCCGGAGATCACGTTCTCGTGAGTTTCCAGATTCAGGTCGAAGCGGATGGTGGGGTCTTCGGCGATTACGCGTTGCAAGGCGCTACCGATCTTGTCCTCATCGGATTGGTTGGCGGCGCGGATCATCTGCCAATAGGTGGGCGTGGGCAGTTCCGGCATCGGCAAAGCGAGCTTGGAACCCACTGCCAC
>CAZVXK010000014.1:0-29714 GCA_964631665.1 uncultured Candidatus Cloacimonadota bacterium | reverse complement strand
CAGCCGCTGTGGCGGACGGGAGCCCGCCACCCCCTTTACAGGGCTGTCGACCTCCCGGTCGACAGAGGCGGCTTAGCCGCCTTCAGAATCAGAGCTCACTTCATAATCAAAACCACCTTCATAAGCAATAGTAGCGCTTTCTGAGATAGCGGCTTGCAGCCGCTGTGGCGGACGGGAGCCCGCCACCCCCTTCATAGGGCTGTCGACCTCCTGGTCGACAGAGGCGGCTCAGCCGCCTTCAGAATCAGAGCTCACTTCAGAATCATAACCGCCTTCATAAGCAAAAGTAGCGCTTTCTCAGATAGCGGCTTGCAGCCGCTGTGGCGGACAGGAGCCCGCCACCCCTTCACACCAACCGCTGCCCATCCAGCCCAACCGAACAGAAAGTGATTGACAGCATAAGCTGGTGGCAATATCAAGTTCCACAGGTGGATAGCCTGAACTCAACACCCATCCTGAAAGGGAGAGAACATGGACAAGCATTGGACAACAAGGCTGGCGCTTCTGTTGGCGGCGTTCCTGGCAGCCAGCGGAGCGCTTTTCGCCACGCAGCCGTTCTGGAGCATGGAACCCAGCACCCGTGAGATCGAGCGTGCCGATTCGCTCACGGGATTTGACATCACCAAATATACCATCAACCTGGCCATCAACGAACAGACCCACTATATCTCCGGCAGCGTGGTGGCGGAGGTTACCGCCGAGGAAAACCTCACGGGGATCGACTACCGGCTCACCGGTGGCAGCCTGGCCGTGACCGAGGTGCGGGTAAATGGCGTTGTCAACGCCTACACCCATCAGGACGGCATCATCCACATCCCGCTTTCCCAGACGCAAGGTTCCCAATTCACCACCCAGGTGAACTATTCCGGGATTCCGGGCAACAGCCCCGCACCTTACAACATCGGCATGCTGTTCACCCTCAACGCGGTCTACACCCTGTCCAATCCCGATGCCGGCCGCTATTGGTGGCCCAGCTATGACCACCCCTGGGACAAAGCCTTGGTGGATTGGAACATCACCGTGCGCAGCGACTGGCTGGCCGCCGCCAATGGCATCCGCACGGGCATCACGGACAACGGCGATGGCACCCGCACCCACCATTGGGTCTGCTCCTCCCCCGTGGCAACCTATGTGATGGGCTTCGCCGCCGGTCCTTACATCGAATTCCTGCAGCAGGCGGGAGACCTTCCCATCCAGAACTTCGTGTTGGCCGGGCAGCTTGCCAATGCCCAGGTGGATTTCGCCAATGTGCCGGAAATGATCGGCTTCTTCAGCGACACCTTCGGCCCCTATCCCTTTGAAAAATATGGGCATATGGTGGTACCAATGGCCACCTATGCCGCCATGGAACACCAGACCATGACTACCTATGGTGCCGCCTACCTGACCGGCAATCAGAACTATGAATCCATTGTGGCGCATGAGCTTGCCCATCAATGGTATGGCAACTATGTCACGCCGCTCACCATGAGCGAGGTGTGGCTGAAGGAAAGCTTCGCCACCTATTCCGAATTCCTCTGGGAGGCCTATCACGAGGGCTGGGGCGCCGGCTGCGACTATTTGCGCGACTATATCCAACAATACTACATCTCCTGGGAGAATTCGAACGGGCCCCACACCATCTTTAATCCCGCCTACAACCTGATGTTTGCGCCCCCCACCTATGAGAAATCCGCCTCCGTGCTGCACATGCTGCGCCTGAAACTGGGCAATGCGGATTTCTTTGAATTCATCCGCAGCCTGCTGACCACCTATCCCAACGGCAATCTGATCACCACCGAATTCATCGCCCTGGCCGAGCAGATCAGCGGACAGGACCTCACGCAATTCTTCCAGCAGTGGATCTATTCCCCCGGAATTCCCAACGCTGAGTTTTATATCTTCCACAATTCCGCCGGACAGGCGAAGGTTATCGGAAAAAGCCTCAGCCCCACCGCCACGCAGTTCCATCTGGACATCCCCTTGCGGCTGCCGGGTTCAGCGGTTGCCGATTCGGTGGTGGTGAAGGCAACTCCCCAGGGGTGGGCGAATTATTTCGCTATCGGCGCTGGGGACGATCTCAGCACCATCCAGATCGATCCCAACCATTGGGTGCTGGCCCGCCAGCTCACCCAGGTGCGGATGCAACTGGCTTCCTGCCTGCCCTACGATGGTGCGGTGGACCTGTTTTGGCATCCCTATGGCGCTGATATCCCGCTGGCCGGATACCAGATCCACCGCCGGGCTTTGCCCCAGGGAAACTGGCAGCAGCTTGCTTTTGTGCCGCTGACGCAGCTCAACTATACGGACACCAGCGTGGTCAATAACAACACCTATGAATACTATGTGGCAGCGGTGGATTCCGAAGGCTTCGTCTCGCTTCCCTCCAATATCCTGACCGCCACGCCGATCAGCTTTCCCTTCGACCTGGGCTTCCTGGTGGTGGATGAAACCCGCAACGGCAATGGGGCCAATATCTCGCCCACGGATGAGATGACGGATGAATTCTACGACTTTGTGCTGCAGGATTTTTCCTTCACGCAGTGGGATTACGACACCCAGGGGGCGCCCACCCTTGCCCTGCTCAGCCATTATCCGCTGGTGCTGTGGCATTGCGACGATTTCTCCGAACTGCTGCTGCTGAACCACCTGGACCTGATCGGCAGCTATGTGTTGAGCGGCGGTAAACTGGTGATCTCCGGCTGGAAGTATCCCAGTGTGTTCGACACCGCCTTTTTGAACCGGTTTCTGCCCGGGATCACGCCTGTGATCAACAATTCGGCGGTGTTGGTCTCAGCCCAATCCGATCTCTATCCCGATTTGCATCCCGATCCCGCCAAACTAGCGGCCGCCTGGAACGGGATGCTGCCCATGAGCTATGTCTTCCTTGGAGCGCAGGATATCCTGCACACCGCGGAGATCGTCAACAACGGCACCAACAACGGCGAACCGCTGGCGATCCGGCTGCAGCATACCGGCACGATGGTGCTGCTGGGATATCCGCTCTATTTCATGTTGCAGGACGAGGTGCGGGCATTTCTGGCGCAACTCCTGCCCGAGCTGCATCCGGCGGTGGAGCTCTGCGATGAACTGGTTCCGGCGGCTATGCCGGTGCTTTCCTGCCATCCCAATCCCTTTTCCTCCACGCTCACCGTCCGCCTGGCGCATGCCACCATTGAACGGGTGGAGCTCTTCAACCTGCGGGGGCAGAAGGTGTTCTCACTGGCTGAACCGGTGCTGCGCAAAAACGGAGTGATCCAGGAAACCACCCTGGACGGGGCAGCGCTCTTCGGCTTGCCCAATGGCTGTTATTTCCTGCGGGTGCACAGCGACCGGGGCAGCTTTACCAGGAAAACTCTGCTGCTGAAATGAACTTCAGGGCTCAAGTTTGTTGCGGGCAGGGAAGCTGTTGGAAGAGAAAAGAGAAAAGAGAAAAGATGGCTGCGCCAAGGCTGACCTGGGGAGAGAGGATGTCAGGCATCTTGCCTGACCGTGGGGCATAAGCTCCGTCTTTTATTCAAAACAGAGGGAAAGAGGAAGGGAGGGGGGATATTTTGAACAATCTGTGTAAAGATGTTAAGGTGTAAAGGTGTAAAGGTGGAAAGGTGAAAAGGTGGAAAGGCGCAGCGGAGGGAGATGTTTTCCAAAAAAAAGGGGGTGCGGGATCGGCATCCCACACCCCCAACAGCTTTGGCAAGCCAGGTTGCGAGCCAGCAATTCAGGTTATGGCCATGTGTGCTGCATTGCCTTCGCGGCATCCAGTGTATAAACGCGGCGCAGCATTAACCTATTAACCATTAACCACTCACCTGTTAACCTGTTTACCAGCGAGCCTACTTGTTCAGGTCTTTCGCCTTGATCGTATCTTTCTTGATGGTCACGGCGGCTTCCTCCACGAACTGGATGATCGCCAGGGGGGCGCTGTCGCCTTTGCGGAAACCGGCTTTGATCACGCGGGTATAGCCACCGTTCCTGCCCTGGAAGGCGGGGGCGATCTCGTCGAAGAGTTTCTTGACCAGGGTGCGGTCGCCCAGCACGCTATAGGCCAGACGGCGGGCGTGCACGGTGTTCGCCTTGCCATAGGTTACCACACGATCCACATAGCTGCGGAGTTCCTTGGCTTTGGCGAGGGTGGTGGTGATCTGTCCGTGATCCACCATGGCTTTCACCAGATTGCGGATCATCAGGCGGCGGGCATCGGTCTCGCGGCCGAATTTTCTGCCTTCAACTCTATGTCGCATGTTTTACCTTCTTTTTGGTTGAGGGAACTGGTTTGCGGGGCGTGGTCACCTCGGCATCGGTGCTTTCTGCGGGGGCGATCTCGTCCACGGATTTCACACCGCGGCTCTTCGCCTCCTTGATCTTGCGGTAGATGGTGTCCACGTCCATTCCCAGTTCCAGATCGTATTTTTTCAGCTTTTGGACGATCTCTTCCAGCGATTTCTTGCCGAAATTGCGGAATTTGAGCATCTCAGCCTCGGATTTGGAGACCAGCTCGCCAATGGTTTCGATATTGGCGGCGGCGAGGCAATTGGTGGCGCGCACGGTGAGCTCGATCTCACGCACGCTCATGGAGAGGATGCGTTCTTTCTCCTCGAGCTCGGGATCGAGTTCGATGTCGCGGATATATTCCGGCTCGGTCTCGAAGAGGCACATCTTGCCCGCCATGTCGCGCAGGATCTTGGCGGAGAGGAAGAGGGCGATCTTGGGCTCGGTGGCGCCGTTGGTATGGATGTCCATGATCAGTTTGTCATAGTTCATGCGTTCCTTCACCCGCTGGTGAGTTACGCTGAAATTGACCTTGAGCACGGGAGAATAGACGGAATCGATGGGAATGAAGCCCACGGGTTTGCCTTCGGGATTCTGGCGGTCGGCGGACATATAGCCGCGTCCGATGCCCACGATCAGTTCCATCCGGAAATCCACATCCTCGGTTACTTCCAGCAGATAGAGATCTTTGTTGATAATCTTGATGTAGGGATTGTCCTGGATCTGGGAGGCGGTTACCACGCCCTTGCCCTTGTGCTCCAGGCTGATGGTGACCTCATCCACGGAGGAGGAATAGATCACCAGTTGTTTAAGGCGCAGGATCAGGTCGATATAATCCGAATTGGTGCCGGGAATGGGCGTAAATTCGTGATGGAGGCCTTCGATGCGCACAAAACGCACGGCAGCGCCTTGGATCGAGGACAGCAGGATGCGGCGCAGGGTGTTTCCCAGCGTGGTGCCAAAGCCTGGCTCCAGCGGACCGATCTCAAATCTGCCGTAGTTGCGTGAGTAGGTCTTTTTGTCGTGCTCAACGTTCTCCGGCATCTGAAGGGGTTCAAGGTACATCATAATGACTCCTCGCTTGTTTAAGCATTATTTGGAGTAGAACTCAACGATAAGACGCAGGTCCACGGTGTTGGGAATCTCAGAGGCGGCGGGCAGGGTTTCAAACTGGCCCCGCATGTTTTCCTTGTCCACAGACAGCCAGGAATAGGGTGAGCTGCTCTCGGTGCGTTCCAGCACTTCCTGCAGCATCTTCATACCCCTGCTTTGGGGACGCACTTCCACGATGTCGCCCGGTTTGAGCAATTGGGAGGGGATGTCCACCTTTCTGCCATTGACCATGAAATGGCCATGATTTACAAACTGGCGTGCCTGCATGCGGGTGGTGGCGAAGCCGAGGCGATAGACCACATTGTCCAGCCTGCGTTCCAGCAGCAGGAGCAGGTTGTCGCCGGTTACGCCACTCATCTGGGCGGCCTTGAAGAAGTAATTGCGGAATTGCTTTTCCAACAGGCAATAGGTGTGCCGCATCTTCTGCTTTTCCCTCAGGTGCACGCCGTAATCGCTCAGTTTGCGGCGGGGATTCTTTCCGTGCTGGCCGGCGGGGAACTTACGTTTGCCCAGGATGCGGTCATATTTGGCGGTGCCAAAGATGTTTTCGCCGAATTTGCGGCAAAGTTTGGCCCGGGGTCCGGTGTATCTTGCCATAATCTCCTTCCTTAGATCCTTCTGGTTTTTGGGGGACGGCAACCATTGTGCGGGATGGGGGTGTCATCCTTGATCATGGTAACTTTGAGCCCGGTGGCATTGATCGCCCGGATGGAGGATTCACGCCCTCCGCCGGGGCCTTTCACGATCACTCCCACCTTGGTGATACCCATATCCTGGCCTGCTTTGGCCACTTCAGCGGCAGCCATCTGGGCGGCAAAGGGAGTGCTCTTGCGGGAGCCCTTGTAACCGATCTTGCCACCGCTGGACCAAGCCAGAACATTTCCCGCCCGGTCGGTGAGGGTGATGATCGTGTTGTTGAAGCTGGAGTGAACGAAGATGAGCCCCTCGTCAAAAGCGAGGCGCACTCTTTTTTTCTTGGTTCTGGTTTTCTTAGCCATTTCCTTTCACTCCTATTTCTTCTTTTTGATGGCGCCGGCGCGGGGACCCTTGCGGGTGCGGGCATTGGTGTGGGTGCGCTGTCCCCGGACGGGCAGACCGCGTTTGTGGCGCATGCCGCGATAGCAGCCGATCTCCATCAGGCGCTTGATGTTCATGGCCACCTGGGTGCGCAGGGTGCCTTCCACCACATAGTCGTTCTGCACGACGTCGCGGATGGCTTTTTCTTCTTCCACACTAAGGTCGGCGACCTTTTTCATCTCATCGATATTGGCTTTCCGGCAAATCTGTCGGGCGATCGAGGGACCGATGCCGTAGATATAGGTAAGACCAATAAACAGACGTTTGTTTTTGGGTATCTCGATACCTGCAATATGTGCCAAGCTGGTCCTCCTTAACCCTGTCTTTGTTTATGTTTTGGGTTTGAGCTGCAGATAACACGGATAACGCCGTGGCGTTTGATGATCCGGCAGTCTTTGCAGACTATTTTGACCGATGATCTGACTTTCATTGTGATCTCCTTGTAAAAAAGGGCATAAGCTTCTGCAATGTGTGTTATTTATAGCGATAGGTGATCCTGCCGCGGGAAAGGTCGTAAGGCGAAAGCTCCACCTTGACCTTGTCGCCAGGCAAAATCCGGATATAGTGCATGCGCATCTTGCCGGAGCTGTGGGCCAGGATCTCGTGGCCATTCTCCAGTTGGACGCGGAAAGTGGTGTTGGGAAGCGCTTCGGTTACCACGCCTTCCACTTCGATGACGCCAGATTTACTCATAACTGCCAATCCTTCCTGCCGAAGTGAGAATTTCAGGTTCTCCGGCGGTGATCAGAATAGTATGTTCATAATGGGCGGAGAGGCTGTCGTCCGCTGCGAAAAATTCCCAGCCCTGTTCCTTGACCTTGTTGGTGCCAATATTGACCATAGGCTCGATGGCGATGGTCATCCCCGGTTTGAGGCGGGGGCCTCTGCCCGGGATGCCGGTATTGGGTACCTGGGGTTCTTCGTGCAGATCGCGGCCGATCCCGTGTCCGGTGAGGCTGTCCGCCACAAAGTAGCCCATCTCTTGCACATAGGAGCCGATGGCGTGGGAGATATCCCCCACGCGTTTGCCCATGCGGGCCAAGGCGATCCCACGGTAGAGTGATTCGCGGGTTACCTGCATAAGGCGTTGGGCCGGGGCGGAGATGGCACCCACGGCATAGGTGCAGGCACCGTCGCCATGATAACCATCCTTGATCACCCCCACATCGATGCCGATTATATCACCTTCCTGCAATACTTTGGCTGCGGAGGGCAAACCATGCACGATAGTGGAATTCACCGAGGCACAGATGGTGCCGGGAAAGGGCTTCAGGCCGGGAACGGTGTAACCCTTGAAGGCAGGCTTGCCTCCCCTGGCCAGGATGAAATCATAGGCAAAGGCATCCAGTTCGAGCGTGTTTACGCCCGGAAGGATCATTTTGCCCAGTTCATGCAGCAGCTCCGCTATGATGCGGCAGCTTGCACGCATTCTCTTGATCTCGGAGCTTGATTTCAGAGGGATCATCTCAGCTGGTGCGTCCCCGCAGCTTTCCTTTCTTCATGAATCCGTCATAGTGGCGCATCACCAGGTGGGATTCGATCTGTTGCAGGGTGTCCAGCGCCACGCCTACCACGATGATGAGGCCGGTTCCACCGAAGTAGAAGGGCAGGTTGAACAAGATCCTCATCACTTCCGGCAGCAGGGCGATAAAGGCGAAGAACACGGCTCCGGGCAATGTGATGCGAGTGAGCACGGAGCTGATATATTCGGCGGTCTTCTTGCCGGGTTTCTTACCGGGGATGTGGCCGCCATATTTAACCATGTTTTCCGCCATTTCCGTGGGATTGAGCACGATGGCGGTGTAGAAATAGGCAAAGAAGATGATCAGTCCCACATAGATCACTGTGTAGAAAGCATGCCCGGGACTGACCCACCTGAGCAGTTGGCGCATGAATACGGATTCCGAGCTGCCGCCTCCGATGATGGCGATCAGGGTGGCGGGAAACATCAGAATGGATTGGGCAAAGATGATGGGGATCACACCAGCGGTGTTCACCCGCAGCGGGATGAAGGTGCTTTGGCCGCCATAGACGCGGCGCCCCACGATGCGTTTGGCATATTGCACCGGAATCTTGCGCACCGCTTCCGTAACGAAGATCACTGCAGCGGTAACCACCACCATAAGAACGATGGCGATCAGGGAAACCACGATGCTCATGATGCCGGTCTGCATCTGGAACATGCGGATGAAGCCTTCGGGATAGCGGGCGATGATTCCTGCGAAGATGATCAGCGAGATTCCGTTTCCGATTCCGTGTTCGGTGATCTGTTCACCCAGCCACATCACGATCATCGTACCTGTGACCAGGGTTACGACTCCGGTGAAATGGAACAGGAAACTCGGGGCGGGAACCACGGGGAGCGCTGTGCCACCCATGGTGGTGAGTCCCACGGTGATGGTGATGGCGTTGAAGGCTGCCAGGCCCACGGTGCCATAGCGGGTGATCTGGTTCAGCTTCTTCTGGCCATCGGCTCCCTCTTTGCGGAGTTTTTCGAAATAAGGGACAATGCTGCCCAAGAGCTGGATCACGATCGAAGCCGTGATATAGGGCATGATACCCAGGGCAAAAACCGAGGCGCGTTCAAAGTTTCCGCCCACAAAGAGGTCGAGCAGCCCGAACAGGGTGTTGTCCTGCTGCTGGGCAAAGAAAGCCTTGAGCTGGGTGGCATCGACGCCGGGAATGGGCACGAAGCTGCCCAGCCGATACAGCACCAGGAACAGTCCGGTGAAGAGGATCTTGTTCTTCAGATCCGGAATCCGGAACATATTTACAATGGTCTTGATCAAGTTACACTACCTCCGCCTTGCCACCGTTCTGCTCAATGATCTCATGAGCCCGCTTGGAAAAGGCGTTTGCCTTGATGTGAACGGCTTTGGTGAAATCCTCGGTTACATTGGCAAGAACTTTAACGGGAGCCTGGGCTTTCTTACCCTTGGAAGGGATCAGCCCCATCTGTTCCAGCTTTGCGATATCGAAATCGGTCTCTTCCAGTTCCTGGAGGCGCGACAGATTGAGAATTCGGTAACTAACCCGGAAAGCATTCTTGAAACCGCGTTTGGGCAGGCGGCGCTGCATGGGCATCTGACCACCCTCGAACCAGGCGGGCACATTGCCGCCGGAACGGGCTTTCTTGCCTTTGTGTCCGCGGCCGGATTGCTTGCCGCGGCCGGAGCCCTCGCCTTTGCCGAGGCGCTTTTTGATCTTCTTGCCCGCAGGTCTGCCAAGATTGGATAAGGTAAGCATGGTTATTCTCCCTGCATTTCTTCTACTTTGAGCAGGTATGACACTTTCCGGATCATACCGCGGATGCATGGGTTATCCTCATGGATGCGGCTCTTGCCGGGGTGTCCCAATCCCAGGGACTTGATAACCCGTTTATGATTCTCTTTACGGTTGATGGTGCTGCGGATCTGGGTAACCTTGAGCTTCATTTCTCCTCCCGTCCGGTGATCTCGGCAATGCTTTTGTTGCGGAGTTTGGAGATGTCGGAGAGAGTGCGCATGGATTTCAGCCCGGAAATAGTGGCTTTCACCACATTGCAGGGCGTGTTCGAACCCAGTGATTTGCACAGGATGTTCTGGATGCCGGCGGCCTCGAAGATGGCACGGGTGGTGCCACCGGCGATCACACCGGTACCGGCGGAAGCTGGCTTCATCATCACGCGGCTGGCTCCATAGCGGGCAACTATCTCGTGGGGGATGGTGCCTTTGGTGAGGGGAACGCTAAACATGGATTTCACCGCCTTTTCCTTGGCTTTGCGGATGGCATCCACGATTTCGTTCGCCTTGCCATTGCCCACGCCGATGTTGCCGGCACGGTCTCCCACCACCACGATGGCACTGAAACTGAAGTTGCGTCCGCCTTTCACCACTTTGGCGACCCGCTTGGTCTCGATTATCTTCTCAACCAGTTTTTCTTCTTCGGGTGTATCATATCTATTGTAATTCAAGCTATCCTCCTCTAAAAGTCCAATCCGGCTTTACGGGCGCCTTCCGCCAGGGCTTTGACCCTGCCGTGATACTTGTATCCAGCGCGGTCGAAGGCAACTGCGGTGATCCCGGCAGCCAGGGCTTTTTCACCCAGGGTCAGGCCCACCTGAAAACTTTGGGCGGTTTTCTTGCCCTCGGCCACAGGGACAAAATCCTTGGCGCGGCTGGAGGCTGAAGCCAGGGTCTTGCCGGTGCTGTCGTCTATGATCTGGGCATAGATATGCTTCAGGCTGCGGAACACAGCCAGCCGGGGGCGTTCGGGAGTTCCCTGCAGGCGTTTGCGGATTGCGGTCCTGCGGCGGGTGCGAAGCTTGTTTTTGACTACTGCGCTTGATTTTATCATTTCTGACACCTCATCTACTTCGAACCGGCTTTTCCGGCTTTAATGGTAACATGTTCGTCCTCATAGCGCATGCCCTTGCCCTTGTAGTTTTCGGGCGGGCGGCAGCCGCGAACTTCGGCGGCAAACTGGCCCACGAGCTGCTTGTCGATTCCCTTGATGCGGATGATGCTTTGCAGGTCGCTGCGGGTGCCTTTGGAACGGGGAACGGGCTCTGCCTCCACCACCAATCCCGCGGGGATTTGCAACACGATGTCATGCGAGTATCCCAGGGAGAGGCGCAACCAAGGGCCGATGCACTCGGCGGAGTATCCGGTGCCGATCACATTCAGGGTCTTCTGATAGCCGGTGCTCACACCGGTTACCATATTCTGCAACAGGGCGCGGGTGAGCCCGTGGAGGGCACGCTGGCTTTTGCTATCGTCGCTGCGCACCACCTGCAGGATCCCATCCTCCAGGTTCACCGATATACCGGGCAGCAAATTGTAGCTGAGCTCGCCCAACTTCCCCTTGATGCTGACCAGGGTGTCCTGAACCCGGACCTGGACCTCAGTTCCCAGTTTGATGGGGGCTTTTCCAATTCTGGACATATCTCCTCCTACCAAACCTTGCAGATATATTCACCGCCCACACGCTGCAGCCTGGCATCCCGATCCACCATCACACCCCGGGAGGTGGAGATGATGGCGCAACCGGTGTTGTTATACACGCTGGGGATGTTGTTGGCCTTCACATATACACGGCGTCCGGGCTTGGAAATCCGCTCGATACCCTGCATCACCGGCTCGCCGGTATTGGTATAGCGCAGGATCACCAGTATCCGTTTATAGTTGAACTTATGCTCCGGATCTTTCTCCAGGACCTGGATACTATTCACAAAATTCTCAGAGGCGAGGAGCTTCACCAGCGACTCCACGAGTCCGCTGTGATTCACCATCACCTGCGTATGTCCGGCACGATATGCATTACGGATCCTGGTCAATGCATCAGCTATCGGATCGCTAACGCTCATTCATTCCTCCATTTATTCACCAGCTGGCTCTGGTGATCCCGGGGATCTGGCCCTGGGAGGCATACTTGCGGAAGCAGAGCCGGCACATGCCAAAATCACGCATGAAGGCACGCGGTCTGCCGCAGATGAGGCAGCGGTTGTATTTTCTTACTTTGAACTTGGGAGTTCGTTGCTGTTTGATAATCAGTGATTTTTTCGCCATAAAGTCTCCTTATTCGCTGCGCTGGAAGGGCATGCCCAGTTCGCGCAGCAGTTCGCGGCACTCCTCGTCGGTGTGCGCTGTGGTTACTATGGTAATGTTCAATCCGCGGATGGTGTCGATCTTGTCATAGTCGATCTCAGGGAACACGGTCTGCTCTCTGAGGCCCAGGGAAAAGTTTCCCCTGCCGTCGAAAGAATCCACGGGAATGCCGCGGAAGTCTCTGATCCGGGGAATCACGATCGAGATCAGGCGGTCGAAGAATTCATACATCACTTCATTGCGCAGTGTCACCTTGCAGCCGATGGGCATGCCCTGGCGCAGCTTGAAGTTCGAGATGGACTTGCGTGCCTTGGTGATGATCGGTTTGCGGCCCGTGATCTGTTCCATGTCCTTCACGGCATTGTCCAGGATCGCCTTGTTCTGAGTGGCGGCGCCCACGCCCATGCTGACCACGATCTTGTCCAGATGAGGCACCTGATGGGGATTCTTGTAGGCAAAGCGCTTGGTCAGAGCCGGCACCACACTGGTTTTGAAATGTTCTCTCATGCGGTTCATGCAGATCTCCCTTACAGCTCGTCGCCGGATTTTTTGCATACGCGAACACGGCTGCCTTCGCGTATCCTGATCACCGGTTTGGACACGGCATTCAGTTTCTCATTGAACAGCATCACATTGGAGGCATGGATCGGCGCCTCCTTGGTGATGATCCCGCCCTGGGGATTGCGCTGCGAAGGTTTGGTGTGCTTCTTGATCAGGTTCACTTTTTCCACGATGACGCGGTTGGTCTTGGGGTAGGCTTTAAGGACGCGTCCTTTTCTGCCTTTGTCATCCCCGGAGATCACTTTCACGTAATCGCCTTTCTTCAGTTTCAGTTTCTCTGGCATCTTCCTCTCCTACAGCACTTCCGGAGCCAGGGAGACGATCTTCATATAGTGGTGCTCGCGCAGTTCGCGGGCCACCGGTCCAAAGATGCGGGTTCCCTTGGGATCGTGCTTTTCATCGATTATCACGGCAGCGTTATCGGCAAAACGGATGTAGGAGCCATCGGCACGGCGGATTTCCTTTGCCGTGCGGACGATCACCGCCCGTTCCACGCTGCCTTTCTTTACCTTGCCACCCGGGGTGGCGGATTTGATCGCGACAACTATTATATCCCCGATCGAGGCATATTTTCGCCTGGTGCCGCCCAGCACTTTGATGCACATGGCTTTTTTGGCACCGGAGTTATCGGCGATATTCAATATGGTTTGTGCCTGAATCATTCCAATACTCCTTACTTGCTTCTTTCCACAACTTTATGCAGAATCCAGCGTTTGCGTGCACTCAGCGGACGGTGTTCCATGATCTGCACCACATCGCCTTCATGGGCGTCGTTGTTCTCATCATGCGCCATGAATTTCTTGTGGCGGCGCACGGTCTTTTTATACAGCGGATGGATGAATTGGCGTTGCACTTTAACCACGATGGTCTTATCGTTCTTATCGCTCACGACAATTCCCTGTTTGATCATTTTACGAGTCAGAGCCACGGTTCACCTCACTGCCGGGTTTCTTTTTCTTTGATGATTGTATTGATACGGGCGATCTCCCGCTTCACGATGCGCAGCCGGTCGGAACGGTCCAGCAGGTTCTTGGCTTTCTGGAAGCGCAGGTTGAAGAGTTCGATCCTCAGTTCCTCCAGCCGGGAGTTCAGTTCATCCGGGTTCAGCTCACGAATTTCCTCGATCTTCATAATTCCACTCCTTCGCGGGCGATCAGGCGGGTCTTGATGGGCAATTTATGCGCAGCGAGGCGCATGGCTTCCTTGGCTATCTTCACATCCACGCCCTCCAGTTCAAAGAGGACGCGGCCGGGCCTCACCACGGCCACCCAGTATTCGGGTGCGCCTTTGCCTTTTCCCATACGGGTTTCGGCGGGTTTTTTGGTGATGGGCTTATCCGGGAAAATGCGGATCCAGACCTTTCCCACACGCTTTATATGGCGCGTGATGGCGATACGGGCGGCTTCGATCTGGCGGCTGGTGATGAAGGCATCTTCCAAGGCGATCAGGCCATAATCGCCAAAGTCAACGTTGCTGCCGCTCCAGGACAAGCCTGTGCGTCTGCCCTTCATCATCTTGCGATGTCTTACTTTCTTTGGTGCTAACATTGATCTCTCCTAACTCAGGATGTCGCCCTTGTAGATCCACACCTTGATGCCGATCACGCCGTAGGTGGTGTTGGCCTCCACACAGGCATAGTCGATATCGGCACGCAGGGTGTGCAGGGGTGTGCGACCCTGTTTATAGCGTTCGGTGCGGGCGATCTCGGCTCCGCCCAAACGCCCCGAAACCTGAACCTTCACGCCCAAAGCGCCGTCTTTGAGCACATTGCGCATGGCCATCTTCATGGCACGGCGGAAGGAGACACGCTCCTCCAGTTGGCGTGCGATCTCCAGTCCCACCAAACGGGCATCGAGCCACATCTTGTCGATCTGCTCGATATTGATGGACACCGTGATCGGATTGGGGCGGTTCTTGTTGATCAGAACATTCAGCTCGTTGCGCAGACGGTCGATATCCTCGCCCTTCTTGCCGATCACCAGACCGGGACGGGCAGTGTGGATATCGATGATGATCGAGCTGGTTTTGCGTGAGATCTTCACTCGGGAGACCATCTTCTGATCCAGGCGGCGGTGGATGTAGTTGCGGATCCGGATATCTTCCTGGAGATAATCCACATAGGTGTTACCTTGAGCGAACCAGATGGACTCGGTGTCTTTATTCACGCCGATACGATACAGAGTGGGGTGTATTTTTTGTCCCAAGGTGTTCCTCCTATTCTATGGATTGGATTTCCAGGGCGATATGGCAGGTCTGTTTCCTGATCATAAAGGCTCGCCCCTGGGCTCTGGGCATATAGCGTTTCATTTGCGGGCCTTCATCGGCGCAGGCCAGGGTTACAAAGACCTGGTCAAGGTTCAGCTTGGGATCTTTGACCCGGGCATTGGCGATGGCGGATTCCAGCAGTTTATGGATCACAGCAGCAGCTCTGCGGCGTGAGAAGCGAAGTATCTTCTGGGCTTCGGTCACGCGCTTGTAACGGATCAGATCCAATACCAGGCGCGCTTTGCGGGCAGAGCCACGGGCATAGCGGAGTTTTGCGGTTGCTTCCATCCTGTCCCCTTATCTGCCTTTTTTCTTCTTGTCTTTGTGGCCGCGGTAGGTGCGGGTGGGGGAAAATTCCCCCAGCTTGTGTCCCACCATGTTCTCGGTCACATAGACCGGCACGAATTTGTGGCCGTTGTGCACCGAGAAGGTATGTCCGATAAAAGAGGGTATGATCACCGACCGGCGGGACCAGGTTTTGACCACGCTTTTCTTGTTGTCCGTGTTCAGAATTTCCACTTTCCTCAGAAGATGATCGTCTACAAAGGGACCTTTTTTGATTGAACGTGCCATTATTTCCTTCCCTTATCTCTTTTTAACCGCTTTCACGATATACTTATCGGAATACTTGCGGGTTTTGCGGGTTTTGCCGCCTTTGGCAGGCTTGCCCCAGGGTGAGACCGGATGACGGCCACCGGAGGATTTGCCTTCGCCGCCGCCCATGGGATGGTCCACCGGATTCATCACCACGCCGCGCACGGTGGGGCGGATGCCTTTCCAGCGGTTGCGGCCTGCTTTTCCGATCTGGATCAGGTTGTGGTCCAGATTGCTCACCTGGCCCATGGTGGCGAGACATTCCTTGCGGATCAGATGCACATCGTTGGACGGCATTTTCACATGGACATAATCACCGTCCTTGGCCACCACCTGGGCATAGGCGCCGGCAGAACGGGCTATCTGTCCCCCGCGGCCCTTTTTCAGCTCGATGTTGTGAACGGTGGAGCCCAAGGGTATCTTCTCCAAAGGCAGGGCATTGCCCAGAGCGATGTCGGCCTCGGGACCGGACATCACCTTGTCGCCTACGGCAAGTCCATCCGGGGCGATGATATAGCGTTTTTCACCGTCCACATAATGCAGCAGGGCGATGCGGGCGGTGCGGTTGGGATCATATTCGATGGAGGCCACTTTGGCCGGAATGCCGAATTTGTCGCGTTTGAAATCAATGATGCGGTAATGCCGGCGATGGCCGCCACCGCGATGGCGGCAGGTGATCCGGCCCTGGTTGTTGCGGCCCCCGGTCTTGCGCACGGGTTTGAGCAGAGATTTTTCCGGGGTTTCCGTGGTGATCTCGCTGAAGGTGTAACCGGTGCGAAAGCGCAGGGTGGGGGTGGTGGGTTTATATTTCTTGATTCCCATTGATCACCTCTTATACTTCGAACTCGGAGATCTTGTCTCCGGCGCGAAGGGTTACGATCGCCTTTTTCCAGTCCGGACGCTTGCCGCTGTATCTGCCCAGGCGTTTCGGCTTGCCCAGCATGCGGATGGTGTTCACGTCCAGCACCTTGACGGAAAAGATGCGCTCGATGGCTTTCTTAATCTCGATCTTGTTGGCATTGATGCTGACCTTGAAGGTGTAGGTGTTCTGGTTTTGCACCTGCCGTTCGCTCTTCTCGGTAATGATGGGAGCGATCACTATGTTTCTGGGATGTATCATGAGCTGAATACCTCCTCCACTTTGCTGAGGGCGTCCTGGGTCATCAGGATATAGCTGCTTTTGAGGATCTCATAGGCGTGCAGGCTGTCCGCCCGGTCGGTCATCACGTCCGGAAGGTTGGTGAACGATCTCACCGTGGGCAGGTGATTGCCGTCCGTCACCACCAGCTTGCGTCCTTTTTCGGGGATGATCTTGCCCAGGATTGCCAAGGCTTGCTTGGTGTCGGGTTGGGCGAAATCCAGCGCTTCCACGATGAAGATCCTGCCTTCACGAGCCCGGTCGGTGAGCGCCACCTTCAGTGCCATGCGTTTCTTGGTGCGCGGAATGCGGCGATACCAATCCTTGGGCAGGATGGCAAAGGCTCTGCCACCGTGAACGCGGATCGGGGTGCGGCGCGTGCCCTGGCGGGCATTGCCGGTTCCTTTCTGCTTGAACAGCTTGCGGGTGCTGCCGGCGGTCATGGCACGGTTCTTTTTCTGGACGGTGCCCTGACGCTGGTTGGCAAGGTACATGGTGACCACTTCCTGCAGCAGGACCTGGGGGGAATTCACATCCACGTCGAATACGCTGCCCGGAAGCTCGATCTCCTCGAGGCGGTCGCCCTGGGGGCTGAATTTGATAGCTGTAACCATTTGCTTTCCCCTATTGCTCTTTCTGGATCAATACCAGTGTGTTACGATGACCGGGAACGGCACCTTTCACCATGATCAAGCCCTGTTCGGTGTCCACTTTCACCACGGTGAGGTGGCGGGTGCTGACCCGGGTGTTGCCATGCTGTCCGGCCATTTTTACGCCTTTGAAGACGCGCGAGGGCTGGGCGCACTGGCCGATCGAACCACCACCGCGGAAGGATTCGTGCACCCCGTGGGAGGCCATGAAACCCTTGAATCCGTGGCGTTTCATCACACCGGTGTAGCCGCGTCCCTTGGAATTTGCGGTAACCGTTACTGTCTCGGTGGGATTGAACATCCCCGCCGTCAGTTCCGCCCCCACCTCATAATCATCTATCCGCTGTCCATAGGAGGGACGAAATTCGCGCAAATAACGATAGACCGGGCTGCCGTTCTTTTTAAAGTGCCCCACCAGCGGACGGGTGCTGCGCTTTTCCTTGATCTCTTCATAACCCAGCTGCAGGGCTTCATAACCGTGCACATCCTTCACGCGCTTGCTCACCACGCGGCAGGGTCCGACTTTGATCACGGTTACCGGCACCACTTTGCCGTTTTCATCGAAGACCTGGGTCATGCCAATTTTCTTTCCAATCAGTCCCAGCATGGTCAGCTCCTCGTGTTTGCTTTGATTTCCACGTGAACGCCGGCCGGCAGGCTGAGTTTCTTGAGGGCGTTGGTGGTCTGCTGGGTGGGATTCATGATATCGATCAACCTTTTATGCACCAGCATCTGGAATTGGTCCTGCGATTTTTTGTCGGCATGCGGCGAACGCAGGATCGTATAGATGGTCCGGTCGGTCGGCAACGGAATGGGACCAATCACCTTGGCGCCGGTATTACGCGTGCTTTTCACGATCTCCGCCACCGATTGGTCCAGCAGCCGGTGATCGTAGGCCTTGAGCTTGATCCGGATACGATTGTCGAGTTTATTCACTGGTACCTCCACCTTCAGGGCAAAAAGCCCCCACCGGGGACAAAGCCGGCAAGACACAGCTCTCCCGCTTCAGCAGGCTGGGCTTCTGCATGGTTGAATTCTCAGTTGTCGGGCAAAACAAAGCTGTCTTCCCCGCTGCGATACTCCGGAGAGTATCCCTCAAATAGGGTAACATCGTTCCTCCTAAAGAACTATAAGCCCCTGCAAAATTTGGGACTTGTGCTATACGCTAAGCGAATTTTAAGCAAGTGATAGACACATTTTTAGAAACGCCGGAATCTGTCAAACAGTTTTTTGTAATATGGTCGTAGCATTCAATCTGCTTGTAGCATAGCATGCCGCTTGATCGTAGCATAGCATACCTATTGGTCGTAGCATAGCATACCTATTGGTCGTAGCATAGCATACCAATGCTGTTGGGGGTGTGGGATGCCGATCCCGCACCCTTTTAAAGAGCTGAACAATTCACATCCCTGAATAACATACTCAAATCAGCCCCCAACTGAAACAGATTCTAATCCGAAGTTTTTATCCTTATCCACCCTGGGTAAACTTGTAAAAAGGGTGCGGGATCGGCATCCCGCACCCCCAACAGCATTGGCATGCTATGCTACGATTAAGCGGCATGCTATGCTACGCGTCATTGGTGTGCTATGCTACGAGGTATGCTACGCGGCATCGCATGCTGGCGATTCTCGTCTGAGCTTTATATCGCGAAGGTCATTATAAATGATCAAGAGTTTCCTTCACCCAGGTGTGCGGCCAATCCTTCCAATCAGACACCAATTTGGCTTTGACCGGATTCTGCCTGATATACTCTATGATGCGATAGAATTCTTCATCATTGCGCACAACTCTGTCATATGATTCCCGGCTCCAGAACGCGCCTGTTTGTCCCATCAGTTTATTAATCTGATTGGAAGTATATCTCTTGATAGAATACATGGTTTTCGATAATATGGTCTGCACTTCGAGCCTGCCACAGTTTGGTGTGATCAGGATGTGAACATGATTGGGCATAATGCAGTATGCAAGCAGAAAAAAGCGATTCTGATCCCAATACATGAGTGAATCACGGACAATGTTAGCCACATCCGGGTTTGCCAGGGTGTCCGGAAACCCCTGTTCCTGGGCGAGTATGTCATCAAACCAGGCGAAGAGCTTCTTGTCATTCTGATAACGCTGCAGATTCTGATAGTCGTCTGAAAGGTCTTTGATACTCTGTTCGAGCTCCGCCTTCTGCTCCTTGAAAGCGCGAATCACAGGCGCTGGCAGGGTAAATTTCATACGCCAGGTAATGAACAGAGTATGCCCTTTCACATAGCGGTGGGGTAACCGGCGTTGATAGGCAACTTCGCTGATGTCATCAGATTTCATATCAGAGTTTCAGTCCTTTGTAAATGGCTAAGTTGATAACTTTGTTGCACAGCATAACAAACTACAGATTGTTGCATATCATGCCACTTGATCGTAGCATAGCATACCGCTTGATCGTAGCATAGCATGCCGCTTGATCGTAGCATAGCATACCAATGCTGTTGGGGGTGCGGGATGCCGATCCCGCACCCTTTTGAAGAGCTGAACAATTCACATACCTGAATAATATACTCAAACCAACTCCCAACTGACGCGGATACTAATCCGAAATTTTTTCCTTATCCACCCTGGGTATTCCTTTGAAAAGGGTGCGGGATCGGCATCCCGCACCCCCAACAGCATCGGCATGCTATGCTACGATCAAGCGGCATGCTATGCTCAACAGCAATAATAGCATCATTCTTTTCATAGCAGATAACCTGATGTATTCATTTGAATAACTAAGTTATCCTTGGTAAGATACCGTCAAGCATTTTTTCCGAAAGGTTATAAATGCTTGCAAAAAAAGATGTTATTCTGGATGGCAACCCTGATGGGGGAACTGAAAGCTTCCAAGCGATTAACAGTTCTTGGGATGTAGTGATTTTTATTACTCAATGCGGAGCTTCAGTTTTTGGATTGAGTTTAAGCTGTAATGACTTATTATGGTATCATATAGTTATATAACAATTGATTGCATGGATCATATATTTCATCTGCACTGATTACAATATATTACTCTGTGTTTTCTGCTATGGCTTTGATGAGCAATACGGAATCATTACGGAGTCATTACGGAGTTAATCCGTAATGACTCCGTAATGATTCCGTATTGGTAACGGGAGCCAGACTTGGGAAATGTGTCAGGATCACATTGACGAACACCTTGGCGAACACCAGGCAAAAAACAATATAAGACAATAACAGACATCCGCAATCATCCGTTACTAACGGCAAACATCGCCACCATCGCCGAGCATAGCTAAGGGCACAAGATCAAGTAGGGCAGGCAAGGCTGGCTGCAAATCCAGTCCGTCCGGGCGCTGAGAAGTGATCCCAAAACCAAGGGGAAAAGGCGTTTTCCGCTTTTCTATTGACAAAAATGCACCCGCCAAATCTTATGCCAAATCACTATAAATCTGGATCACAACAGGAATGCAGAGCAGAACTGGAGACAACACACATATGAAGATTCTGATCACCGGTGGCGCCGGATTCATCGGTTCCCACCTTGCAGAGCGCCTTTTGGGAGAAGGTCATCAGGTGCATATCATCGACAATCTCTCCACCGGCAGCCTGGACAACATCGAAAGCTTCAAGGACCACAGCAATTTCCGCTATACGATCGGGACAATTTTGAACCGGCAATTGCTGGAGAAATTGATGCAGGGCATAGACCAAGTCTATCATCTGGCAGCCGCCGTGGGCGTGAAATACATCATCGAAAATCCGCTGCTTTCGCTGAAGACGAACATTGTGGGCACGGACAATGTGCTGGAGCTGGCCAACAAACACAAGGCCAAGCTGCTGATCACCTCCACTTCGGAGATCTATGGCAAGAGCGACAAAGTGCCCTTCAGCGAGGCGGACGACCGGCTGCTGGGTTCCACCCACATCAGCCGCTGGGGCTATAGCTGCAGCAAGGCGATCGATGAATTCATGGCGCTGGCCTATTTCCGGGAGAAAAAGCTGCCGGTGGTGATCGTGCGCTGCTTCAACACCGTGGGGCCGCGCCAAACCGGCCAGTATGGCATGGTGCTGCCCAAATTCATCAAAGCGGCGCTGCTGGACCAGCCCATCGTGGTTTATGGATCGGGCAAACAGACCCGCTGCTTCGCCGATGTTTCGGACGTGGTGGATGCCTTCATCAAGCTGATGAACAACCCTTCCTGCGTGGGCGAGATCTTCAATGTGGGCACCACGGAATCCATCTCCATCGAGGAACTGGCTCAGAAGGTGAAGCAGATGTGCGCCAGCAAGTCCAGAATTGAGTATATGAGCTATGCCGACGCTTTTGAAGAGGGTTTCGAGGATATGATGAACCGGATGCCCTCGCTGGACAAGATCCATGAATTCATCGGTTTCGAACCCAAAATGAAACTGGATGAGATCATCAAAAACATGATCGAATACCATGAAAATTAGACTGTTTATCATTGCGCTGCTGCTGTGCGGGGCCGTTCTGGGTGCCCAGATCATTCCCACTTCCGCCCAGATCCCGATCACGGTCAGCGTAACCGGCTTCGTTCCCAATCCCGGCTCCTATCAGCTCAGCACCATCAACCGGCTGACCGACGCCCTTGATCTGGCCAAAAATTCCCCCACCGAAAAGCAACTGAACATCCTTCCGGAACAGATCACCCCACAGCAAAGGCAGATGATGGCGCAGGATTCGTTCTATGCCAATTTCCAGGGGCTGCGCCGCGTGAAACTGACCCGCGATGGAGCCAGCAACCACTTTGACGTACTCAAATACCTGCGCAGCGGCGATATCAGCCAGAATCCGCTGCTCAAGGATGGTGATGTGATCACGGTCCCCGCTATCCACACCACCGTTTCCATCAGCGGAAGTGTCTATCTGCCCGGTGAATATGAATATCTGCAGGGCGACCGGCTGTCCGACCTGCTGGTTTTGGCCCAGGGCTTCACACTGGAGGCGGATACCCGCTTCCTCAATCTCTACCGCTATAAAGAGAATCTGACCGATTTCGACATCATCCGGATCGACTTGGCCGCCACCAGCGCCGAAACCATCAGCTTGAAACCCCATGACCGGATCATCGTTACCCAAAACACCCTGCAACGCCGTGCCTGGCGGGTGGTGGTGGAAGGCAGCGTGAATGCCCCGGGGGAGTATCTGATCGATGAGAACACCACCCTCTATAACATTCTGCGCCAGTGCGGAGGACCCACCCCGCGGGGTGATCTGCGCAACGCCATCTACCTGAATGGCTACCTCAACTCCGCGCCTGATCCGGAATTCGAACGCCTGAAGGAATTTGCGAACACCCAGATGACACCCATGGAGTATAACTATCTGCGCTCCCGCATCCGCCAGGTGAAGGGGAAATACAGCGTGGACGTGTTCCGTACCTGGGAAAGCGAAGGCCGGGAAAGCAATCCGGTATTGCATGACGGAGACCAGATCTTCGTGCCGGAACTGCTGGATATGGTTGCGGTTAGCGGTCAGGTGCGCCGGCCGGGCCTGGTGCCCTGGGTGGAGGGTGCGAACTGGAAATATTACATCGAGGCCGCCGGAGGCTACACCAACAACCGCCGCTACAACGGAGTGCGCATTATTCGCGCCGCCAGCGGCAACTGGGTGAAGCCCTCCAAAAACCTGCCCATCAATCCCGGGGACATGGTTTTCGTGGCGGAACAGACCGACCGTGATATCTGGACCGACATCAAGGATGTGGTCTCGCTGGCCTCGCAAGTGGTGACCATCTTCATCGGTATCTATGCCATAACTTCAAAGTGAACAGGGAGATAGTTTCAATGAAAGTTCCACTGTTGGACTTGCATGCCCAATACGAACCGCTGCTGCCCCGCATCCGGGAAGCCCTGGATCGGGTTCTGGCCGAACATCACTATATCATGGGTGCTCAGGTGGCTGAGCTGGAAACCAAAATGGCGCAGTATCTGGGTATCAAACATGCCATCGGCTGCGCTTCCGGCACCGATGCCCTGGTGTTGGCGATCAAGGCTCTGGGGATCGGCGAAAATGATGAAGTGATCACCACGCCCTTTTCCTTCTTTGCCACCGCTTCCTCGATCTGGAGGAATCACGCCCGCCCCCGCTTCGTGGATATCGATCCGCAGACCTTCAATCTTGATCCAAACCAGATCGAGGACGCCATCACGCTACAAACCAAGGCTATCCTGCCGGTGCACCTGTTCGGCCAGTCGGCAGACATGACCCGTATCATGGAGATTGCCCAAAAGCACGGTTTATCCGTGATTGAGGACAACGCCCAGGGCATCGGTTGCACTTGGAAAGGGCAAATGAGCTGCTCCTTCGGGGACATCGGCACCCTATCCTTCTTTCCCAGTAAAAACCTTGGTGCCATGGGCGATGCGGGCATGTGCCTTACCAATTCGGACGAGCTGGCCGCCCGGTTGCGCCAGTTGCGCGTGCATGGCGAAAATCCCAAATACTTCCATAAATGGGTGGGCTTGAACAGCCGCCTGGACACCCTGCAGGCTGCCATCCTGAGTGTGAAACTGGATGCTTTGGCCGGATGGTCAGAAGCCCGGCGTGCCAATGCCGCCTTCTATAACGAACGCTTGAGCGGGATTTCTGCTTTGCGCACTCCTTATATCGCACCGGAGGCGGTGAGCATCTATAACCAATACACCCTCATCTGTGAAGACCGGGATGGCCTGATGAAGCATCTGCAGGGGAAAGGAGTGGGCTGTGCCATCTATTATCCCCTGCCCCTGCATCTGCAGGAATGCTTCAGCAGCCTGGGCTACCAAAGAGGCGATCTGCCGGTTGCGGAGGAAATGGCGGGCAAAGTGCTGTCCATTCCAATCTATCCGGAGCTTTCTGATCAGCAGAAGCAATATGTCTGCGATTGCATCATAGATTATTACCGAGGTTGAGCTTATGAACCTGATCGTGTGTGTCAAACAAGTGCCCAATACCACCGAGATCAAGATCGATCCGGTAACCAACACCCTGATCCGCGAAGGGGTGGAAAGTGTGCTCAATCCCTTCGACGCCTATGCCATCGAAGAGGCGGTGCGGCTGAAGGAAAAATATGGCGGCACGGTAACCGCCATCAGTATGGGGCCCTCCCAGGTGGAGGCGACCCTGCGCGAGGCGGTTTCCCTTGGCGTGGACAACATCATCCTGCTTTCCGACCGCCGCTTTGCCGGTGCGGACACCTGGGCAACCAGCCTCACCCTGGCGGCGGCCATTCGCAAACTGGGGGAATTTGACCTCATCCTCACCGGGCAGCAAGCCATCGATGGGGACACGGCTCAGGTGGGGCCGGGGATTGCTGCGCACCTCAACCTGCCCCAAACCTGCTTTGTGCGCCATATTGAAGAGGTGGACAGCTGCAGCATTACCCTGCAACGGCTGATGGAGGATGGCTATGACCGCCTGAAGCTGAAGCTTCCGGCCGTGATTTCCGTGGTGAAGGAGATCAACACCCCACGGCTGCCTTCGCTGCGCGGCAAGCGCAATGCCAAAACGGCGGAACTGGTGGTCTGGACTGCCGACGACCTTGCCCTGGACGAGAAGGACATCGGCTTGAATGGCTCTCCCACACAGGTGGTGAGCATCTTCACTCCCAAGCATGAAAAGCTCACAGAAAAGTTCGATGGCCATGCCGAGGAAGCGGTGGAATTGATCGTGAAAAGGCTGCACGAAATCACCAAACGGGGCTGACGCCATGCTCAAATACCCTGAGATCAATCCCGATATCGTGAGCTTCTCCCTTCTGGGGATGGACCTCCATATCCGTTGGTATGGCTTCTTCTATGTGCTCAGTTTCATCCTGGGCTATATCTTTTACCGGCGGATTCTGGCCAAGCGGGGCCTCACCCTGAAGCGGGAATACTATGAATCACTGCTGTTTGCCGTGATGCTGGGTGTGGTGATCGGGGGCAGGTTGGGCTATGTCTTCTTCTACAATCTGCCCTTCTATCTGAGGCATCCCCTGGCGGTCTTTGCCGTCTGGGAAGGGGGGATGAGCTTCCACGGCGGCGCTTTGGGGGTGATCATTGCCGGCTGGCTGGTCATCCGGCGTTACAAACTGAACTTCTATCCCCTGGCTGACGCTGCCATGCCTCTGGTGGCCATCGGTCTGGGTCTGGGGCGCCTGGGCAACTTCATCAATGCCGAGCTGTGGGGCAAACCCACCACCCTGCCCTGGGCCATGGTCTTTCCCGGAGCGGGAGACCTGCCCCGCCATCCCACCCAGCTCTATGAACTCTTTCTGGAGGGGATCGTACTCTGCCTGGTCTCGTTCTACCTTCTGAAGCGGGTTAAAGCACACGGGGTGGTCTTCTGGGCCTTTCTGGGGCTGTATGGGGTGTTCCGTTTTCTGGTGGAATTTGTGAGGGTTCCCGATGACCTGGACCTCTATGACAAATATGGCTATTTCCTGGGTTTCATGACCATTGGCCAGATACTAAGCCTGCTCATGGTGATCGCCGCAACTATCGGAATCTACCTCATCTACCGCAAGCCCCAGGAGGAAAAGCCATGAAGCGCTGGCTGCCGGTTGCTGCTCTGATCCTTGTTTTGCTGCTGAGTGCCTGCGCCACAGTCAAACCCCAGGACGACAGTGCCCGTCTGAGGGCGGAGCTGAAGAAATGGGAGAACTTCAGCTTCGATGGCATCGTGCAGGTGAACTACACCGGTTTTTCACTGCGCAAGATGTTCGTGATCAGCAAAACCCAGACCGAAGCCCGCTTCGACATCATAGATGGCGGCGTGATGGGGCTCAATCCCAAACCGCTGGTCTCGGCCTATATCGGCGACTATCTGGCAGTGGAATCGCCCTATTTCCCACAACTGGAAAAGCTTATGCGCAGCAGCAAGGTTTCCCCCCTGTCCCTGAAATCCCTGGCTAACACCGATTCCCTGCTGGCGCTGTATCAGGACACCATCATCCGGGAGCGCAAGCTTTCTTTGGCCAATACCGAGCTGCTGTTCAGCCCCAACCTCCAACTGGAGAAGATCACCGATCTGAAAAGCAAGGCGGAGGTTGCCATCACCTACACTTCCAAAGGCGATCCGGACAAGGTGATGATCAGACTGGACGACAAGACCTCGCTGGAGCTGATGGTGGACCGCATCAGCTATGGCAAAGCGGAAGTGGTGCCTCTGCCGCCCCCCGAACCCGATCCCTTCCTGGAAGACTTTATGCAGATGCTGGAGAGCTTGATCCCGGTGCCGGAAGAGCCCTGAACATGATCAAACGCTACTCTCTGCCCGAAATGGAGCGCATCTGGACGGTGGACAACCGTTATGAATGCTGGCTGGAGGTGGAGCTGGCCGCCGCCCGCGCCATGCATGAATTGGGCATCATTCCCGCGCAGGATTGGCAAGCCATCTCCGAGAAGGCGGATTTCAATGCCGACCGGATCGAGGAGATCGAAGCCGTCACCCGCCATGATGTGATCGCCTTTCTCACCAATGTGGCGGAATATGTGGGTGAATCCGCCCGCTGGATCCATTATGGCATGACCTCTTCCGATGTGCTGGACACCGCCACCGCCTTGCAACTGAAACAGGCCGGGGAACTGATCCTCACCGAACTGCACCGCCTGGCCGAAACCCTGAAGCTGAAAGCCCGCGAATACCGCCACACCCTGTGCATGGGCAGGTCGCACGGCATCCATGCCGAACCCACCAGTTTCGGGCTCAAATTTGCCCTCTGGTTTGACGAAACCCGGCGCAACATCATCCGCCTGCAGGATGCCATCGAAACCATCGCCGTGGGCCAGTTCAGCGGTGCGGTGGGCAATTACGCCCATCTCGATCCTGAAGTGGAATCCCTTGCCTGCAAATATCTTGACCTTACCCCGGTCAACGTCTCCACCCAGATCATCCAACGCGATCGCCATGCCTATTTCCTTTCCATTCTGGCGCTGATCGCTTCCCTGATCGAAAAGATCGCCCTTGAGATCAGGCATCTGCAGCGAACCGAGGTTATGGAGGTCGAGGAAAGCTTCGGGAGCGGGCAGAAAGGGTCTTCCGCCATGCCCCACAAGCGCAATCCCATCATCAGCGAACAGCTTTGCGGGCTGGCGCGCGTCCTGCGGGGCAATGCCTCTGCCGCTGTGGAAAACAACGCCCTCTGGCACGAACGGGACATCTCCCATTCCAGCGTGGAACGCATCATCCTGCCGGATTCCTGCATCCTGGTCCACTACATGCTGGATCGTTGCAGCAGCCTGATCGCCAACCTCGTGGTCTATCCGGAGAACATGCTGGCGAACATCGAGATAACGCATGGCCTGGTCTTTTCCCAGGCGCTGCTGCTGGCCTTGGCGCAAAAGGGAGTTTCCCGCGAAAAGGCCTATGCCCTGGTGCAGAAAAACGCCATGCAGTGCTGGCAAAGCGGCAAACCGTTCCTGGATCATCTTCTGGCGGATGAGCAGATCACCGCCCAGATCCCGCCGGTGGAGATAAAAGACATTTTCAACTATGACAGATACTTACGCAATGTGGATCTTATCTTTAAACGCTGCGGGATCATCTGATGCCAGTCCCGCCCACCACCTTAAAAATCACCTGAACAAGGGAGGATCAATGAAACAGATCATCTTTGTCATCACCCTGGCGGCCTTTTTGCTGCCGTTAGCTTTGCTGGCCCAGACCCACAATATCCAGGGGGTCTGGTTCAACGGCGAAAAAACCAGCAAGATCGAAATCTACAAGACCACCGCCGGCAACTATGCAGGCAGGATCATCTGGCTGAAAGAACCCCTGGACGAATCCGGTAATCCCAAACTCGACTCCAAGAACCCTGACAAGACCCTGCGTTCCCGTGCCCTGATGAATTTGGTAATCCTTTCCGGACTGACCTCCAAAGGGAACAACAAGTTCGATGGCGGCACGATCTATGACCCCAAATCCGGAAACACCTATTCCTGCAAGGGTGAGCTGAGCAGTGAAAACACCCTCAAGCTGCGTGGCTTCATCGGTATTTCGCTGGTGGGGAGAACCGACACCTGGACCCGGACGACAAAATAGCCCTGATCGATCAAACCTTTTCCGATAGCGTGATACCGCAGAAGTGCATCTGCCGGTTCCCGCTGGCCTGAGGACGCATGCCCAACAAGACCGCCAACTATCTGCTCTCCGACGGTAACAGCCTGCTGCGCATCAAAAAAGCCCAGTTCAGGCGGCAGATTCCCGCACTGGCCCTGCTGCTGGTGGCATTTCTGCTCAGCGTCATTTTTCCCCGCGCCCGGCTTTACACACCGGCGTTGATCCTGGCGCTGGCAGCCATTGCCTGGTATCTGTTTGTGGGTGCCTGCCACCGTTTTAAACAGCGGATACCCCTTCCGGAGCCCCATGCCCTGGTGTCGCCGATCCAGGGCAAGATCCGCTATATCCGCAGCAATAATGAGATCACCCTGATCAAGATCGGAAAGATCATGCTGGACGGTGCCGAAATCCGCAGCCCGCATCAGGATTGCCGCCTGGAGGATGGAAGTCTGACGATCCCCACTCCCGAAGGAAAGATCAGTTTCCGGTTCAATATCAAACGGCTGACATGGTTTCCCCAACCGGATTTCAGCGCCGGCAACATCATCGGCATGCTGGTGGGCAATGGCAGCTGCACCATCACCCTGCCCCAAGCTCCTGAACTGAGAGTTTCCGAAGGGCAGCCCATCGATGCCGGGGACACCCTGATCGACTATGTCCAAACCCTCAGCCCGGCTGCAAGGGCAGAGGCTGAGGAAAGTGTGGAATCTGGTGACGTCACCTCCACCGAACCCTAACCAAGAATGAACCGGGGATTGCGTATGCTCAAACGTCTCATCACAGTCCTGCTGCTGGTTTCAGCCATTGGCCTGGTGGTGACTTCCGCCCGCTCGATCCAGCAATATGAGCTTGAAGAGCCGGAACTGAACGAGGCTTCCGGACTCGCCGCCAGCCTGGCCACACCGGGAATTCTTTATTCCCACAATGATTCCGGTGGCGAAAACGCAGTCTATGTGCTGAATGTGAAAGGTTTTGTGCCAGCCAAGATCATCCTGGAAGGTGTGAAAAATCGGGACTGGGAGGACATCGCCGTGGGCATAGACCCCCGGGACAAACGCTCCTATGTGTTCGTGGGCGAGATCGGCGACAACGCCGCCCGCCATTCCTCCGTTTTCATCTATCGCTTTGCCGAACCGGCTTTTACGGACACCCTGATCAAAGTGGACCAGATCGCCGTGATCGAAGTGGTCTATGAAGACGGACCCCGGGACGCCGAAGCGCTGTTTGCCGATCCTCGCACCGGAGACCTTTATATCATCAGCAAACGCGAAGCCGAGGTAGGCGTCTATCAAATCCCCTATCCCCAGTCCTTTATCTCTGTGAACACCGCCCGCAAGGTGGCCACCCTGCCCTATTCCTGGGTTACGGCTGCGGATATCTCGCCCAACGGAAAATACATCCTGGTAAAGACCTACACCAATATCTACCGCTATAAACGCGGACGCAGGATGAGCGTC
>CAZVXK010000013.1:0-29874 GCA_964631665.1 uncultured Candidatus Cloacimonadota bacterium | reverse complement strand
GCTTGGCGGCGTCGGCTTGGCGTTGTTCAAACTGGGCTGTGGTCTCAAACTCGCCCTTCACCAAATTCTGGTACTCGGCGATTTTGGCGTCCCGCTCGGTTTCCAAGCCAACCGCAGAGAAGGGTGTATTGATCCACGCTTTGAGCGCGAAAGCCTCATCCCTGAAATCGGCATTCAACTGCACCGTCAGAAGTATGAGGACTGCCATTATTATCATCAGCTTATTCATTATTCCTCCATGAAAAAGATATCAGGCGTTCGGCAGAGATAATGCTGCTACTAACCTGAAGACAATCATTCGATGCGCAGGCATCGGGACCTGAAACTGGGCTATCGGGATTGCACACCCGGGGAAAGAGCTTTTCTCCGGTTCCGGCTGCGTTAATGAAAATAGCATTGAGAACACGGAGCCCGTTGTTGTTGTTCCTGTTGTCCGGATTGTTGTTGTTGCGATTGGCAACCCGGCAGTTGTTGTCGTTGTTGTTCCAGGAACCGCCGCGGAGCTCCGGTTTATGTTTCAAGCCCTGGTTCATATCACGAGTTTCCACTTTTTCTGTTGGTTGCGAAATTCGATGCTGTCCAGGACAGCATTGGCTATCCGTTTGGTGTGTCCTGCCTTCAGAAAACCCAAATGCCCGTTGAAGCTAAGCAGCAGTTTGGATAAATCACACTCAGGGTCTTTGCTTTTCAGCTTCAGCTTGCGCCTGAACCGGGCCAGGTTTTGAGTTCTGATGCGGATGGTATTCCCTTTGAGGCGGAAACCCAGAAAATCCACACCTCGGTTATTCGACTGGATGATGTTCTTCCTTTCATTCACTTTCAGGCGCAATTCTGCCAATTTGCCGATGATCCTATCCCTTGCAGAGATCAATCGCTCCTTAGCATCGGAGAAGATGATGATATCATCCATATATCTGATATAGCCGGGAAGATGCAGTTCTTCCCTAACACAGTGATCCAGGCTGCTCAGATAGAAATTGGCAAAGAGCTGGCTGGTGAGGTTGCCGATGGGCAGCCCGCGCGGACGGATGTAATCCAGCAGGTCGTCTCCTTCAAAGTGAAAGTAATACTCCCTTTCAGTCTCATAGGTCCCAAGCAATTTCTCAATCAGCTTTATCACCCGCCGGTCTTTGATCTTGCTCGTGATCAGCTTAAGCAGAATACCATGGTCAACAGTATAGTAGTATTTGCTGATATCCAGGCGATAGTGGTATTGGCTCTGTTTATACCACCAGAACGCCTTCTTTACCGCCCGGTGCAAGCCCTTGCCGGTTCGACAGGCATAACTGTCCACGATCAGGGGCTTGTCCAAAACAGGGGCAATCACATTATAGATGGCATGATGCACCACCCGGTCCGCAAACGGTGCAGCGGTGATGAGACGCTCTTTGGGCTCGTGGATCAGGAATTGACGGTAGCTGCCAAACTGGTAGGTTCCCGCTTGCAACTCCTGTTGAGTGCGATACAGGTTGAACTCCCAATTATAGCAGTATTCCTCGAAGGCGTTGCCCTGCTTGCCCTTCCTCGCTCTATAATATGCCAGCAAGAGATTATCCCAGGAATGGATTTTGTCATAGAGATAACCAATGCGTTTCATAATCCCTTCGGAATTGATCTCTGCCAACCGCCAAGCTGTTTTCCGATGCCTTCCATTTGCTCTATTATAGCGTGATGGATTGTTTGGTCAAACAAATGCAGATCATGAGACAGCCTGATCAGCAAGCGTAGGTGTTCGAGTTTCACATCAGCCTGGGTTAAGACAATGCTCTTGCTCTCTTTCAAATATGCCATTTGAAAGAGTTCCAGCAATTCATACAAGCAGTTTTCAATCCTCATACCCAGACTGTAGCGATAATTTCTGGGATACTTGGCCAGAATTGGCAGGATCCATTTCAGCAGTCGGTAAGTATCATTGATTATCTTAACTTCTTTCAAAATTCACCGCCTGCGGCGGGCAAAAAAAGACAAAGTCCAAAGCCCAAAGGTTCAAAGTCCAATTAAAAAATAGCCCTGAGAACACGGAGCCCGCCGTCGCAGGACCTGATGCCCGGAACGAAGCTGCTGCGAATGGCAACCCGGCAGAGGACGACGACGAGGTAGCGCCAGGAACCGCCGCGGAGCACGCGAGAGCTGCCGGAACCGGGTCCCTTCGGGTCGGAGCCCGGGCTCTTGGCGTAATATCCGCTGTCATACCAATCCCAGCACCATTCCCAGACATTTCCGCTCATATCATGGATGCCCAGTTCGTTGGCTGCCTTGGTGCCAACCTCATGAGTCTTGTTACCGGAATTGCCATCATACCAAGCGACTGCTCCGACATCATTGGAACCGGAATACTTGTAGCCTTTGCTCTTGTTCCCCCCGCGGGCGGCGTATTCCCATTCCGCCTCGGTGGGCAGGCGGTAGCCGTTGGCGCTCCAGTTGCAGGTGATGTTGCTGCCGCTGCCGCTGTAGCAGGGGGTGAGCCCCTCTTTCCGGCTGCGTTTGTTACAATAGTCCACCGCATCATACCAGGTTACCTGTTCTACGGGAAGGTTATCCCCTTTCCAGTTTGAGGGATTGGAGCCCATCACCTCCTGCCACTCCTTCTGAGTGACTTCGTATTTGCCAATATAGAAGGAAGAGACTGTAACCTGATGCACCGGCTTTTCGTCGCTCCCTCCATCATTGGAGCCCATCTGAAAGCTGCCGCCTTCCACATATACCAAAGGAATCATCACTGCAGTCAGACGAAACTGCCAGCCGTCCTTGTCCACGCCTTCCAGGGCAGGATTCCAGAAGAGCTGCAGGCCTTTGCCAGCTGCGCAGGGTGCTTTGATCCCACGGCCTTCCAGAAAGCGGGGGGAGCTGATCTCCTTGCCACCTTTATAGGGAACAGCTTTGATCAGATACAAGTCTTCCGCTTTACCGCTGAGGTCGAAGGTGATGGTGTAATAGCCCAGGTCCGGGTCCTGGGACACCCGGATATTACTGATGGCCTGGGCAGTTAGCGGCAGCAACCCGCCCAGCAGGAAAAGCAGCAGCAGAGCTTGTTTCATAGTTTACCTTCAGGATAGTTTTTCATGCAACCACTTATCGTCAAGGGCAGTTTTTCTGTCAAGGCTTTTCTGCCCTCACCCGCTCCTGTCATGACTTAAAATCCCGCTTCCCCGCTCCTGTCATGACTTAAAATCCCGCTTCCCTTCATAGCGGCACCAGTTCATCCCTGCACCCGGCGGGATTTTGAGTTATGACAGGTAAGCCCTGAAACAACCCTGCCTCCCGAGAATCTACTTGACTGAATCCGCTTTGCCAGAAAGCTGCCCAACAACAGAATCAAAGATCAAGGGAAGGAACGATGCGCCAACTGGATTTAGAGCGGGAAGGCAGCAGGATCTGCAGCTTCATCCGTGAGTATCTGGACAGCGCGGGATTCGGCAAAGCCATCCTGGGGCTGTCCGGTGGGGTGGATTCCTCGCTATCCGCCGCCCTGGCGGTGCAAGCGCTGGGCCGGGAAAACGTGATCGGAGTGATGCTGCCCTATCAAAACAGCCAGCCAGCCTCGCTGGCGGACGCGCAGCTGCTGGCAGGGCAACTGGGCATCGAAACGCAGGTGGTGGAGATCACGCCGCTGGCGGATGCCTATTTTGAGAGATATGCCCCCGCAGCGGACCGGCTGCGGCGCGGCAACTGGCTGGCCCGCATCCGGATGTGCGTGCTGTATGACCTTTCTGCGCAGTATGGTGCTCTGGTGATCGGCACCAGCAACCGTTCCGAGCTGCTGGTGGGCTATTTCACCCAATATGGGGATTCCGCCTGCGCTTTGGAGCCGATCGGGCACCTCTATAAAACTGAGGTTTGGGCGCTGGCCAGGCACCTGGGGCTGCCGGAGGCCATCGTCAGCAAAACTCCCTCCGCCGACCTCTGGCAGGGCCAGACCGATGAAGAGGAACTGGGCATCCGCTACCGGCAACTGGATGAGATACTGTATGAACTCACCGAACTGGACCTGAACCCCGGCGCCAGCGGCAACCTTACATATCCGCCGGAGCTGTACCAGAAGGTGGAAAAGCTGATGGAAAACTCCGCCTTCAAACGCCGGATGCCACCCCTGCTGGACTAATAGACATGCTGCTGAAAAGACAACGCTGCCGGATCTGCAAAAACGAACGGAGTGTGCGCCCCTGCCCGCGGCGGGGCGGAAAAGAGATCGGCTGGAGCTGCTGCAACGAACTGCGCCGCGACCTGAACTGCCCGGCGCAGTGCTCCTACGCGCCCCGGAAGGATGCCAGCCAGGCCAGCCCCATTCCTGCTTTCAAGGCGGATTCCAACACCGAATTCCAGCAGGCGATGAAGCTGTATCTGGATCTGTGGATCAAGCTGCCCAACCCGGCTTTGGAGGGCAGGACCCCCCTGGCCTGCGCCAGCGAAGACGCCGCCGCGCTGTTTGGCTGGCTGGAGAAATTCCAGTATCCGGCAAACTTTCCCATGACCTATCTGCTGGATAAGCTATCCCTGGCTCATGCCGGCACCCCGGAACCGGAATCGCCCGAGACCGTGGCCATGGCTTTTCTGGATGATGTGATCGCCCAAGAGTGGGATCAACTGCGCCGCCACACCGCCAACGACCGGGACTATCCCGGTATGGCGAAGCTATATGGCGAGCTGCTTTCCTCCATTCCCCTGCTGCGCAGGCTGAAGCATTACCGCATCCTGCATGCGGGCGCCGGAGACGACGGGATTTCCGCCCTGGTGATGCTGGAGCTGAATCATAAGGACGACTGGAGCATGATCCTCAGCTCGGCGCAGGGAAGCTGGCGGGTGAAGCAGAACTTCAAGGGCAGCCCGGAGCTCTACTACAGGCAGAACAAGCTGTTCCACCAGATCGCTGGCTTTTTGTCCCGGCGCGAGCTGGAGGCAAGCTGGGACAGCATCAGCGGGAATCTGGAGTTCTTTCCCGATTGCGCCGATCTCTACTATTACCGGGCGCTGTATTGGCAGCTGCAGAAAGAGGCGGAGAAATGCGCCGCCGACCTGAAGACGGCCATCGCCCTGGACAACTATTTCACCGATGCGATATTCGCCCTGGCCGTACTGTATATGCAACAGCGCAGGCCGGAAGAGGCGGTGCCGTGGCTGCGGGCCGTGCAGAGCCTGGTTCCGGAGCATCTGGACGCCCAAAACAACCTTGCCGCCTGCCTGGCGGAGCTGGGGGACATCAAAGCCGCCATCGCCCTCTGGCAGGAAATCTTAACCAGGAATCCCAGTTATGAGCCAGCCAGGAAGAATCTGGACACGCATTCCACCTGATCCCATCCGCTATCTGCGCCGCGCCATGAAGCTGGCGGAGAAAGCCCGGGGTTTGTGCTCCCCCAATCCCTTTGTGGGAGCGGTGATCGTAAGCGGGAACAAGGTGGTGGGCGAGGGCTGGACCCAAGCCTATGGAAACGACCATGCCGAAATCCAGGCTTTGCAGAAAGCCGGAACCAAAGCCCGCGGAGCAGACCTCTATGTAACCCTGGAGCCCTGCTCCCACCAGGGGAAAACGCCGCCCTGCACCGAAGCCATCATCCGCGCCGGCATCAAACGGGTGTTCATCGGAATTCCCGATCCCAATCCATTGGTGCGGCAGAACACCCACCTCAGCGAAGACAGCCCCGGCATCATTGCCCTGCGCGAGGCCGGCATCGAGGTGGAGATCGGCTTTCTGATGGATGAGCTGCTCGAACAACTGGAATACCATTATTGCCACATCCTGGCGCGGCGCCCCTTCCTGATCTGGAAAGCCGCCCTCTCCCTGGATGGCAAGTATGCGGCGGAGGACGGCTCCTCGCAGTGGATCACTTCTGAACAGAGCCGGGAATATGTGCATAAGTTGCGCCAGGGAGTGGATGTGGTGCTCACCAGCATCAGCACCGTCATAGCCGATGACCCCCGGCTGAATGTCCGCCTGCCCAAACCCAAACGGCAGCCGGTGCGCGCCATACTGGACCCCTTTCTGGAACTGCCGCCGGATTCCCAGATCGCCTGTTCATTGGAAAGCCAGACCACCTATATCTTCCATCTGGAGAGCAGATCAGACCAACCGATCAGAAGAGCGCTGGAAGAAAAAGGCGCAATCCTGTTCCCGGTCAAGGACAACCAGCGCCAGATCGATCCAAAGGAAGTAATGCAGATCCTGCACAAAAAGGACCACTACAGCGTGATGCTGGAATGCGGCAGCCGGCTGGCTACGTCGTTCCTGAGCGGCAGACTGATCAACAAATGCTACCTGTTCTATGGGGCGAAATTCCTGGGCGGCAGCAAAGCCATCCTCAGCGAACTGGCTCTGCCGGATATCGGCTCCGCTTTGCAGCTGGACCGGACTCGTGTCCAACAAATTGGCAACGATGTTCTGGTGGTGGGCTATCCGAAATACCATTAGCCGGAAGCCCGGGCCGCAGCTATACTATCTATAACCAATTCTGAATCATCCCCAGGAGGAATAAATGAAAATAGTACATTTTGACCAGGTGAAACTGGAGCCGGTCAACGCCGAGGGAGCCGAAGGCACCATGATCCGTTGGCTGGTGGCGCAGAAGGACGGCGCCCCCAACTTTGCGCTGCGCATGTTCGAGGTGGAGCCGGGCGGCCACACCCCCTACCACCAGCATGACTGGGAGCACGAAGTTTATGTGCTGGAAGGCGAAGGCGTGCTGCAGACCGATCGCGGCGAACTGCCCTTCGGCGCTCATGACGCCATGTATGTGGATCCCGGCATGTGGCATGCCTTCAAGAACACCGGCGACACGGTGATGAAATTCCTGTGCATCATCCCCCACGAACAAGCTGTGGTCAAGAAAAGCCTGAATCCCTTTGCCGACGAGAAGGCAAACAACTGTTAGGAAGATCGATGATCAGCGAAAAGAACCTCGGCTTCCTGAAAGACCTCGTCTCTGCTCCCAGCCCCTCCGGATTCGAAGCTCCAGCCCAACAGGTGGTACGCAAATTCCTGGCACCCTATGCCGATGAGCTTAGTTCGGACAACAATGGCAACCTGATCGCCTTCAAGAAAGGCAGCGGCAAGCTCAAGGTGATGGTGGTGGGGCATGCCGACGAGATCGGTTTCATCATCAACCATATTGATGAGCAGGGCTACCTGTATGTGAAAACCCTGGGCGGATTTGATCTGAACCTCCTGCCCGGGCTGAGAGTGGACATCCACCATCAGGACCAGGTGGTGCGCGGCATCATAGGCAAGAAGCCCATCCACATGATGAGGGGAGCGGAGGAAGCCCCTAAACTGAAGCTGGAGGACCTCTGGATCGATATCGGCGCCACCAGCAAAGAGGATGCCCTGAAGCGGGTTGCCATCGGCGACATCATCACCTATCACAGCCAGTTTGAACGGCTCTCGGACGACATGATCGTCGCCAAGGCCACCGACAACAAGGTGGGCGTGTATGTGGCGGCGGTGGTGATGCAGGAGCTTGCCCGCAAAAAGCTGAAGGCGAATTACTATGCCGTCTCCTCAGTGGGCGAGGAAACCACCATGCGCGGAGCCAGCACCGCCGCCTTCCAGATCGAACCGGATATCGCCATCGCCGTGGATGTGACCTTCACCTCCGATATCCCGGGCAGCGACAAACGACTGTATGGAGACCTGGCATTGGGCAAGGGACCCACCATCAGCATTGGCGCTGCCTTGCATCCGGTGATCAGGGAGAAACTGACCGGCATTGCCGATAAACAGAAGATCCCCTACCAACTGGAAATCGCCCCCGGACGCACCGGAACCGATGCCGACGCCATTCACGCCCTCAAAGCCGGAGCCGCCACCGCTGTGATCGGAATTCCAAACCGCTATATGCACACGCCCAATGAGGTGGTCTCCCTTTCCGATCTGGAAAATGCGGTCCGGCTGGTGGCAGCCTTCGTCCAGGCTGTGGACGACAAGATCACGCTAAAGCGCTGATCCGGTTAAAAATCAGTTGACGCCAAAGCCAGACCCAAATTTATGGCATGATCTGCAAGTTTCCTGGCCATTGCCAGGTTGACGAGATCATAAAGGAGCTATCATGGCAAAGAATTATCGTGGAAAAGGAATAAAAAATCTGCCCCGGCACGGCCGTGGCGAATGCCCGGTCTGCAAACGCACCGGCATCAAGATATTACATGAAGTGAAAATCGGCGACAAGACCCACAAGGTTTGCAAGAACTGCAAGAATGTCGCCGCTGCCAAACTGAGCGCCTGAGCTTGGCGCACCCCCAGAGGAGTTCAGACTGCCTCAGGCCATTCAGCGGATTCGAGGTGGTCTGAACTCTTTGTTTGAATCCCGACCATGAAAGCGATCAAAGCTTGGGGACAGCATTTTCTAACCGATCCCGCCATTGCGGCACGGATCGTGGCTGAGGCAGGGATCGAACCGGGTGAGGAGGTGTGGGAGATCGGCCCCGGCACTGGCATCCTCAGCCAGGAGCTGATCTCAGCCGGAGCCAGATTGACCGCTTTCGAGCTGGACAAGCGCTTTGCCCAAGTGCTGAAGGACAGGTTTCGAGATGCCCTCCATCTGGTGCTGCAGGACATCCTGACTGTGGATTGGTCTATGACTCTGGAAGGTTTTCCGGGTACCCTCAAGCTGGTGGCGAACATCCCCTATCAGATCACCTCCCCCCTGCTGGGCAAACTGGAGCAGTGGCACCATAAGTTCAGCCGTTGCGTGATCATGGTGCAAAAGGAAGTGGCAGAGCGTCTGGGTGCTGTGCCTGGAACCAAGGCCTATGGAGTGATGACCCTGCGGTTGAAAAGGGTGTTCGACGTACAGACCCTGTTCGAAGTGGGGCGGGAGAACTTCGATCCCATTCCCAAAGTGGATTCCACCGTGATCTCTCTTTCCACTCGCCACGATCCCCCGGCGATAAGTGACGAGAAGAAATACCTGGCGCTGATCAGCCTTGCCTTTGCCCACCGCCGCAAAACCCTGCGCAACAACCTGGCTGCCAGGCTGGATAAAACCCACTTGTCAGTGCTGGAAAGCCGCAGCGGAATCGACCTTGACCGGCGCGGAGAGACCTTGTGTGAAGAAGAGTTCATTCTGCTTAGCTCTCTGCTTTAGCTGTATCGTCCTGGCGCTGCCAGCCCAAAGCCGCAACCTGGAGTTCTACTTCTCCGGCAGCCGGCAGGTGCGCAGCCTTCAGAACAACCTGCTCTATCAACTCTCTCCACTAAAGAACTCCCTGCTCAGCATCCGCAGCCTGAACTCGCTGGAGCAACGCATCAGCTTCGACCAGAACCAGCGCCGCTCCTCACTGGAGCTGGAACTTGCCCTGGACGGGGATTGGTGGCGGCATCACTTCCTCTCCGGTTATGAGTATCTGTATGACCGCAGCGCTTTGGAGCAGGAGCTCCATCCTTATGTGAACCGGACTGGTTTCATCGGTTACCGTCTGGAACTTGCGGTGCTGGACAGCCTGAGGATCGGCTCTGGTGTGAAAGGATTCCTGCGACGGGAGGAAGACCGCTATCTGCTGGACAACCAACTGGGCAGCGAAGGGTATGAACTGACCGCCAACGCAGGCTATGGCAACACTTTTTGGCAGACCGACACCGGGGTGAATCTGGAACTGGGTACCCGCAAGCTGGATTGGGAATTCTATGAAAGCGCTGCCGTGAATGCTTACCTGAACCACCTGAGAGACAGTTTCACCTGGCATAACAACTTCAGCTTGTCCCGGCGCCGGGACAAGCTCTACGTGCTTGGTCAGGACAGCGCCAACCAGGGACGCAGCTTCTACAGCCTACACGACACCCAGTCCCGTTATGCCCTGTCCTATACTGGCAGCGCGGATCTGGCTGCCGGCGACTGGCTCCAGCTCACCGCTTTGGAGAGTTATTCCCATCGCCTCACCGATTTCGATCAGAACATTGTGAGAAACAATGCCGATTATCTGAATCTGGCCTCCCTGCAGCTGGTGGTTTCTCCCTGGCAGAAGCTAAATTGGCAAAACCTGGTCAGCCACAGCTATGCCATCAAGGACTTCAGTTTCACCAGAAACACACGCCATACGGAGATCCGCAGCATTAGCAGCAACCTGAGTTGGGAGTATGCACCCGGCGATTCGCTGACCCTGGGTGGCTTGATAGACCTGCAACGCACCACCTTTCCCGACGACGCAAACCGGTGGGACAACGACCTGCGCAACCGCTCCCTCCGCCTGGGCAACACCCATTACTGGAAACAGCGCATCAAACTATCCAACCGCATGATCTGGAACATCCGGGACGACATCTATACCGGCGCCCTGCTCTCCTCCAACAACAAAGTGGTCAACAGTCTCAGCTACAGCCCCGAATGCGATATCCTGATCGGAGACCGGCTATTGTTCAAACAGGAATACCAGATCCGTGTCGACTATACCAAATATCTCTATGAGTATATCTTCAACGATCAGAAGCGGAGCCTCTACCGCCAGTTGGCCTACAAATACAGCCTGGTCTTCGATAGCTTTCCCTTCACTGCCCGTTCCGGGGACTTGGTCTGGATGAAGCTGCCCTACCGCAGGGGCAGCGGAAACGCTTTTCTGACCGACTTCTCCTTTGCCTTCGAGCAAAATGATTATGCCGATTATGACACTCTGACCGACATCTATGTGATCAATTTCAAGAACCGCCGTTACATCACCACTCTTACCCTGAAACACGACATCCAGGATTTCTATTACATCATCCAGCCCCGCTATTCCTGGGGCACCTGGACCGAATACAATCTGCTGCTGGGATTGGCGTGGCAGTTCAACAACCTGTCCCTGTTGGAGATCTCGGTCAATCCCACCGGGGAGAAGATCAAGAGTCTGGACTGGCGCACTTCCATCAGCCTGAACCTCCAATTCTGAGCTTTCTATTATCGCCAAACCTGAACTACTGGCAACAAATATGTTGACAGGAGAACAGCTGCCGATACTCTAGTAATGAAAGAGTTCACAAACCGGACCTGAAGCCAGGAAGCAGAGATAAAGCATGGCTCTGGCTGGTTCTGAGATGTTTTATTAATGTGTGATATGGAGTTGGATGATGAGAATCCTGATCTTATGCACGTGGGCAGCCCTGATCGGGCTGGTTGCGCTTGGTGGCTGCGTACCCAAGGCTCCGGTCAGCACAAAACCCAGGACACCCGATCAGGTTTCAGTCCAGAAACAAGTCAAGACCAAGAAACCAGAACTAACCAAAATCTACCAACGCGAATCCACGATCCGCGCCCAGCAGGGCACGCTGAAATTCACGCTCTATATTACTGAAAGCGGGAAAGTGGAAAGGGCGGATATTGTTTCCCTGTCCGGCAATCTCAGCCCCGCCCTCGTAGATGCCATGCTCACCGCCATCCAAGACTGGCGGTTCAATGTGAAAAACAAAGTGATCTATTCTTTCCAAGTACAGTTCAGCAGGAGCTAAAATGAACAAATTCAGTATTAGATTTGCCCTCTTGATTGCCCTGGCCTTGCTTTTCGGTGCCTGTGCGGTGATCGACACCAGCACCCTGGATACGGCCATCCCCGTTCCCCACAGGCATGTGGAAGTATCCTATTACAACGCCCTGGGGCTGGATCTTTACTCCCTGGTTTACAGCGATTACGATGAAATGGAGGATAACGAGAATGTAGCCCTGCCCATGCCTGTGAACGGATTCAACTTCGGATATGGGCTGACCGAGGATGCCGAGATCGGGGCACGTTTCTGGACCTCGTTTCTGAATGTGGGTGGCCGTGCCTATCTAAAGTATCTGCTTAACCACGAGAACAACAGCTATGTGGCGATCGTTCCGGGCATCACCTATATCTTCAGAGCTGTAGATAAGGTTAATGATGACTATGTAAACACCAAATCTTTCGGTCCTGAGCTGCAACTACTATACACCTACAGGCACAACCAATTCCTCTCTTTCACCCTTGCTGCCAGGGGAAACATCAACCAGATTACCGAGCAGATCGATTTCTACAATGATTCCGATGAGATCAATGGACCCTATCTGGTCTATCATGGCGGGGTGAGGGGAAATTTCGAGCTCCGTTTGGGCAAACTGCTGTTCATACCTGAGCTGGGAGCCGAACTGGTAAATGTCCGCAACGGTAAACTGACCCTGCTTCCCACCACTGGTGTTAGCCTGGGATTGGAGCTTTGATAGATCAGATCGCTGACAGCAAAGAGCTGAGATTGCTGCATCTATGGCCTGCAGGGGATTACAGCCTATCTTTCCCTTCGTATACATTAGTTATTGCTATGTACATTAAATCCAGTTTACCCCTATGAAAGTAACGCATGAGCATTGGATGGAACTGGCCTTGCAGCAAGCCCGGATCGCTTTGCAGGAGGATGAGATACCGGTGGGAGCGGTGCTGGTGAACGATGGAGTTCTGGTTCTGGCGGATCACAACCGCACCCGCCAATTGGCTCACCCCCTGGCCCACGCGGAGAAATTGATCATTGACAAAATCCTGCTCTCCAAAATCAAGTATTTGCAGGATTACAGCTTGTATGTGACCCTGGAGCCCTGCCTGATGTGTGCCGGAATGCTGATCTGGGCACGCCTGGGCACTCTGGTGTTCGGTGCTTCCGATCCCAAGGCCGGAGCCGTGGGCTCCGTTTACAATGTATTGCAGGACAAGAGCTTCAACCATCATCCCGCCGTGCTGCGGGGAGTGCTGGAAACCGGGTGTTCCGCCCTGCTGAAAGAGTTTTTTCAAACCAAGAGGCCATGAAACGGAGAGTTGCCGGAGCGGTTGAACGGGACGGTCTCGAAAACCGTTGTATCCTTGCGGGTACCCAGGGTTCGAATCCCTGACTCTCCGCCATAAACCAGAACCATGACCGCAACCTTCATTCAGGAAAACACCGCCCGTTACCTGATCTGCGATGCCCGCCAGCCTCTGATCACCGCCAGCCAGCTTTGGGACGAGTTATTGCTCTACAATCTATCCCCGGAGGCGAGGACAGAGCTGCTAGCGGAATTTCGGCGCCTCACCGCCCGGGAGCTGACCTTCTCCAGCGACATCACAACCCTGTCCGGTGGCCAGAAGGTTCTGCTGATGTGCCTGCTGGCTTTGCTTTCCCCTGCCCGGAACATTCTCTTTATGGATGTGATGCATTCCCTGGACCCAGCCAACCGGGCTGCCTTGAAAGAGTTGATCGATCGCCATTCCTCTTTACGAAACATAGTGTTGAAGCAGTCATGACTCTGTCCATTCCCACTGGCGAACTACAGATCTGGAACAACTTCAGTCTATGGATCGAGCATGATCTTGAGTTTGAAACCGGGAAGACCTATCATTTGCAGGGCAATAACGGCAGTGGCAAGAGTTCCTTTTTAAGCCGCGTCCTCCTACCCCACTTGCAGAATTCAAGCTCCTACCTGCTCTACCTGCAGCAGCAGATGCACACCCAACTCTATGCCGTGCAGGCCTATGCCGCGGTGATGAAGCCACCCCAGATCCTGAAAACCGAACAGGAGGTGGTAAATTACCTTGGCAACGACCTGGTGCGCAATTATCAGCTTTCACCCCGCCCGGCCTTCGTCCTCGTTGATGAATCCCGCTTTGAGGCGGAACTGGTCGGGATCATCAGCCTAAACTGCCCGTTGACCTGCTTTATACTCGCTTCACATCATGGCCAACCCAGCGGGGCGACTCTCGTACGCTTCGAACCTGTAACTCCAAACCGGAGCAAGGTATGCATCCCCTCGCCAAACTGATCATCGCCCTGCTGATCCTGCTGTTGTTCGTTGTTTTCGTTGGAGTGGTCTGGTTGGACCTGTTGTGGCTGCAAGCCCTTGTGTTTTTGTTGCTGTCACTGCTGGTGTCCCTCCGGCGGGGCTGGCGGCGCTGGCTGAAGGAGCTTAAGGTGATGGCTCCCTTTACGATCAGCCTCTTCGTGGTCTATCTGCTGTTTGGGGTGATCGGGGTCAGGACCGCTGCCGGAGAGAGGGGCGATCTGCCCTACTGGCTTGGCTTTGGAGGCTCGCGCACCCTGGTTCTGCTCAATTCAGTTTTGATGCTGCAGGGCGTGTTTTCCTTCGTGAATTTCGACGATATCCTGCGCCTGCCCGTTTCCCTCCGCTATCTCAAATTCATAATTCTGGGCAAGCTGCTCTACCATAGCGCCTTCTCATCATATTCCGAAATCTGCTTCCAGCAGAGCCTCATACCCTCGGAACAGGCAGAGAAGAAGGATTTCAGGCACAAATTCAATGCCAGGCTCGCTTCTTTGCTCGCTTTGCTTTATTTTATTATCAGCGAAGCCAGACTGAAGGGAGAATTGATCGATAACCGCATAAAGCACTGTGTGGCAAAGGAGAACCGATGAAATGGTATCTGGTGGTGGGATTCACCGTGCTGGTGATGGTGGCCACCCTGTTGATACGCATCCCCATCGCGGGAGGGGGATACTTCAACTTCGGCGATGTCGTGGTGGTGTTCGTGGGACTGTATGCCGGCAAATGGATCGGTGCCATCGCCGGAGGAGTGGGTTCCGCGCTTGCCGACTTGATCGGATTTCCCATCTTTGCTCCGATAACTCTGGTGGTGAAAGGCTTGGAAGGCTTTGTCTGTGGTCTGGCCCATGAGAAAAGCGATGTTTTTACAATCCTCTTCCCTCTTTTGGGAGTCTATCTTATGGTTGCGGGATATTTTGTGGGGACCTGGCTCTTTCCCCAGCTCGGGCTCGCCGCAGCAGTGGCAGACCTGCTGGCAAACGTAATCCAGGCCGCGGCAGGCTTCATCGGTGGCAGAGCTTTATTCGAGGCAGCCAAACGGCTGGGGATCTGAAGCGAAGTCAGAATTTAGGAAATCGATGTAAGGTTTGCGGAGGGGTAGGTGTAAAGTGTTATGCCTGAAGTCAGTGTTGCGCTGATCCCAGCATTTTCTGCATCAGGTCTCGGCAGAGCTGCTGCGATCTCTGCTCAGAATCGCTTTCCGCATAGATGCGGATGATGGGTTCGGTGCCGCTGCGGCGGATATGTATCCAATGGTCTGCAGCAGTGGCTTTGACGCCATCACTGAAGTCCAGTTCATATCCATCCAGAAGCCGGGGCAAGGCTGCCATCACTATGTCCATCTGAGAGGGTTTGAGCTCCAGCTTGTCCTTGGAGATGAAGTAGCGCGGCAGGGTGCTCACCAGCCCGGAAACCGTTTGGCCGCTTTCTGCCAACAGCCCCAGGATCAGCGCCATCCCGGCAATGGCATCGCGGGTGTAATTCACTTCGGGACAGATGATCCCGCCATTGCCTTCGCCGCCAATGGGGGAGCGCAGTTCCTGCATCTTCTTGCCCACATTGATCTCACCCACTCTGGTGCGGTGCACTCGCACACCGAACTGCCGGGCGATATGGTCTGAAAGCATCGAGGTGGAAAGATTGACCACAATGTCGCCCCTGCGCTTGGGAAGGACAAAGAGTTCCGCCAGGGCCACGCTAAGTTCCTCACCGATGCAGTTGCCCTTCTCATCCACAATGGAGAGCCGGTCCACATCGGGATCGGTGGCAAAACCCAGATCAGCTTGATGTAGCCTGACCGCTTCCTCAAGTTGACCAAGGTTCTGGTTCAGCGGTTCCGCCGGATGGGCAAAGATGCCGCTGGGCTCAGTATTGATCCCGACCACCTCACAGCCCAGTTCCGCCAACAGCAGTGGCGAGATCAAGCCCCCGGCGCCATTGACAGAATCGATCACCACCTTGAAGCGTTTGGAACGGATCAAATCCAAATCCAAATAGCTGATGGACAGCACCTTGTCAATATGATACCGGATGGAGTCGTCCGACCTGAACAGCTCCCCCATGCCCTGCCAATCCTGCCAGCGGATGGGGTCATCCACCGAGCCCAGAAAAGCGGCGGATTTGGCGGCTGAAAGGAACATACCATCTCCATCGACAAACTTCATGGCGTTCCACTGGGGCGGATTGTGCGAAGCGGTGATGGCGATCCCTCCCTGGGCTTGGTGCCTGATCACATTGAGCAGGACTGTGGGGGTGGGCACAATTCCGATTTCCACCACATCGCAGCCCACGCTGAGCAGTGCGCCGGTGATGGTATTGAGCAGCGCGACTCCTGTGGTGCGGGAATCCCTCCCCACCACGATCTTGGGTTTAGGGGAGGCTGTGGCGGAGGCTGAGTTCTCCATTAAAAATTCCCCGAACCGGGCTGCATATTTAAGCGCTACAGCGGGATCCAGGGAATCCGCAAAAATTCCCCGCACCCCGCTGACGCCGGTCATCAATCTGCTCATTGCCGATCAATAACCAAATTTGTGCCTGTTGTCGATTATCCTGGCATCCTTGCGGAGCTGTTGGAACCAACGGTTGAAAGCGGCTTCCTCAAGGCGTTTGCGGATCTCGTCCTGTTTGGCGGTATCCTTGACAAAGGCTTCCAAATCGGGTGTTTCCCTTTCCTCGGCAAAGACGATGAAGCTGCCTTCCTTGGTGGTGAAAAGGTTTGAGGTCTCGCCGGCCTTGAGTGCCAGCGCCGCTTTGGTGAAATCGGGATCTTTGGCGTTGACAGTGGGCAAATAGGAATCCTGGCGGTGTCCCCTGAGGTCGATCACTTTCCAGCCTTCCGCTTCCGCCTGGCGCAGCCAGTTTTCTTTGGGAATGCGTTTGGTGAATTCCTCGGCTTTAACCTTCACGTTGGCGATCTTTTTCTGCTTTTCCAGCTCGAATTTGATGCGCAGCTTCACACTCTCAAAATCTTCATAATAGACTTGCTTGTTGTCCGTGAGCAGGGCAACGATCAGGCGTCCCTGCTGGTCGGTGAAGATGTCGGATACGCTGCCTTTCTTGCCATTCTTCATAAATTCGAACAGACCGGAAAGGCGTCCAATGCCGGCGATCTGGTCATTGTCATGGGGTTGCCACTGGCTTTCCACCGGTTCCAGTTTCAATTCCTTGGCAGCAGCGTCCACGCCCTTTTTCTTCATCAGCTCCTGGGCTTTTTCCGCCAGGTCATAGGTCTCGTTGCGGGTGCGGTTGCTTGCTTTCACGGTGAGCAATATATGGCTGGCGCCGATCTGGGGGTCTTCCGGATTGACAGTGAGGATGGAATCGCAGCGAATGATGTGCCATCCAAAATCGGTGCGCACCGGCTTGGCGATCTCGCCCACTTTGAGTGCAAAGGCGATTTTTTCGAATTCCGGCACCATCCGCCCCTTTCCGAACACGCCCAGGGAACCACCATTGTTGGCGGAGCCAGGATCCTCGGAATAGCGTTCCGCCAGTTCGGCAAAATTCTGCCCTGGCCTGATGGCCTCATTATAGATCAGGTCAATCTCCGTTTTCACATCAGCATAGTCTGCCTCGGAAGCCTTGATCTCAAAGGCGAAATACTTGATGCGGGAAGCGGGGCCTTTCTTATATTCCGTTTCCTTGTTCTTGTCGTAATACTGCTTGATTTCGTTATCACTCACATACACCGAATCTGCCTGATTGAAATCGAACCAGATTGCTTTTCCGCTCACCTTGTCGTTTTCCTTGATATATTCGGCTTTCAGGCTGTCCAGGGTGATGTTTGCCTCCTGCTTGATCTTGTCCTGCAGCTTCTTGCGGGGCAGATAGGAATTCATGTATTGATACATCTGAGCCCGGAATTCGGCACTGTTGTTGAGCAGTTCCACATACTTCTTACGGTCGAATCTCCCATCCTCGCCCTGTAGATAAGGATCCTGCAGCAATTCCTGGGGGATATCGTTCAGGATGGCGGTCTTGATCTCGCTTTCCGACACCTTGATCCGGTGCTTTTTCACCTGCTGCTTCCACAGGATCTCATTCACCAGTTCGTCCCAGGCCGAATATTCTATATTACGGCGCATGTTTTCGTCAATATCACGTTGCTGTTGCTGGTAACGGGTATAGATTTCCTGCACCTTTTGTTGATACATTTGGGGCGTGATCTTGGTGCCATTCACCTTGCCCAGATACTGACCACTGAACAGGGTTCCCTCGATCAGGCCGCGGATGCCGAAATAGGCACCGGTACCGCCGCCCAGAATGAAGGCCACGGCAACGATATACACGATCAGCTTCTGATTCTTTCTTAGATTATCAAGCATTTATCTTCTCCAGTAGGGATGAAATTTACCATTGAGAATGCCAATAATTTCAGGCCTGCTTTTTCTACAAGGTTTTTTTTGGTGCAGGGGTTGCGAGGATGGTCAGATCTCTGCTTTGCGCAGAAAGAGAACGCCCAGCAGGGTGAAGGCGATGTTGGGCAGCCAGGCAGCCCACACCGGAGGGATAACACCGTTGTAGCCAAGGCTTTGCACCACCCGCACCACGATCAGGTAGATGAAGCACACCGCCAACCCCAGCAGGAAGATCAGCCCCCTGCCCTTGGAGCGGATGTTGGAGGTGGCGATGGGGATGAAGAAGAAGATCACGATCAGGTTTGTGAGTGGAAAGGCGATCTTGATGTGCAGGTCGACGATCTCGCGGTTGGCGTCGTCACCCATTTTCTGCAGGCGGGCGATGTAGTCCTTCAGCTCGAAAAAGCTGAGCGCGATGGTCTTCTTGGTGATGCGCACAAAATCCTGGGGCTTCACATCCAGCAGCGGCAGATCGGTGGAGGCATGGTTTTGATGGAAGGTCTGTCTGCCTTGGTCGAACCGCCTGATCTCGCAATCCTGGATGATCCATTTATCCTTTTGCCAATTGGCCGCCGAGGCCGTGATCCGCTCCTTGACCTCACCGGTCTTATCATCCAGCCGGGTCAGATCTATCACCCTCAACGTATTCTGGTAACCATCGAAGAAACCGAAGTAATAGAAATCGTTCTCCTGGCCCTGATAGTGGACTCGGGCTTTCAGTAGGTTGTCCTCCGGCTGCTCACCCTTGATCTGTACGTTATACACATAATTACGTCTGGTTTCGGCGTAGGGCAGCAGATATTCTCCCAGTAACGCCACTCCCAGGCTGATGAAAAAACCGATCACAAACAGGGGAAACATGGCCCTTTTGATGCTTACCCCGGCAGCGCGGATGGCCACGCTTTCGTTGTATTTGGACAAGGAATTCATCAGAAACAAGCCGGTCAGCAACACCGTTACCGGAGAGGTGAGCACGATCAGATAGGGCAGCCGGAGTGCATAATAGAGCGCGGCCAGCTGGAAGGGTGCGCCATTGCGGATCAGCCGTGGCAGGTTGTCGATCACATCGATCACGATGAACACCGCGGCAAAGGAAATGAAAATGATCAGGTAGGTCTTCAGGAATTCGCGGACGATGTAGCGGTCAAGGATGCGCATGGATCAGCCTCAGTGCAGGATCTCATCCGGAGCGGCTGTTTTGCGCGCCTTCAGGTGGCTGAGGCGCCAGCTCAAGAGGCGCAGGTTGATCAGTTGCTTCTCATGGATCGAGGCATAGATCAAGGCGATTGAAAGAACCAGGAACACGATGTTGGAGATCCACATCGAAAGGAAGGGACTCATATATCCCTTGTCGGCAAGCTGTTCACCACCATTGAGCGCCACATAATAGACCAGGAAGATGATCGAGGAAACCGAAAATGCCATCCCAATCCCACTGCTGCGAGTCATCAGTCCCAGCGGAATTCCGATCATCACGAAGATGATGATGGCGAAGGAGATGGAGAACTTTTTATGATATTCCACTTGAAGTGAGCGCAGGTTATCCAGAAGCTCATATTTGCGGTCTTCCGCCATCTTTTTCATCACGCCCAGCCGGCGTATTTCCACCCCCCGGGCATAATCGTGGGGTTTGGAATTGGCGGTCAGGATGCGTTGATCAAAGACAGCGATCTCGGTCTGCCTTTGGGCGATCTCCGTTTGCTTGTCCCTGATCGCTGCCACCAGTTGGTCATAGGTCATTTCCCGGTCGGAGCGATAGCCGGTCTCGGTGAAATCCACGCTGGCACCCACATTGCGGATGTTCACTGTGAAATTCTCGAACCGGCGCACCTGATATTTGCCGGGTTCCTTTTCATTGCGTTCGTGCATCTCTCCATCTTTGAGCAGTATCTGCAGGCTGTTGCCATTGTCCATCTGCACCACTCTTCCGCTTTTGGCTTTGATGATCCTGGGCAGGCGGGTCTGGCTGCGGTCATAGATCAAAACGTCTTTCAGCTCATCGGCAGTGTTTTCCTCCACAAACACAGTATAGTCCATCACCGTGGTGAATTCGCCGGATTTGATGATGGTCATGGGACGATAGTAGGCGATCTTGACCATCAGATTCTTCAGCTTGTGGTTGGTGTTGGGCAGAAAGTAGTGATTGAACCACACCATCGTTCCGGTCAAGAGCACCGCTGCAAGCATCAGGGGAAAAACCATGCGGTAGACATTGATCCCGCTGGCTTTCATGGCGATGGTTTCACGGTCCACGGTCATGCGCCCGAAAGCGAGGATGGTTGCCACCAGCACCGCCATCGGAGTGGAAAGCGCCAGCATATAGGGCAGGGATAGGGAAAACATGGACAGGATGGTGGCGGCGTCCAGCTTTTTTTCAATGATCAGGTTCAACAGGTCCATCACCCTGTCTATCAGCAGGATGAAGGTTACCACCAGCAGTGAGAGCAGAAAGGGCACCACATGTTCCCGCAGGATATAACGGGAAAGGATCTTCATCAGGTTTGCTCCAAGAGTGTCAGCAGGTCATCTTCGCTGATCAGCCGGATCGATGGTATCTTGCGGGCTTTCTCCAGTTTGGAACCTGCCTTGTTGCCCACGATCAGATAATCCAGAGCGGCGCTCACACCGCTCACGATCTTGCCTCCATGCTGCATGATCAGGCTTTCCATCTCCTTGCGGGAATGGCGTTCCAGAGTGCCGGTGATCAGGAAGGTCTTTCCGGAGAGGATTTCCGAGCTTTGTTCGCTGCGGTAACTAAAGTTCAATCCTTTGTCCCGCAAAGCGTTCACCAGTTCAAGATTGGCTGGAATGGAAAAATGGCCCAGAATGGCGTCGGCGATCTTTTCCCCCACCTCGCTCACATTGACCAGGGTTTCCCGGTCTGCCTTCAGCAGGGATTCGATATCGCCAAAATACTGTGCCAGATGGCGGGCTGTGATCGAGCCCACATATCTGATGCCCAGGGCGAACAGCACACGGTCGAAATTTCTCTGTTTGGAGGCTTCGATGGCCTGTTTCAGGTTTTCGGCGGACTTGCTGCCCAGGCGATCCAGCTGCGCCAACCGCTGATAATCCAGCTCATAGATATCCGCGATCGTTTGGATGAATTTCTCCTCCAGCAGCCGGGCGATCAGGCTTTCGCCCAATCCGGTGATATCCATGGCGTTGCGCGAGGCAAAGTGTTCCAGCCGGCGCTGGATCTGGGCCGGGCATCCGGTATTGGGGCAATAGGTGATGGCCCCCTCGGCATCCTTGTTCAGCTCACTGCCGCAAACCGGGCAGGAAGCCGGGAACCGGATCTCCTTTGCCTCAGCCGCTCGCTTTTCCGGCAGAACGGAAAGGATCTTGGGAATGATCTCACCGCTCTTGATGATGCGCACCAGATCGCCCTCGTGCAAGTCCAGCCGCCGGATCTCCTCCTCGTTGTGCAGAGTGGCGCGGGAGACCGTGCTACCCGAGATATAGACCGGTTCGAGGATCGCCACCGGGGTTACCGCTCCGGTGCGTCCCACCTGATATTGCACCTCGAGCAGCCGGGTTTCTTTTTCCTCCGGTTTGAATTTATAGGCGACCGCCCACTTGGGGCTCTTGGCGGTGAAGCCCAGGCGTTTTTGCAGATTGAAATCATCAACCTTCACCACCACCCCGTCGATCTCATAGGGCAGGCTGTAACGTTGGTTTTCCCACTGCTGGCAATAGCCGTGGATCTGCTCAGCCGAATGGCACAGCAGGTGTTTGCCAGAGGTGGGGAAACCCAATTCCTGCAGCCAGTTGAGCAGTTCGGACTGGCTGTGCACAGGCAGGTTATCGGCATAACCCACACTGTAAAAAACTGCGCTTAAGTGGCGTTGTTTCACCTCCTCGCTGCTTTTCAGCTTGATCGAGCCGGCAGCGGCATTACGGGGATTGGCAAAAGGTTTTTCCTCGTTGGCCAGGCGGCTTTCGTTCAGTTTCACAAAATCCTCCACGGGGATATAGATCTCACCGCGGATCTCTATGGTGGACCGGAAGTTGATCGTTTGCGGTATGGAAGCTATGGTGCGCACATTGGCGGTAACGTCCTCGCCTTCTAAACCGTCGCCCCGGGTGGTGGCATACTCCAGCAAACCATTGTTATAGAACAGATTAATGCTGAATCCATCGATCTTGAGCTCGGCGCACCATCCGGTTTCGGTTGCCAAATCAGCGGTGACGCGAAACAGAAACTGGTCAAGTTCTGAGAGCGAATAGGCATTGTCGAGGCTGTACATCCTTTGCCGGTGAGTGATCACCTTTGCGCCGGGGCTGAGGTCGCTGCCCACTTTTTCCACCGGAGAGTCCGATCTTTCCGCCTCATCCAACTGACGCTCCAGTTCCTGCAGGCGACGCACCAATTGGTCATATTCATAGTCCGGGATCTCCGGATTGGCCAGCTGGTAATAGAGCACATTGTGGCGCTCGATCTCCTGGCGCAGTGCTTCGATTTCCCGCTTCAAATCTTCATTCACAGTGTGTAAAGCTCCGGACGCCGGTCATGGAAAATATGGTTCTGGGCCGTGGCATTCTTATCCAAGGCCAGATCAGGATCTATGACCACGGTGTGGACTCCGCTGTCGTTCTCACCCAAACGGACCAGAATCTCTCCCTTGGTGCCCAGTATCTGGCTTTGGCCAGTGAAGTTTTCGCTCAGGTCCCCATTGGTTTCCAGACCGATGCGGTTCGAGGTGATGCTGAACACCCGGTTTTCCAAGCAGCGGGTGATCATCGCCTGCTGGCACCAGGGCAACACCAGATTGGCGGGATGGCACACGATCTGCGCTCCCTGCAAAGCCAGGCTGCGCATCGCTTCCGGAAAGATCCAATCGAAGCAGACCATCATGCCCACCCGCACCCCTTTTTTGGCAGGATGCACGGAAAATCCGGTGTCTCCGGGCTCGAAGAACAGCTTTTCCCGAAAGAAGAGATGCGTCTTGCGATAGACTTGATGGCTGCCGTCAGGATTGATCAGGGCACTGGAATTGAAGCATTTCCCGTCGGCTGACTCGGCAAAACCATAGACAATGCTGAAATCCCGGGCCATGGCGATATCCCGCAAAGCCTGAAAACACTTGCCTTCCGGGATGGATTCGGCGATCCGTCCCACCTCGTCCGGCGAGGTAAACACATAGCCGGAAAAACAGAGCTCCGGAAGCACCACCAGATCGGTGTCCAAATCCCGGAGGAGGTTTCCGGCCAGCTCCAGGTTCCGGGCCGGTTCCAGCAGCCGGGGTTCGTATTGCAGCACGGAAACGCGGTATTCCATCAGATGCTCCTGCCCAGCGGCGCGATCACACGCTCCAGAACACCCTGCACCTTGGAGATGGTCATTCCATAATTGGTGATCGGAACGCCCCGGCGCACCGTTTCCAAAATGCGGCGGTTCATTTCCATGGCGTTGATCATGCAGCCCCCGCAATGCACGCAGAGGGCAAAATCCTCCAGGTTATCCGGAAAGTCATGCCCGGCATAGGTTTCGAACTGCAGCTCCCTGCCGGTGTAGTCCCGCAGCCACTTGGGCAGCTTGTATCTGCCGATATCGTCCTTCTGCACATGATGGGAACAGGCTTCGGCGATCAGAACTTTATCTCCGTCCCGGAGCTGGTCGATCTGGCGGATACCGGAGAGCAGGGTGTCCAATTCGCCCTTGTAACGGGCAAATAGTATGGAAAAAGTGGTGAGGGCGATCTGGGGCGGAGTTTCACGGTTCACCTGTTCGATCGCCTGGGAATCCGTGATCACCAGACGGGGTGGAGGATCCAGCAGGGAAAGGCTGTGCAGCAGCTCGGTTTCCTTGACCACCACGGGGATGGCATCGTGATCCATCAGATCGCGGATCACCTGAACCTGGGGCAGGATCAGCCTGCCCTTGGGAGCGGCGGAATCAATCGGACACACCAGTATCACGCTGTCCAGGGGGGAAACCAGGTCACCAGCGATGGTCTTTCGCTCCTTCAAATGCTCCGGTGCCAGACGGATGATCTCTTCCTTGGTTTGCAGGACTCCGCTTTTATCGAGCGTGGAAACGACCACATAATTTATCTTCCGCTGCCGGCAGAGCTTGATATTTCCGGGATCGGGCTCTCCCAAATCGCTTTTGTTGAACACCATGATCAGCGGAATAGACATCTCCAGGATGCGATCCAGCATTTCCAGTTCATAAGGGTCGAAGGGAGTGCCGGGATTCACGAACAGCACGATGTCCGCCCGGTACAGGATCTTCCGCGTCGCCTTCACGCGCTTGTCGCCCAGTTCCCCCCTATCGTCCACTCCGGCAGTGTCATAGAAGGTTACCGGACCCAGCGGCAGCAGCTCATAATGCTTGTCCACGGGATCGGTGGTGGTGCCCGCGATCTCGCTCACGATGGCGATATCCTGTCCCACAATGGCATTGATCAGGCTGCTTTTGCCGGCGTTGCGTTTGCCGATCAGGGCTATGATCAAGCGTTCCCCACGCGGGGCTAAGCTCATTCTTCACTCCAGTTTTTGGTTTTACACAATTTTGTGGAAGAGCCGGATTTGGTCAAGAGATTTCATGTGATCCTCCCTGACCCTTTTAGCTTGAACAGGTCATTCTACCGACTGATCAAGTTTGGGATCATATTTATTGCAGTTCTGTAGGTTTACTCCAATAGCCGGGTGCGCAAATCCCCTGTAGCTGATAGTCATCCAATAATCATCTGATAAATAAATAACTTACATGGAGTAGCTTCTCTTCTGTCTCTTCCGATAGCCTTAATCAAGCGTTAATCAAGCCTTAATCAAGCGTTAACAATTAACGCTTGATTAAGGCTTGATTAAGAAGTGATAAAGGCTGTGATGGGAGGGCGGGAAGAGGGAGATCAGGGTAATCGTTTGGCAGGCAAGCAAGTGGGGAAAGACCTGGAAATATGGTAGGATGGCGAAAGGATAGGCTGGCCAGGAAGGGGATCAGTTCAGGTGCCAGAGAGCCAGTTGCTTTTGGCGCCGAACCTCCCCCGGTTTGGGAATGTGGATGGGCCTGCCGGTTTCGAAATCCAGGCCGGTGTAATACATGCAGGTGCTGATGGTCATGGGGGTGGGGGTGAATTCCTGCACCTGTTCGATCCGGATCCGGTTTGTTACCAGCCATTTGCGCAGGTTCAGCGCGTCTGCGATGGTGGTGCCGGGATGTCCGATGATGATGTAGGGGATGATCTGGCGTTCGATCCCGGCTGCGCGGCAGGCTTTCTGAAACAAACGGCTGAATTCCTCATAGGAGTGGATGGAGGGCTTCCCCATCAGGCGCAGGACCTGGCCTTCCGAATGCTCGGGAGCCAGTTTCAGCCTTCCACCGGTGTAGGTTTGGGCCAGGGCTGTGATGTAGCGGGGGTTGGACAGCGCCATGTCGTGCCTGATCCCGGAAGAGATGAAGACTTGGTTCACAGAGTCCAAATCCCCGATCCGGGCCAGCAATTCGAGCTGTTTATTGTGAGCGAACCGCAGCTGGGGACAGGGCTTGGGATAAAGGCAGGAGCGCCGTTTGCAGCTCTGGGGAAAGTCCAGTTCGCAACTGCTGAGATACATATTGGCAGTGGGGCCGCCCACATCGGTAACAGTTATTGCTTTTCCCCGCCTGGCGGAGATCAGCTTCACCTCCGAAACAATGGATTCGGCAGAACGTGACTGTAATTTTCTGCCCTGATGGCAGGCAATGGCGCAGAAATTACACCCGCCAAAACAGCCCCGGTGGGAAGTGATGGAATCCCTGATCTGAACGAAGGCGGGAATGGGATGCCCCTGATAGCGCGGGTGAGGGGCATATTCGAAGGGCAGTTCGTAGAGCCGGTCCAGTTCAGGCGTGGATAGCGCCTCTGCCGGAGGATTGTGCCTGATCCAGCGTCCGGCGGTCTTTTGATATAATACTTTCGATGGCGCGTGTTCAAAGAACATCCGTGTCAAACGCAGGAAGGTTGCTTTATCCGCACATGCTTCCGCCTCTGGCAACAACACATCCTCAGCACCCGGTTCGGTAGGGCTGAACACCACAGTCCCCTGGATCGCATCCACCTCCTGCACCGGTTTACCCTCGCCCAGGGCAGCGGCAAGCTCCAGGATCGCCCTCTCCCCCATGCCATAGACCAGAAAATCCGCCTTGCTGTCCGCCAGGATGCTGGCCCGGATCTTGTCCTGCCAGAAATCGTAATGGGCAATGCGGCGCAGGGAGGCCTCGATCCCTCCCAGCACCACAGGGGTGTGTTTGAACAGGCGCTTGACGGCATTGGCATAGATCAGAACCGCCCGGTCGGGACGCAAACCAGCCTTGCCGGCGGGGGAATAGGCATCGTCATTGCGGCGTTTGCGCTGGGCGGTGTAATGATTCACCATTGAATCCATGTTCCCGGAAGTTATCCCAAAAAAGAGCTTCGGAATCCCCAGTGCCAGAAAATCCTCATCCCGGTGCCAATCCGGCTGGGCAATGATCCCCACCCGGTATCCGGCAGCCTCGAGAGTTCTTCCGATCAGGGCAGCGCCAAAACTGGGATGGTCCACATAGGCATCCCCAGTGATGATGATGATGTCCAGGGCATCCCAGCCGCGGTTTGCAATCTCGGCCAGGGACATGGGCAGAAAAGACATGGTGCGTAGCAACGACAACGGGGCAAAAGCATCACTGCTCCTGCCCCGCTGGGTCTTAAATTAAAAGATCAGGGATTGACGCGGATGATATTGATCGCCTGGATGCCCTTGTCGGTCTCCATCAGATCAAATGTGACTATTTCATCTTGCTCAAGCACTTTCAATTCCCGCGGGGAATTGGTCACAATGGACTTCCAGTGCACGAAGTACTCTTTGTTGTCGTCGGTTAGAATAAAGCCATAGCCTTTATTTTTGTTAAACCATTTCACTTTGCCTTTCATTGTTACCTCAAAAATTATGGTGATCCCACAAAAAAAAATAGCCTGATTCGGTCAATAGAAAAATGAAATCTTTGCCAATTACGCCGAAAATCCCCTCTGGTGATAATTTTTATTGACGGTTTTGGGGAGTTGCGCAATGGTGGAATCAGACAAGATGTTTTTCTGAGGCGGTGAAAACATGAGTGCCCGTATTTTGCTGGTGGACGACGACAGACTTTTGCGAGAGATCATTGGCGAATATCTCTCCTCGCGGGGGTATGATGTTGATCTGGCAGAGGATGGAGAGCATGCCCTGGCGAAATTCAGCCCCGGACGCTACCAATTGGCACTGATCGATATGGTGATGCCGGGGATGTCGGGTTTGGAGCTGATGAGTGAATTGCTCAAACAGGACGACAAGATCTTCTGCCTGATCATGACTGGCTATCCCACCATCGATTCCGCCTACCAATCAATGGTCGAAGGTGCCTCGGACTACATCATCAAGCCATTTCAACTGATCGAACTGCTCAATATAGTTCAGAAATACGTTTGACCCCCATGTATGAGATTTTGCTCCGGCCGCCACAGAGGTTGACGGAAACCCCGGCGCCCTCTTTTTGGCTGAATCCGTTTCTGATGCACTCGGTGGCTGAGATGTCCGGCACCGAGACCCTCCAGTTGCTCTGTTTCAAAGGCGAAACCCTGATGGCAGCGATGCCGCTCTATGAAAGGACGGCAATGAGGATCAAACGGCTGATCGCTCCCGTGGGAGCCTATTATCAGGGCATCTCCTTTTTCAATCCCAAGTCCGGATCCTCGAACCGCCAACTCCTGGACGAGCTGCATATCTGTGAACAGATCGCCCGCTTCCTCAAAGGACGCTATCTGAAGATCAGTTTCAACCTGAATCCCGACAATTACGATGTGCGGGGTTTCACCTGGAGCGGATTGAAGGCAAAACCTCTGTATACCTTTATCCATCGGCTTCCCAAACCTGTGAGCCCGCTGCGGGACGAGCGCAGCAAGATCAAACGCGCCCAGGCGGAAAATTACTCCTTTACCGAAGAATTTTACCCCGAGCAGTTCATCGAAATGCAGAAAAACCTCCTGCAGCGCAAAAGATACGACACCGGTATCACCTATGCTCGGTTGCTGGCCTGGATCAAGACCCTGCATCAGGACGGTTTGCTGATGCAGTTCAATCTGAAACGCGGCGACCGGATCATCAGCGCAAACATCGTGTTGGGGGATGATGGGGACACCGCCTACACTGTGCTGAGGGCAACCTGCAGCGAGGGATTGAAAACCGGTGCCAGCTCCCTGCACAGCGTTCTTTTGATCCAGGCTTTGAAAGACCGCTATCACCAGCTTGATTTCTGCGGCGCCAACCTGCCGGAGGTGGCACGCTTCAAAGCTGCCTTCGGGTTTGAACTCAAACTCTTTTTCCAAATTCACTCTTGATCTGGTTTGGCAAGTGATTTTGAGTATTTTCTCTAATATATGCCCCACCGGGCTGAATTTGATGACAGCAGGTTCCTGATAATGAAGAAAGTGGTTGTTTTGAAAGGAGGCAGATCCTCCGAACGAGACGTTTCACTGGTGAGCGGTAACGCCATCGCAGAAGCGGTGCGCGAGTTGGGGCATGAAACATTTGAGCTCGACCCGGCTGATTTTCCCGATTATTATATGCTGGCGCAGCGGCTGCACGACCTGAAACCCGATCTGGTCTTTATCGGCCTGCACGGTGGCAGCGGTGAAAATGGAGAACTGCAGGCGGCGCTGGAACTATCGGGATTCAAATTCGCCGGCTCCGCCCACCAAGCCTGCGCCCTCACCATGGATAAATATGTTTCCAAGCTGCTGGCCAGGGAGGAGGGCATCCCGGTTCCGGACTGCATCCTGCTGCGGGAGGACCTGCTCACCGATTACAACGACCCGGCTGATTATCAGAGCTTTACGGACAGGCTGGGCCTGCCCCTGATCGTGAAACCCAATGATGGCGGCTCATCGGTGGGCATCACCCGCGTGAACCGTCTGGATGAGCTCAAATCCGCCGTGCGGCAGGCTTTCGCACATTCGAAGACAGTCCTGCTCGAACAATTCATCGACGGCCGGGAACTGACTGTAACCGTGCTGGACGGCAAAGCGTTGCCGGTGGTGGAGATCCGGCCGCACAACGGCTGGTATGATTATGCCAACAAATATACCAAGGGCAATACCGACTACCTGGTGCCCGCCCCGATCGAAGAACCCTTGGCACAACTGCTGCAGCTCTATGCTGAACGCCTGTGGGGTGCCTTCGGCTGCAGAGGCTATGCCAGGATAGACTTTCGCTATGATGAACAAACACCCTATTTCCTTGAAGTGAACACGCTGCCGGGCATGACACCCCTCAGCCTGACCCCCATGGCCGCTAAAGCCGTGGGAATGGATTTCAATCATCTGATCGCCAAGATCATCAACATCAGTATTTAGAATACCAATGGAGGAACCCATGAAATACCTGTCCATAATAATCCTGCTGGCGCTGGCAGTCTTTCCACTACTGGCAAGGCATCAGGATATCGAAGCCACCTTCACGCCACCCATCATCTCGGTCAATACCTTTGCCACGGCAAGCTTTGATCCCAACACCCCAGAAACGCAGCCGATCCTGACCACACTCAGGATTAGAAACACTTCCGCTGAAGATTTCTACTTTTTCATGAAAGTGGAAGTCTTCTGGAGCGGGGTAACCTCGGCATTGGTCAATGCAACCTATATTTCTTCCCAAAGTTTGGGAGCGGGACAATTCTATCCCACTCTGACCAACCAGGACCTGATCACCAATCAGGCCACTGGTCTGTTCAATCAGATTGGTGAGATCCAGTTCTCACTGGATGAGATAGTTGATAGAAGCACAGTGCTGAAAAATGCCGTTTT
>CAZVXK010000012.1:11051-29885 GCA_964631665.1 uncultured Candidatus Cloacimonadota bacterium | reverse complement strand
TGCAAATGGGACTGGTGTTGCAAATGGGACTGGTGCTGCAGCCTGTGCCGCCGGATCGGCATCCGGCTGTTACAACACGATCAGCATCGTATGCTACGGCGCATCGTATGCTGCGGCGAATCGTATGTTACTTTCACACCCTGCGCAGCATTAACCATTCACCACTAACCATTCACCACTAACCATTCACCACTAACCATTAACCAATACTCCTCCTTCCCAGCTCTCATTCCAGCTTCAGGATGCGGTGCAACTGGAGCTGCAGGCGGGCGGTGACACCATCGGCCAGCATCCAGCGGGCAAGGAGTTCCGCGGGCAGGACGCTTAACACCGGCGAAAAGAGCAGGATTCTGCCTTCCAGGCTGTGCTCCCGGATAAAATTCAGGGCGAAGCGGTAGTCGGGGTGGTTGGTCAGCACGAATTTGAGTTCATCGGCGGGTTGGAGGCAGTTCAGGTTCCCTTTCAGGAAGCTGCCGCCCTGTCCGCTGCCGGGGCATTTGACATCCATGATCTTGATCACATGGGGCGGGACATCACCCAAATAGAGGGAACCGTTGGTTTCCAGCATGATTTTATAGCCGTCCTGATGCAGAGCCTCCATCAACTCTATCACCCCATCCTGCAGCAGGGGTTCGCCGCCGGTGATTTCCACCAGCCGGGTGGGAAAGCCGGCCAGGGCTTTGATGATGGCAGAGATATCCATGCTGGTCCCACCCGAAAGAGCCTGGGGAGTGTCGCAATAGGAGCAGCGCAGGTTGCAGCCGCTGAGGCGGACAAAGGCGCAGGGTTGTCCGGCGCGGGTGGATTCGCCCTGCAGGCTGTAAAAGATCTCGCAAACGTTAAGGTTTGGCATCAGAAGGGCTGAGCGAGGATCAAAAGCGATCAGAAGGGCAGATAGGGAAAATCCTTGTGATAACCCAGGGCGGCATCGATCCGGTCGTTTATCTGTTGGGGATCGCCGAGAACGAATTTTTCCTTGTGCCCGGTGCGGAAGACAGTGTAATCATCCTCATTCAAACTGAGGATCTCCAGCCACTCGCTGTTGCCATAGCGGGGAATGCCATCCAGCACCAGCAGATCGATGGTGGAGGCATCCAGCTCGAGCAGGTTTTCAAAGGGGTCTTTATCCACCGCCTCCACCAGAAGCAGATTGGAAGTGTGTTCCGGATCGAGGCTGGCATACTGGGCAGGCAGCATCAAAGCCCGCGCCGCATTGGCAGTGCACATTTGATACATCGTCCGGGCCGAAATGGCGGGGTGGGTTTCCCTGATCTTGAGGAATTCGTCGATCAAATTGATCCCGCCGGACATGGTGCTGTCCGTTCCCAGACACACATTTACCCCGGCGGCCAGGGCGGCGTTGATATTCAGTGTCTTGCCGATCAGATAATAGTTTGAAGTGGGACACCAGCAGATGGAGGCCCCCGCCTTGGCAGTGCGCTCGATCTCTTTGCGGCTGAAGGCGATGCCATGGATCAGCAAAGTATTCGGTTGCAGCAGGCCTTCCTTGGTCAATTCGCTGAATTCCGCCTTCGTAACCTCGTCCACGCCCTCGCCCAGATGAATGATGAAAGGAATCCGGCCCGCGGTAAGTTTCATTTCCTCGCGGGCGGTTCTGCCTCCCCACCAGTTGCCCAAGGTGATGGAATGGCACTGGCGGTAGTGGCGGACAACCAGGAGCGGCATCTGGTCGTAATAGCTGTCCTCCTGCAAAGGGGCATGGTCGTGCACAATGCTGCAACCGGAAAACAGGCTTTTATAGCAGCCCAGAGCCGCCAACTGGATCGCTTCGGGTTCGCTGAGCTGGAAGGAGCCGTCATTCACCCAGAAGCGGTTGCGTTCCTTGAAGCTGAAGGAATGCTTCATATCCTCCACCCAGTAATGGGAATTGGGATAGGGACGCTTGTCCCCGGCGCGGGGTACCCAGTTTCCGATCAGATGGTCGTGGGAGTTGATCAGGGGCGAATAGGCATAGGTGTTGGGCAGGGCCATGTTCTTGTGGTGCTCGCCGCCCGGTACCTGAAGTTGTAAAACCAGTCCTTCCTGGACAGAATCGGCTCTGATCACGCTGAGCGATGGTTTGATGTTCATGATCGCAACTCTTTTACCCTTTTGATTAGCAGCGGCAGCACTTCAAAGAGGTCGCCCACGATGCCCAGATCCGCCACTTTGAAGATCGGGGCGTCGGCATCTTTATTGATGGCAACGATGTAATCAGCGGAGGACATTCCCGCCAGGTGCTGGATGGCACCGGAGATGCCCACGGCCAGATAGATGTTTGGTTTGACCGTCTTGCCGGTCTGGCCCACCTGGTGCGAATAGGGTATCCACTCGGCATCCACGGCGGCGCGAGAAGCGCCCACGGCACCTTCCAAAGCTTCAGCAAGCTCCTCCAGCAGCACGAAGTTCTTCGCCTCCTTCATGCCGCGGCCACCGGAAACGATGATGTTGGCCTCGGTGATGTTGACCAGGGTGGTCTTTTCCTTTTCAAAGCCCAGCCAGACGATCTCCTCCTCGTCAAAATCGAACACCACCTGTTCCCGGATCACGATCCCGGAGCGGGAGTCGTCCCGGGGCAGGGGATTCATCACCTTGTGGCGGACGGTTGCCATTTGAGGGCGGTGGTTGGCGGTGATGATGGTGGCCATTATGTTGCCTCCGAAGGCGGGACGGGTCTGCAGCAGGTTGGAAGTTTCGGGGTCAAATTCCAAGCCGGTGCAATCGGCAGTAAGGCCGGTTTCCAGTTGAATCGCCACACGGGGAATGAAGGATCTGCCGGTGACTGTGGCTCCGGCGAGAATGATGGCGGGTTTGTATTTGGTGGCGAGCTCGGAGAGGGCCTTGGCATAGCGGTCGTCCCGGAAGTGTTTCAGTTCGGGATCGTCCACCTCGATCACCTGGTCGGCGCCATAGGCGATCAATTCCGAGGCCAATGCTTCGATCCCGCTGCCCAAAACCACGGCGCTGAGCTCGGCACCCATCTGGTCTGCCAAATCCCTGCCCTTGCCCAGCAGTTCCAGCACCACCGGGGCGATGATCCCGTCCTTCTGCTCGGCAAAGACCCAGATGCCCTGATAGTCGCTCTTGTCCATCCGGGCGGTAGATTTTTTACGGATAACGATGGCATCAAAGGGACAGGATTGCACACAGGCTCCACACAGCACACATTTCTCGAGGTCAATAATCGCAAGTTTGTTTTCCAGTCTGATCGCATCATAAGCGCAGGCCTTGATGCAGAGACCGCAGCCGACACAATTCTGGTCGATTACTTCAATCATACTATCATTCTCCTGAGAGTGAACCTGATTTCGAGAGTTGTTTCTTGTCAAGCCGAAAATGCGCTGCTCTGGTTCCGAGCCCCGCAGGGCGGAGTAATTCCATGCTATTATCGGCTTTGCGCAGGTGGATATTTTGATTGACGAATCCGCTGCCGGTCAAATCCTGACGCCAAATTTCCCAAGGATAACCAAATGAAAAAGATCATGATTATAGCCGGGTTCTGCCTGATGGCTCTCTCCCTGACGGCGCAAACGGGATTGTTCGGCCTCTCCTATGGAGATCACCTGGCCACCGCCGATTCGCTGATGTCCTACAGCGGCTTTGTGGCGGAGGAGGTGGAGGGCAGCATGGTGAAATACTATTCGGACTTCAATCCTCTGATTGATGCGGTGGTGCTGTTTGTGAATCCGGAAACCGAGATTCTGGTGGGTTGGTTCGTGAAATATAGCTCCAACAACACCGAGGAACAGGATCACTATGTGGTTGACCGGCTGAGCGGGATGCACGGCGAAGCCACCCACTTCGATCCCGAGACCCAGCAACTGATCTGGATCTTCTCCCCCTCGCGCAGCCTGCATGTGCTGTATGTGGACCCCAAAAATCTCACCGCCCTCTATCGGGATTCGGACTATGAGGAGCTATTCAAGGTGAAACCACCGCTGCAGCCCCGGCCGGCGGTTACTCCGGAAGAACCTGTTGAACAGAGATAGAGGGGAGGGGCTTTCAACCAGGATCAAGGGTTTGTGAGGCTCTGAAGCAGAGTTTTTTATGCCATAAGACAACAGCCGGTGGCGGTATCGCACACCGGCTATTGCATATTATCTGAGGTTGTTTCCCGAGTAGGCTCAGCAGCCCAGGGTGGCCACCATCACGGCTTTGATGGTGTGCATGCGGTTTTCTGCCTCGTCAAAGACCACGGAATTGGGTGATTCGAACACCTCATCGGTTACTTCCATGGCGGTGAGCCCGTATTTCTCGTGGATTTGCTTTCCGATCGCGGTCTTGAGGTCGTGGAAGGAAGGCAGGCAGTGCATGAAGAGGGTTCCCGGCTTGCCAGTCTTCTTCATCATGGCTTTGTTCACCTGGAAAGGTTTGAGCAGTTTGATGCGGGATTCCCACACGCTTTCCGGCTCGCCCATGGACACCCAGACATCGGTGTAGATCACATCGGCGTTTTTCACGCCTTCGGCGATGTCGTCGGTGATGGTGATGCTGGCGCCGACCTCTTTGACCACGTCCTTGCATTTCTTCAGCAGCTTGGCGTCCGGGAACAGCTCTTTGGGGCTCACGATGCGAAAGTCCATTCCGGTCTTGGCGGCTCCGATCATCAGGGCGTTGGCCACATTGTTGCGTCCGTCTCCGACATAGACGAAGACCATTTCATGCAGCGGTTTGTTCAGATGTTCAATGGCAGTTAAAAAATCCGCCAGCACCTGGGTGGGATGGTCCTGGTCGGTAAGCCCGTTCCACACCGGCACTCCGGCATACCTGGCCAGTTCTTCCACGATTTCCTGCCCATAGCCGCGATATTCGATGCCGTCATACATTCTGCCCAGCACGCGGGCGGTGTCGGCAATGGATTCCTTTTTGCCCATCTGGCTGCCGGTGGGTCCCAGATAGGTTACATGGGCACCCTGGTCCAGGGCAGCGACCTCAAAGGCGCAGCGGGTGCGGGTACTGTCCTTTTCAAAGATGAGGGCAATGTTCTTGCCGGTCAGGCGGGGCTGCTCGATGCCGGCATACTTGGCTTTCTTCAGCTGCAGGGAAAGCTCCAGCAGGAAATTGATCTCCTGGGTGCTGAAATCCATCAGCGTGAGGAAGTGGCGGTTCCTGAGATTGAAGGACATGATCTCTCCTTTTTGGTTTGTTTTCTCTTTGATGCCAATTTTCCGGAGGGCGGATTCCCGGCAAGGATTTTCCTTGTTAAAATCCCGACCTTGGCAAAATTGTCTTCCGCTGTGCTTTGCCTGTCCATAAAATGAGAAAAAAGTGCAGGACTGGCACCGCTGAGGGGTATCAATTAGTGAATCCGGAACCTCTACAGTGCTTGATGAATATGATAAAAATATCCGCAAACAGAGGAGATATGAAACACAGTTTACTTGTGATCCTGCTATTGCCGCTGGCGCTTGTGGCGCAACAGTATACACTGGACGAGCTGATCGAACATGGCCTCAAACATAGTTGGACGATGCAGCGCTCGACCCTCAGTTACCAAAGTAGTGCCTCCAACCTCAGTACCGCCCGGTGGAACCTGTTACCGGATGCCGATCTGGGGTTCAAAGCAGGCTATGACCTTCATAATACTGCCGTACCCAAGGTTTCCGACCTGAGCAGCTCCGCCGGCATCACCATCAGCAAAAATGTCAGCCTGAACGATGCCTCCTGGTTCAACTACCGCTTTGCCACCTTGGACGAAAGCAAAGCCCGGTTGGAACTGGAACGCAGCGCCACCGGCTATGCCTATGAGGTGTTCAGCGCCTATCTGGCGGTGCTCAGTGCCCAGAAGCAATTGGCCTCGCTCACCGAAAACCTTGCCATCCAGACCCGGGTGTGGGAACAAAGCAAGGTGCTGCTGCAATTGGGCAAGGTAACCTCCTTTGAGGTGAAGCAAAACGAGATCGCCGTGATGAATTCCAACATCTCCATCATCAAGCTGCAGAACACGATCTCCACCAACCGCCAGAAGCTGTTCGGCCTTGTCTTGGTCGATGACCAGGGCTTTGAATTGGCCGATCTGGAGCCGGACAAGGACTTTCTGCTGCCCGAGCCCGACACGGAACAGATCTCCGAAGTGCAACTCCTGAAGGCGGACATCAAGCGCAGCGAACTGAGCCGGACCCAGGATTGGCTGAACTATTTCCCCCGCGTGAATCTGGCCTACAATTTCTCCCGCAACGTGGGTGGCGAGGATTTCGACTTCGACCGCTACACCACCTCTCACACGGTTTCCCTGAATCTCAGCTATTCCTTGTGGAACCACTTCAAGCAGAGCCAGTCCGCCAAACGCGCCAATTTCAGCCTGCGCCTGGCAGAGCTGAACCTGAATGACCGCATCGATGAGATCAACCGCCAATATCGCATCCTGAAACAGGAACTGGAATATCTGCAGCGCCTCGACCAGCTCTATGAGGAAAAACTGAACCAATCCCGCCAGCAGATCAGGATCGCCGAGGAACGCTATCGCCTGGGCTTGATCGAACTGCTGGAACTGGACAAGACCCGCACCGACTACATCGATGCCGATATCGCTTTCAACACCAACCGTTACGACATCATCGCCAAGCAGCAGGCGATCAACTATCTGCTCTCGCGGTCCCTGCTGGGCAAGTGGTAACATTTCCAAGGAATTATCATGAGAAAATACCTTAAATACATCATCATCGTGCTTTTGATCGCCGCCGCTGTGGTGGTCTGGGGTCAGATCAGAAAGAAGAAAAGTCGCCCCGAATGGCGCACCGATACACCTTCCACTGGTTTCATCCGCGAGGTGGTGACCGCCACCGGCTCGCTCAATCCTTATGTGCTGGTGGAGGTGGGCACCGAGGTTTCCGGCAAGATCGAAAAGCTCTACAAGGACTTCAACGACCGTGTGCGTAAAGGTGAACTGCTGGCCAAGCTGGACACCGAGATCCTGCGCACCAATCTGGAATCCGCCAAAGCCGATCTGGACAAAGCCACCATCTCCGCCAACGAGGCCAGGTTGGATTATGACCTGCTGCAGGAATTGGTGAGAAAGGACATGGCCCCGGAATATGACATGAAGAAGGCGCAGTTCAAATATGAGCAGGCGCAGCAAACCCTTGCCACGGCGAGGCTTAATCTGCAGCGGGCGCAGAAAAACCTGGACAATGCCTACATCACTTCACCCATCGATGGCGTGATCGTTGCCCGCAGCGTGGATGAAGGGCAGACCGTGGCAGCCAGCCTGAATGCCCCCACCCTGTTCAAGATCGCCAACAACCTGGACCAGATGCAGATCAGGGCCAATGTGGACGAAGCCGATATCGGCAAGGTCAAGCTCGACCAGCCGGTGGAATTCAGCGTGGACGCCTATCCCAATCAGCAATTCACCGGCTTTGTCAAACAGATCCGCCTCAATCCCACCACCGAGCAGAACGTGGTGAGCTACAGCGTGATCATCGACGCCGCCAATCCCGAGCGCAAGCTGCTGCCAGGCATGACCACCAATGTAACCATCATCATCCAGGCCAAGCAGGGCGTACTCCGGATTCCTGAAACCGCCACCCGCTTCCGCCCCAGCAAGGAGATCTGGGAGCAGTTTGGCCTGAAATGGGAGGACGACCTGATCGCCAATGCCCGTAAGAAAGCGATGGAAGCTGCCATGGCAAAGGCTGATCCCGCTGCCGTTCCTGCTGCAACGGGGAAATCAGCCTCTCCACCTACTACGCAGGCTCCGGCCCAGCGATCCAACCAGCCTGCCCGTCCCGATTCTGCCACTGTGAGAGGGCAACGGCGCTTTCCGGGACCTCCGGCTGGCGGGGCAAATCCCTTTGCGGCAATGATGTCCGGTGGAGGAGGGGGTAGGATCAGCAGTGCCACGGTGTGGGTGCTGAAGGATAAAACCCCCGAATTGGTGATGGTGCGCACCGGGGTCTCCGACGGCGCTTTCGTGGAAGTACTGGACGGGCTTCAACCCGGAGATACCATCATCACCGGCGTGATCCTCAAAGACAACAAACAGGCTGCTTCCAACACCTTTCAGGGTCCCGGCATGAGAAGGTTCTGAGCATGGCGGAAGGCATGCTGATCAACACCCGCGGGCTCACCAAGACCTATCAGATGGGCGACATCCAGGTGCATGCCCTGCGCGGGATCGATCTGGACATCCAACAGGGTGAATTCATCGCCATCATGGGCGCCAGCGGCTCGGGCAAGACCACTTTCATGAACCTGTTGGGCTGCCTGGACAAACCCAGTTCCGGCACCTACACCCTGGATGGCATCAAAGTGCATGAAATGGACGAATCTGCCATCACCCAAGTGCGCAACCGCAAGATCGGTTATGTGTTCCAATCCTTCTATCTGTTGCCTCGAACCACTGCGCTGGAGAATGTGGAGCTTCCCTTGCTTTACAGCCGGCACATCAGTTTGAAGGAACGCCACGAAAAGTCCCTGCAGGCATTGAAGACGGTTAGTTTGGACGACCGGGCGCGCCACTTTCCCAATCAGCTTTCCGGCGGGCAGCAACAGCGTGTGGCCATCGCCCGCGCCATTGTCAACGATCCCGTGTTCCTGCTGGCGGATGAACCCACCGGCAATCTGGACACCCGCACCAGCATTGAGGTAATGGCGGTGTTCCAGCAATTGCACCAGCAGGGCAAGACCATCATCCTGGTCACCCATGAACGGGACATCTCCCAATATGCCGATCGCATCGTGATCTTCCGCGACGGCAGGGTGGTGTCCGATCAGCCCAATTCCCGCCGCCATGTGGCAGCCGAGGACTTGGAAAAACTGCCCCAGCCCGATCCGGAAGAGGAGGTCTGACATGTCCATCCTGGGAATCATCCGCATTGCCCTCAAATCCCTCACCCGCAACAAGACCCGCACCTTTCTGACCATGCTGGGCATCATCATCGGCGTGGCGGCGGTGATCACCATGCTCGCCATCGGCCAGGGCGCCAAAAAGATCGTGGACGACCAGATCAGCGCCATGGGCACCAATGTGATCATGGTAACCTCCAATTTTTCGAACACCCAAAGCACCGTCCGGCAGCAGGCTGGCTCCGGAAACACCCTCGAGGAAGCCGATGTGGATGCCATCCGGGACCAGGTGGACGGAGTGCTCTATGCCTCCCCCATCTACACCACCTGGGGGCAGCTCAAATTCGATAAGAACAACTGGCGGGGCAGCATCATGGGCGTGGATGTGGACTATTTCCTGATCCGCGACCTCCGCATCGCCAGTGGCGATTTCTTCCACAGCTCCGAAGTGGATAACGGCGCTAAGGTGTGCGTGATCGGCAAAACCATCGCGGACAACCTCTTTGGCGATATTGACCCCGTGGACAAGATCATCCGCATCCGCAACATCCCCTTCACCGTGAAGGGCGTGCTCAGCCCCAAGGGACAGAATGTGATGGGGATGGATCAGGACGACATCGTGCTGGCGCCCTATACCACTGTGAGCACACGATTAATGGGGCATCGCTGGCGTTTTCTGATGATCATGGTCTCCGCCGAGTCCAAAGAACGCATCCCCCGGGTGCAGAGTGAGATCCTGAACCTGATGCAAGCCCGCCATCGCGGCACCACCAGTCAGGATTTCATGGTCAATTCCCAGACCGATGTGGCTCAGGCCGCGAGCAGCGTGTCCAACACCATGACCATCCTGCTGGCCAGCATCGCCAGCATCTCCCTGCTGGTGGGCGGGATCGGCATCATGAACATCATGCTGGTCTCGGTAACCGAACGCATCAAGGAGATCGGCATCCGCATGGCAGTGGGCGCCGGAAAACGCGATGTCCTGCTCCAATTCATCATCGAGGCTGTAACGATCAGCATTTTGGGTGGACTGGTGGGCATCCTGCTCGGCTTCGGTGCCGCCCGCATCGTGGGCCAATCCATGAAGTGGAGCATTGCCGTAACTCCTTGGTCGGTATTCCTGGCGGTGGGTTTTTCCTGCGCCATCGGCATCTTCTTTGGCTGGTATCCCGCCAAGAAAGCCGCCAATCTGAATCTGATCGACGCCCTGCGCTACGAGTAAATCCAGCATCAAACCCTGATTTGCAGCCTGGCCTGTATCTGCTGCCGAGGTTGTGAAAAGCCGGTTCCGGCACCCTTTTTCCCTTCCTCTCCAAGAGTCATGCTACCGGGGCGGATCGGCGTCCGCCCTTACATCCCTCCCGTTACCAATACGGAATCATTACGGAGTCATTACGGAGTTAATCCGTAATGACTCCGTAATGATTCCGTAATGCTAATGGGAGCGGCAGGAAATTGGGCAGCGAAAGTTGTTGACAAAAAACCATCTTTTCCTGCAAATGGACAGATTAAGCAACGCAAGAGGAATTATGGCACGCCTGTTCAGCAAGGACTATCATGAGCGTTCGGCCTCATGGTATTTCAATCATGCAGTGATCGGACTGGACAAGGGCGATCTGCAACATTGGAAATCGGTGGATGAAATGGGCTGTTTTCACCTGCATTTCTTCCCGGTGCCGGACAAGGCTGAGTATTTCAGCGATTGGGTGGACATCGTGTATGATCCCTCCAGCCAGTCCATCCGCAGCCATGTGTGCCATGATTGCGGCGAAGACGAAACCTGCCGGCATTACCTTTCCATCCTGCGTTATGCCTATCTGTATCTGCGCACGGACATCTTCGACTATCCGGTGGTGGAAATCTGCAATGGCACAGCCCTGCGGGCGGATGAGCACTGGCAGGCGGTGTTGGAACACGCCGTCATCAGCTTGGAAGGCATCTACAATCCCGATACAGACAAGATACGCTTCTACCACGAAACCTACCATCCGCTGGACCTGCCGGCGCTGCTCCGCATCCTCGACGGGGAGGAACCCGAGGGCATTCCGGCCAAGCTGGCGGAGGAATACCGCTCCAATCAAGAACTGATCAGCGATTACGAGATCAACCTGTTCCGCTGGCTCTCCCGCCACAAGGCGGCCTACAGCGCCAAAGGCAGGTTCTATTCGCTATATAAGAAGGATTTTACCCAGGCGCTGGCGTTGCTGATGCCCCTGGGTGAAAAGGTGGTGGTGCGGGAAACCGGCGAGGCGCTGCGTTTCGTGAACCAGCCCTATCCGCTCAGTCTGCGGATCGCCCCCGCTGGGAAGCAAAACTATGTGGTGCAGCCGATTATCGTGGAGGAGCTGTCCGTGGTCTATGCCGGATATCCCACCTGGCTGTTCTTCCGCAATGAAGTCCACCGCGTCTTTCTGCCACTGAATGATGAAACCATCCGCCGCCTGTTCGACCGCGACTTGATCCTGAGCGCCAAAGACCTGGTCTACTATCGCACCATCGTCTATCAACAGCTCAGAAAACAGGAGATCTATCTGGATTTCGATCCCGGCATCGTCCTGCCCAGGATCATCGATTCTCCACCCCGCATCCGGCTGCAGATCACCAAACAGCAGGAGCAGTATCTGATCGAGGGCAGCCTTTCCTACGCCGCGCCCCCGGAATACGGAAGCGACGCCCGGCTGCTGGTTCCGCTTTCCGTGGTGAGGTTCCAGGCGCCGCTGATCCGCAGCGATTTCAGTTGCGAAGAGCAGAGCGGAAACGCCTGGTTCTACATTCCGCCCCGGGTCTTCGCTCAGGTGAAGACGCTGCTGGACACCCTGCCGGAAGCGGAATTGAGCCGGCTGGAGCAGTTCTCGCAACTGGTCTTTGAGGGGGAGGATATCCTCAAGCGCTTGCGGCAGAGTATATTTGAACTCAGTGGGGAGGATTGGGACATCGAGATGGCCCCTGAGCTGAGCGGTGAATTCGTGCACAAGGTCACGCTGCAGGTGGAACTGACCGCTCGCCAGTCAGATGAGATCGACTGGTTCAGCTATGACATTCAATACCGTTACAAGGATCTGGGTTTCACCCATGAGGAGCTGGGCAGATTCTTCCGTTCCCACGAACAGTTTCTGCACACCCAGGATGGCCGGATCATCTTCATCGCCAATCCGGAGGTGTTTCAGGAAACTGAACGCCTGCTGGCACGCAGCGAACGGCTGGCCGATTCCACCTATCGTGCCCGTATCCTCAATCTGCCCTATTATCAGAGGTTGATCCAGGAAAACCCCTCCTTTCATCTGAGCACCGACAACTGGCTGCAGAAGATGTCCTCCGACCTGCTGCGCGGCCACCTGGAGCGCACCGATCCGCTGCCGCTGTATCTGCAGACCGTGCTGCGGGGCTACCAGAAAGCAGGTTATGCCTGGCTGAAGCTGCTGCAGCACTATCGGTTGGGTGGTGTGCTGGCGGATGAGATGGGTCTGGGGAAAACGATCCAGGCTCTCTCCGCCATCCTGAATAGCAGTTCCCCCAAACCCAGCTTGGTGGTGTGTCCCAAAACGCTGCTCTACAACTGGGCGGCGGAGATCGAGAAATTCCACACCAACATCCCCTGCCAGATCGTGGAAGGGGACAAGAACACCCGACTGGAACTGCTGACCAATCCCAATGCCCGGCTCTTCATCATCTCCTACACGGTGGTGCTGAACGATATCGCCCGGCTGAGGGAAATGGAATTCGAATGGTTGGTGCTGGATGAGGCGCAAAACATCAAAAACGTTGGTGCCCTGCGCACCCACGCCATCAAGAAACTGAACGCGGAGCACCGCCTAGCGCTGTCCGGAACCCCGGTGGAAAACAATCTCACCGAGTTGTGGTCCATCTTTGATTTCCTGATGCCGGGCTATCTGGGCACCCTGAAACATTTCAAATCCGAATATATGGAACAACCGGAAAGTGGAGCGGCAAGGCTGCACCGCAGTGTGGCGCCCTTCCTGCTGCGGCGCATCAAAAAGGAGGTGCTGCTGGAGCTGCCCGACAAACAGGAACAGGTTTCCTGGTGCAAACTCCATCCCGTGCAGGAAAAGCTCTATCTGCAGATCCTGGATCTGGTGCATAAAAAACTCTTTCCGGAGCAGGCTTCGGCCCCACTGAACTACATCCACATCCTGGCCGCGCTCACCAAACTGCGCCAGGTGTGCAACCATCCGCATCTTGCCAATCCGGACATCCTGCCCGATCCCCTGGCCTCCGCCAAACTGGAGCAACTGCTGGAGCTGGTGCAGGAAGCGATCGCCAGCGGACATAAGATACTGGTGTTCTCTCAGTTCGTACAGATGTTGAAGATCATCCGCAGGGTGTTTGATGGTCTGGGGACAGACTATGCCTATCTGGACGGGCAGACCAAGAACCGGCTGCAGGTGGTGCAACGCTTTGAGAACACTCCGGAGCTGAAGCTCTTTCTGATCAGCCTCAAAACTGGCGGCACCGGGCTCAATCTCACCTCAGCGGATACGGTGATCCTCTACGATCCCTGGTGGAATCCCATGGTGGAAAACCAGGCGATCGACCGCACCCACCGCATCGGCCAACAGCACAAGGTGCAGGTGTTTCGATTGATCGCCAAAGGCACGGTGGAGGAGAAGATCATGAATCTGCAGAAAAGCAAGCTGGACCTGTTTGAGGCGGTGGTTGCGGACGGCCAGAAGCTGCTGTCCTCACTGGCGGTGGATGACATCAAGGCGCTGTTCAGCTATGAATAATTTCGCTTGACATTTTCGGGCTGTATCATCTTTTGGTAAGCTAAGAAAAATTATCTGCCAAGGAGAGATAGATGCTTACCATTGACTGGAAAGAGAGGCTGAACAAGGATACGGTGGACTATCTGGAGCACAAGCTGCCGAAAAACGATTATGATTTTGAGATCATCTTCAATGCTTATCCGGAACGTGTCAATGGCAAGATCCCTCCGGAAGTGATCGTCCATGTTGCCAGTGCGATCATTCAGCGCCTGGGCAAGAACCACGAGAAATACCTTCCCTTCTATAAACACCTCTGGGATAAGAAAGGGGCCTATGGCAAGACCGCCTTCATCACCATGATGTCCAAGGTCGCCGGTAAAAAACCCGCCACCTATCTTCCGGTGTTGGAAGCGGCACTCCTGAACGCACCGGCGGCAGACCTTTCGGTTCTGCTGGAGAAGGTGTTGCTGCCGCTGCTGCGCAAACAACCGGAGAAATATCTGCCCCAGGTGTATCAATGGAGCAAACATCCCAAGCAACTGATCCGGCAGCAGATGATCAACCTGCTGGTGAAGCTGCTGAAGAAGAATCCGGAGCTGAGTGCGGAGGTGCTGGAGCACTTTGTGCACCAATGGATGCAGCCCTTGGGTGAGGAACTGCCCCACCATCTCACGCTGCTCAAGGCCGTCGCCAAGCTCGATTATGAGCTCTATCTGAAGGTGTGGCGGGAAAACGGGCACAGCCGTGACCCCCAGACCGTGGAGATCCTCTGCGGTTCGCTGCTGACCTATCATCCGGAGATCGAGGCCATCGTGGAAAACTGGACCAAAAGCGGCAACGCCCGGGTGAAAAAAGCCGCCACTATCGCTTGGCGTATGCTGCAGAAAAAGAAAGGTTGAGCCGTTTGAGCATGGATCTGAGCCTGTTTATCACCCAGTCCGGCATGGACAAGCTGCAGCGCCGCATCAATCATCTGATGAGTGTGGAGCGACCGGAAACGATCAGAGCCATTGCCACTGCCCGGGAATTCGGCGACCTCAGCGAGAACGCAGAATACAAGGCGGCACGGGAAAAACAGCGGCAGATCGATGCTGAACTCGACCGGCTGCGGCGGCGTGCCGCCCATCTGAAAGTGGTGGACACCGCTTCCTTCCCCAAGGACATGGTGCGCTTCGGCTCGGTTTGCCTCACCCGCGATATCGAACACAACGAGGAGATCCTCTATCAGGTGGTGGGTGTGGATGAACTGAACTTCTTCGACGAGGAGGGTATCCAGGCGGTTTCGGTGCTTTCGCCGATCGGCAAAGCGCTTTTAGGCAAAAAGGTGGAAGACATCGCCGTGGTCAAAGCCCCCATGGGCGACAGGCACCTGCAGATATTGGAAATCAGATAATAAAGATATATGGAGTTACAATTGAAACAGAAACAGGACAAGAAAAACCCGCTGCTCTATGAACGCAGGAACTTCTTCAAGGAAGCGGATGCCGCTACGATCAAGCAAGCCTTCAGCTTTGCCCAGTCCTACAAGGACTTTCTGAACCAGGCAAAAACCGTGCGCGAGACCATCGCCTGGACCGAAGCCTGCCTCAAGGCAGCCAGATTCCAGCCATTGCCCGCCCGGAAAGCGCAAAAGCGCGTCTATACAATCTTTCGCCACAAGACCATTGGCATGACGGTGATCGGCAGCGAGCCCATTTCCGCCGGCTTCAACATGGTGGCGGCGCACATCGACACACCGCGGGTCGATCTGAAGCAGAATCCCCTCTATGAGGACAGCTCCAGCACCATGGCCTGCATGCGGACGCATTACTATGGCGGGATCAAGAAATACCAGTGGGTTTCCACTCCCCTTGCCCTGCATGGTTTTGTGGTTAAAGCCGATGGCAGCACCCTCGATATCAGTATCGGCGAAGAAGCTGGGGAACCGGTCTTTGTCATTCCCGACCTGCTGCCCCACCTTGCCCGCAAGGAACAATATACCAAAAACCTCTCCGATGCTGTGGATGCTGCCCACATGAATCTGCTCTTCAGCGGAATGGTGGAGCCCGGCAGCGAGGAAAAGGAAGCTGCCAAAGCCTATGCCCTGAAGCTGCTGCACGATAAATATGGACTTTCCGAGCACGACTTCATCTCCGCTGAGTTGGAACTGGTGCCAGCCACGCAGGCCAGGGATGCCGGGCTGGATGCTTCCCTGGTGGTGGGTTATGGGCAGGACGACCGCATCTGTGCCTACACGGCCCTGCAAGCGCTGCTGGATAATCTGGATGCCAGGCCCAAACGCACCATGGTGGTCTATTTCTCGGATAAGGAAGAGGTGGGCAGCCAGGGCAACACCGGCGCCCATTCCGTTTTCATCCAGGATTTCATTGCCTCTCTGCTGCGCCATAACGGCGAAGCCGACAGCAGCGCCAACCTGCGCCGCGCCTTCATCAATTCCCAGATCCTATCCGGAGATGTGGCCGCTGCCGTGGACCCGAACTATCCCAATGTGCACGAACGCCAGAATGCCGTCCTGTTCAATCATGGCATCGGCATCTCCAAATTCACCGGCAGCGGGGGCAAGTATGGCTGCAATGACGCCAATGCCGAATTCACTGCCAAGGTGATCCGCATCTTCAACGATGCCAAGGTGTTCTGGCAGATGGGCGAACTGGGCAAGGTGGATGAGGGCGGCGGCGGAACCATTGCCTATATCCTGGCCAATCTGGGTGCCGAAGTGATCGATTGCGGAGTGGGCCTGATGGGCATGCATTCCCTGTATGAACTGTGCAGCAAGGCGGATCTGTATTCCACCTATGCGGCCTATAAAGCCTTTTTAATATCCAACTAACCCTATTGCAAGGAGATATGTTATGAAAAAAATGTTGTTCTTTACCCTGATCCTGATGCTGGCACTGGGTGCCTGCGTGAGCAACAAGGCCTTCAAGGAGCACCAAAGCAAGGTGCAGACAATGCAGGCCCTGCAGGACAAGCAGCAGGCGGAAATCGAGATGGCAAACAAGGACATCAGCGATGCCCGCAAGAAGATCGATGAACTAATCATCCGTCTGAATGAGGTCGACCAGGAACTGCTGGTGCTGACCCCCATGCAGATGCAGATTGACGATATCGCCAGTGATTTCCTGGCTTTGCAGGAAGATCTGGATTTGCGCATCTCCATACTGGACAGCGAAGTCAAGCAGGGATTGGATGAGTTTTCGATGGATATGGAAGACACCTTCGACATCCTCACCGACCATCTGCGGGAACTGAAGGTCTCCAGCCAGAATTTTGCCACCAAGGATGAACTGGCTGAGGTGATCAATGAAAGTGCCCGCATCGCCCGCATCCTGTCTGATCTTACCGGCGAGGTGCAGGTGGCCACCGAGCGCTTTATGGAGAGCGACAGCACCTTCACCATGGACATACGGGAGGATATGGAACTCAAGCGCCTCTCCCTGATCGACATCCAGGAGCGGGTGGAACTGATGGAAAGCGAGGTAGCCTCCATCCGGGATGCCGCAGGCCGTGACCAGACCCTGAAAAGCGATCTGGAAAACCTTCGTCGCCGGGTTGACAATATGAATACCGAACTCAACACTCTCACCGGCGACCTCCAGAATGTGATCCAGAAGGAACGCAGCGTTGCCAGGGCCAAGCTGGACGAGGAGATGAAAACCCAGTATCAGGCGGCGCTGAACCAATACTACAAAAGGAACCATGAGCAATCCATCCGGATGTTCGAGGATTTCCTGGCCACCTATGCCAATTCCGAGCTGGTCCCGAATGCCCATTACTGGATCGGCGAGAACTATTATGCCGCAGCCAACTTCACCAAAGCCATCCGCACCTTCCAGAATGTGGTATCGCTCTTTCCACACCATCACAAGGGACCCGACGCCCAGCTCAAGGTGGGCATGAGCTATTACAACATGAAGGATTATGCCGCTGCCCGGCAGGAACTGAACCTGCTGAAGACCCAATATCCCAACTATGTTCATATGAATCTGGTGGACAAATACCTGCGTCTGTCCAACTGAACAATGCCCAAACACTTTTTCCTGCCACTGCTGATCGCGTGCTTCTGCAGCCTTGCGGGAGCACGCGCCGCAGCGGAGGAGACGGACAGGATCAGCAGCCGGATCGCGGAAGTGATCGCAGTGGATCAGCCCCTGTTTCTCAGTGTGAACGCGGGCGACCTTTCCTCCACTCTGGATTTCAAGCTGCGCCGGCAATTGCTGCTGAAAGGAGCCGACCTGCGGGAAACGCGGCAGACGGAACCGGACCTCCTTACTGAGGGCGAAGCCGATCCCGGGCTGCTGCTGGCTTCCTATGCCTTGCGTTCAGCCACGCTGGTGGAGGTGAATCTGGAGCTGAAGTGGGAGACTATCGAGCGCAAGAGTTTCCTTTCCTACCGCAGCGAACGCAAGCCCTATTACACCTTCGAAGTAAAACAGATCTCGCTGCCCGATTACCAATTGAAACAGATCGACCAGCTCAGTTTTGCGGTTGAGGACCAGAGAGTGGAAAACCGAAGCCCGGCGCACCTGAAGTGGTTCGAACCGGCACTGGCCACCACAGCCTTGGCGTCGCTGATCTATCTGCTCTGGACCACCGAATGAAAAGGATTTGCATGAACCACCGCCTTCTGGTTATAATCGTAGTGCTGCTGCTTGCCACTTCCTGTGCCAAGCGGCAGGGCTTTTCCACCACCGAGCAAAGGCTGCAGAAAGCCAATGAGCTCTACTCGAACCGCAAGTTTGCCCGCGCCGCTGAGCTCTATGGCGACATCTACTTTGAGCGGGCCTCCGCCTCCACTGCCTTTGCCCTGATGCGGCAAGGGGATTCCTATTTCGCCATCAACAAATTCACCGATGCCCGTCTGGCCTATCAGGAATTCACCGATGTCTTTCCCAACCATCCCGATGTGGCCACCGCCCATTTCAAGATCGGCGTCTGCTTTTTCGAGGAATCCCTGCCGCCCCAGTATGACCAGACCGAGACCCTCCATGCCATAGACGCCTTCCGCAAGTTTGTGGAGCGCTTTCCCAACGATCCCCGTTACCAGGAGGCCATCGAATATGTCCGCAAGGCGCAATACAAGCTGATCGAAAAGAAATTCCTCACCGGCTATATCCACTATAAAATGAAGGATTACAGCGGCGCTCTGATGTATTTTCAGGAGATAACCGACCTGGGCAACAGCGACCGGCTCGACCGGGAATCCTGGTATTACACCACCCTCCTCTATCGCAGGCAGAAATTGCACGACGAAGCCCGCCTCAGTTATGAGCAGTTGAAACAAAGATATCCTGGCTCCCGGGAAAGCAGGAAACTGGCAAAA
>CAZVXK010000012.1:0-10951 GCA_964631665.1 uncultured Candidatus Cloacimonadota bacterium | reverse complement strand
TGGATGATGCCACCGGAAGCGGCTATACCAGCGATCTGATGCAGAGCCTGTTAAAAAAGCATCCGGACAAGCGCTTCTTTTTCGCCATCGGTGCGGACAATCTGTCCTCCCTGCCCCGCTGGCACGACTTTCCCTGGCTGCGGGACCACCTGGAGTTTCTGGTGTTGGAAAGGCCCGATTACCCTCTGGAGCAAAGTGTGCTCAGCCAGATCAAAGCCACACTGCTGAGTCTTGAACCCTGCGACATTTCCTCCACCCGGATCCGGGAGCTGATCAGCCAGGGCGGTTCCATCCAAGGCTTGGTGCCTGATCCGATCCTTACGGATGTCCTGGAGCTCTATCTTCCCCTGCTCAGAAAAGATGCCTCCTCCGACTGACGGTTCCTCGCCGGAACAGCGCACCGGATTTCTGGACCGGATACCCCTCAGCTCCAAACAAAGCCTGGGAGAGGAGATCGCCAACAGCATCACCCACGGCACCGGAGTGGGGCTCAGCATTGCCGCCCTGGTGATCCTGGTGGTGTTCGCCGCCAGGCAAAGCGATGCCTGGAAAGTGGTGTCCTTCAGCATCTATGGCGCCACGCTGATCTCGCTCTATCTGGCATCCACACTCTATCATGCCTTTCCCCAGCCCAGGCTCAAGCGTTTTTTCCGCATCCTGGATCATTCCTCGATCTTCCTGCTCATCGCCGGAACCTACACTCCCGTAACCATCGGCGCCATGCGGGGCGGTTGGGGCTGGACCCTGTTTGGAGTGATCTGGGCTCTGGCGATCGCCGGCATCAATCTTAAGATCTTCACCCTGGGCAAATTGAGAATAATCTCGGTGTTGATCTACATCCTGATGGGCTGGATGGTTCTGATCGCCATTGAGCCCCTGCGCCGCTATATGGATTCCACTTTCCTGCTCTGGATGCTGATCGGGGGCGTCGCCTACACCTTCGGGCTTGTCTTCTATGGGTACAAACGGCTGCCTTTTCACCATGCCGTGTGGCATCTCTTTGTCCTTGGCGGCAGTGTCTGCCACTTCTTTGGAATGCTGACCCTGGTCACCTGAGCCCTGCCCTGGGGTAGTGGTTTGGGCTCAAAAAAAAACAAACCCCATGGTCAGAGGCGACCACGGGGTCTGTGTTCACTCGGGGAGGGAGTCAGGATTGGGTTAATTTGGTAAAATCAGGCTGAGATCCTCGGTCAGTTTCACCCTTCCCGCATTTTCCTTGCCATGGGTGCTGAGACGAAGCCGGTAACGGCTTACAGTCCACCATTCGGGTCCCTGACTACCCCTGCTGCCGTCATTTTCCAGACTGGTTTGGAAGGAGTTGCGGTTGGCACCGTTTTGGCTCAGCCGGGCGTTGGTCACCACCAAGATTTCATCTCCGATACCCACCCCCAATTGGGAAAGCGGCAATACCTCGATGTGCGGATTTATACCCCGGTCGGGAGAGCTGCCGAAGCGGAATCTATCGGCAATGGGAAATCCCCGGTCATCACGGGGGAGGTCGGCCAGCGATTCGCCCACATGGATGTGGGAACCGTTCATCTGCCATTCCTCGCGCAGATAATACATCACATACAGGTTTTCTATGTCATTGGTAATGCGGACCATCTCCGCTTCCACATTGCGTCCGGGCCAGGATGGATAAAGCTCATCTACGATCTGCCCAATGCCCCTGGTCTCCACCATCGGATACTCATCACTAATCGCCACATCCGGTTGTGCCGGAGCGGTGAGTCCTGAATTGCTCTGGCAGGCAGCCAACACGGCCACCGCCACTGTCATCAGCAAAGTTATCTTTATGATCGGCTTCATTTTGAATCTCCTATTAATTTGGTATGATACCTATACTTTAATCGGGTGCTTAGCTGCTGGCAAATGGAATTTCTCCAGTATTTATATCTGTTCGATTTTTCTGTTCATGACTTGGTGGAGATGGTGTTGATGGCATTATCAGCGCTGGAGGCGCGAAATCCCATAGCTTGGGGTGGAGCGAGGCGGAATCCCAAGGATACAAAACAATACAACCGTCAAGCCCTGGAAGGGCGACACCTCGATCTAAAACATTATTTTCCAATCACCTGTGTTGCCCCTCGGGGCTATTACCCCTTTTTTGGGGGGTACTGATCCCAGGGTTGCCACCCTGGGATCAGTTGTATCGCTCCTGCGGAGCTTTTCTGGTCTGCTTCACCCATAGTTTCACAACCTCTTCAACCGGTGCCGGACTTTGATTCGGATCACCATCATTCAAATATATGAGATCGCTCTGATCCGGTAAGTCCTGCACCCATTGAAATGGGTTTGTCTTTTCCCCGGGTTGGTGGCTCCGCTTCACGTGGGTTAAAACACCACGCTTATATTCCTACACTTCTATCTATACTTCCATCGTGCCGGATCGTGCTGGATCGTACAAGGATCGTGGGTTTTGGGTCACTCCGCCCCTTTTCCAAAGTGTTAATCAAGTCTTAATCAAGCCTTAATCAAGCGTTAATTGTTAACGCTTGATTAAGGCTTGATTAAGACTTGATTAAGGCTGTGTCTTGAGAGGAAGAGCAGGTGAAAGACAGGTCCTCAAGACAGAAGGCCAAACAGAAGGATAAAAGTATGGCTTGTTCAAAAAAAAGATAGAGGACAGAAACGATTATGCTTCAGTAGGATAGAAGAAAACTCAACTTACGCTATCTCTAATCACATTGAATAGATATTCGCATGAGTGATATCGGGTCAATATTAGGCAAGAGCCGCAATGTGTTATTTGACAGGAATATACAGATGAACTATCTCGTAATGTAATGGTGGTTACGGTAATGGCCATTACAATAAACTTTCCGAATACAAGGTAAGCAAATTTCTGGGCTACCTATTCGGCGAAGAGATTTTCGAACCTGAAGTTTAGCGCTGTTTGCGGATGGCGGTGTGGAAATCCTTGCGGAGGAAGACGGCTTTGAGCATGGCTGTGATGGCGGAGCGGATCATGTCCGGACGGATGGCACCGGAGCGGAAACTATTGATAAACAGCGGGATCAGCCGCCAGCCCTTGCTGAGATATACTTTCAGATAGGCCTTGATGAGGTAGGATTCCAGTTCCTGGGCGCTCATGCCGAGGGGCTGATATACGCAATGGGTGGCGTCGTAATCCTCCCAATTGTAATGCAGCAGGCGGTTTTCGGCACGGAGCCGCTCGAAGATCTCGGTGCCCGGAAAGGGGGTGAGGATGGAGATCAACACATAGCCGAAGGGCAGGGAGGAAAAGAACTTTATATTCTGGCGGATGTATTTATGGCGGTCGAATTCATCGGCGGAGCCCAGGATCATATACCAGTTGTGGCTGATTTTCAGGCGGTTGAGGATGCCGATGGCGGTTTTGATCTGGGTGATGTCGATCTTTTTGTGCATCCGCTCCAGCACTTCCGGGATGCCGCTTTCGATGCCGATGGAGACCAGAGAGCAGCCACAGCGCGCCATCCGGGCGATCAGATCCGGCTCGCGGCAGATGGTATCCACCCGGCTCATGCAATTCCAGCGGAATTTCAAATCCTTGGCCTCCACCTGGGCGCAGAACTCATTCACCCATTTGGTGTCCACGGTCAGGTTGTCGTCGTGGAACCAGAACTGGTCGAAGCCCCAGGAGATATAGTCCTCGATATCGGCGATCACATCCTCCACCTTGCGCTGGCGGTAGCGTCCGTTGTAGAAGGCGGAAATGGAGCAGAAGGAACAGCGGAAGGGGCAGCCGCGGCTGGAAACGATCTTGGGCGAAAAGCTGAATTCCGGCGCCACCAGGTCAAGCGTGATCCGGGGCAGGTGGTCCAGATCGTTCAGCAGGGCTATCTGCCGGTCATTATGAAAGTTACCGTCCTTCTGAAAGACGATTCCGGGGATCCGGGGATGGTGATTTCCCTCTTCCAATGAGGCAAGCAGGGCGGGAAAGACTTCCTCCCCCTCGCCGCGGCAGACATAGGATACCCCGGTTTCCGCCAGCACTTCCTGATACATGAAGGTGGCATGGTGTCCGCCAATGATGGTGGGCAGGTTGGGATAGTCTTTCCTGAGCCGGATCAGGAGGTCACGGGCGATGGGGTAAGTGGCGCTCACACATGAGGTTCCCACCAGTTCAGCCCGGTAGCGGCGGATGTAGCGCTGCACATCATTCTGGTCGGCGATGACAACGGTGCAATCGTGTCCGGCAGCCTTGGCGGCGGCGGCCACATAGAGCAAACCCTGCAGGATCTGATGACCCCGGCGCAGGCTTTCCAGCCCGCCGGTTACGGCTTTGGGCGAGACCAAGAGGACGCGCAGAGGCTATTCCTTTTCCGCCAGGCGGCGGGAAAGCACCGCCAGCGAGGCGAACATATCCACATACTCCACAATGATATCCGGTGGCACTAAAATCTTCTGGGGGGTGAAGTTCCAGATCGCCTTGATGCCACTGTGGACCATGATATCGGCAATCAGTTGTGCCGCTTCCGGCGGGACGGTGATGATCCCGATGCAGATTTTCTGCTTCTGGGCCAGGGTGGTGAATTCCAGAAAGGAATAAACCGGCACGCCGTGCACAGTGCTGCCGATCTTGGTGGCATCGTTATCGAAGGCGGCAATGATGGAAAGACCCTTCTGGGAGAATTCCTGATAGCCCAGCAGTGCGGAACCCAGATGCCCCACGCCGACCAAGAAACAGGAGGAGGTGTCGTGCCAATTGAGCAGTTTTTCGATGGCGATGCGCAGTTCCTGGATGGGATAACCGAGCTGGGGGATGCTGCCGATACCGGTGTAGGCCAGATCCTTGCGCACCATGTTTGGATGGAGATCGGCAAACACGGAGATCTTGGTGGCAGAAACGCTTTTCAGCCCTGCCTTCTGGAGTTGCTGCAGCACCTGCAGGTATTGGGGCAGGCGTTTGAGGGTGGAGGTGGGAATTCTGATCATGACGATGTCCTATTCGATGGGCAGGAAGTAGATCAGCTCGTTGATGTGCAGCGTGGTGAGCAGGGTGCCGATGGCCACCACGACTACGATCAGCAGCTTGAAATAGTCCTGCGCCTTCAGCATACTGGTGAGCTCGATATTGCGGGAAAGATAAGCCGAGGCGGCATAGAATTCCTCGCCGATCAGGGTGTAATCGCAGGTGGTGATGAAGAAGGGAACCTGGGTCACAGCATCGGTTCCGGCGATCTGGATGGCTCCGGCCTGGTTGCCGGTCTCGGTCATCAGCAGGGCTTCGGCAAAGAAGTAACCCATGTAGAAGATAGTGGCCACACGCTCGCGCACCGTGATGCCATTTACGGCGGCGCAGAAGGCGAACTGGGTGTCGGACACATAGAAGATGTCGTTTTGGTTATAGGCATCGGGACGCCCGACCTCGTTGTAGGCCGTCTGCACCATTTCCTGCGCCAGGGGCATCACAAAGTAGTCCACATGCGGCGAGATCAGGCGCACATCATATTCAGCGGTCTTGCGTGCGATCTGGTTCAGGATCATCAATGCCGAAATCGTGCAGGGTTCGCCCAAAGTGCCCCAGCCGGGAACGAACATCACGGGACGGCCCATTTCAGTGGCGCGCCCCACGGCGTTGTCCAGTTCGTGCAAACCGGCAATGGGACGGATATAGAGGTCTTTGCGTCTGGCCTGATGGACGGCCACCACCACCATCAGGCACATCACGATGGTGGCGATCAGGGTGGCGAGTTTGGTGCTGTCGAACCAGTTGGAGACAGGATAGAACCAAGTCTGGCCAGCCTCGTTGATAAAAGTATCCGATTGCTGCCACAAGCCCTTGCCGTCCGTTGCCAGTATCTGGTAGGAATAGCTTCGGGAATTGCGGTCCCGCTCGGGAAGCAAGGCTTTGCGCCAAGCCCGGTCTCCGGAGCTATTCTTGGCAGCCAGATAAGCCGGAAGGCCGGTGATAAATTCATATTCCTCCTGGCCTCCAGCGGAGTTCTCAAGTTCTTCCAGATATTCTTCGGTAACGCTGCGAAAGAGCGAGGGCCGGAAAGCTGTCCCGGTCTTCTCATCCACCGCTACGGTGAACTGGTGGCCGGTGAGCAGGCGCTTGCTTGTGGCATCATAACCCAGGATGCCCTGATAGAGGACGCTTTCATAGGATATGGTGTGGTCATAGGAGCGGGTGATGGCGCCCATGCGCAAGCCGGGGGAGTAGTCCGGGCTGAAACGGTTTCGGGTGAAGAGGTCGTAGGAGTATTCTGTGAGGGAGGTTCCATTGAAGCTGGGATTTTCGCCGATGAAGCGGCGCGCGCTCTCGTCATAGACGATGTCCTGGCTCACGTTCTGGGCTTCGAACTCCTTTTCACCGATCAAACGGACACTGGTCTGCACCTTGATGCCCCGGCGGGGTTCGGTGCCTTTGGGAAGCTTAAGGTGGATGATCTTGTCCGGGAAATGCTCCGTGATCTCTCCCACCTTGGTGCCCTGATGGTCATGGAAGCTGAACCTGATCTTGTCCACTTTGTAATTCTCGTTTTCGGACACCTCATAATTGATCAGCAGTTTGTTCCTCTTCCGGTTGGCATAGGATGCCAGGGTCACATAGGCCAGGGGTTTGCCGAGGGAGATGTGGAGGTTGTCGCCCTTGTCGTTAATCTTGTCATGCACGCTGAAGGCAGGCAGGGCTGGAATCTGGTCTGAGCTTGTGATGCGGAGCGGTCTGCCCAGGCTGGCGGTGCTGTAACCGCTATAATCGGAGTAACATAGAACCGGGATATAATCCACCAGCTCGCTTGCTGTCAGATTCACACTGTCGGCGGCAGACTTGTGGTAGAAATTCTGCGTCCAGTAGGGCAGCTCAGCCAATTCAAACAGTTTAGCGGTGCCAGGTTCCTGTTGCCAGGCTGCATGGAACACGCTGTCCGGAGCGGTAAGGTTCTTCTTCTGCTCCTCGTGGTAAAGTGGAAGCAGGCTTTTGGGCAGCAGCCAGGCCTGCCAGGCAGCGATATCCTGGCTGCCCAGCGGGGGATTCCACTCGAAGCTGAACTCGCCAGTATCCTTGATATAGGCAGTATGCAGGATGGCAGTGGAATCGGGGCGGTTGTCCACCGGCTGGGCAGACTTGATCGGAGCTGCGGGCAGATGCCTGCCGGTTTCTTTGACGGCGATCACGCTGTAGTAATAGGTGTTGCCCTGCAGGGGATTGGCATAGAAAGTATTGAACTGGGTGAGGCGGAATCCGGCGGAAACGTTTCCCTCCTCATCGGTGATCTGGCGTGAGCCGTGGTAATATCTTTTGGCATCGATCTCACCCAACACATCGTAATGGGGGAGCAGATTGGCCAGTATTTGGGGATCACGGGGAACCCTGCGATAGATCGGGCTGCCCTGTGGTTGGTGCTTTTCCTGTTTGAGTTTGGCCGGGGATGTTTCAAATTCGATCAGGGGCAGATAGTCCTTGTCATAGAAATAAAGATAGTCTGCCATCACGCCCAGCTTGGGATCGACCTCGATCTTGCCCAGCATGAACAGGCTGTCCGGATGATGACCCCGATAGATGTTGTATTGGATGATGCGGTGGGAGCGGTGCAGGGGTTTCCATTTCAGCATCACTCCGCTGCCATCGTCGTGAGGCATGTCCAAAGCTTCAAAACCTTCGATGCTGACCAGGGTTTGGTCTTCTTTGGCGCATCCGCCGAGCAGGATTAAAAGGAGGAGGGGTAGCAGGACAAGAGTTGAGTATTTATACATCTGTGCTTCCGGTTTTCATATTTGTATCAGGTATGGTGGCTTGATTATCCTGCCTGAAAGTCAGGCCAGGGCTGGAAACTGTCTGAAAACCAAGCGGGGAAGCCGTGCTTGGCTTCCCCTTGATTGAGATCATTGTCGCTATCCGGTGAGGGTGTTCTTCAGCAGCATGAACACATCATTGACCAGGAACTGGATTCGCCCGATTAACAGTGAGATACGCGCCATCACGGTGAGTCCGAAGGAAGCACCGAAGCCCACCATCATATACCATTTCCCCACATTCACAAACTTGCCATACACGCCGGTGTGCGCCTTGGAGAAGAAGAAATAGAGCAGCACCAGCAGGGTTCCGAAGAAGATCAGGAACAGGTTGATATTCTCGATCGGCACCATGGCCTGGCGCATCTGGACCATGATGATATTGTGCATGGAAAGTGCCACACCGGCACCCACACCCATCATGGAATAGGCGATGGGATAGCGGGAGAGCCAGCTTAGCTTGCGGGAGAAGCGGAACAAATACAAGGCACCGATGAGGGTGGGGATGATCAGGATATACTGCCGTTGCAGAAACAGGGGGTGGTATAGGAAGGGGATCACCACCCGTTCAAAGGAAAGAACGAAGGTATAGCCCAGGGAAATTCCCACCAGCAGTTGCTCGGACATCTGATAGAAGGGATTGTCCTTATAGAGGAAGGAGAAGATGCTCAGGGTGAAGAAGGCACCCACCAGATTGCTGAATAGTTCGAATGTCACGGTTTCCTCCCTTTATTTCCTGGCTTTACGGGCTCTTTCGATGAAGTAACCGATATTGCCCAGAATAATGAATACAATGATCATGATATGTGCCACGCTCTGCGCGTTCATGCCGATGCGGGCGATCTTGAACTTATAGATGATGTTGCGGGTGAAGCGGTTGATATCCGACCAGGCGAGATAGCCCAGCTTGGTTTTATCCTCCTCCCGGACCTGGCTCACGTCGATCACCACCTGGCCATCCTTTTCCGTTTTCAGTCCCTCGATCACCGTAGCCACAGAATCGGGATAGGTGGCCAGAAACTTTTGAAACTCCCCGGGCGAGAATCTCGCCTCGTTCTGGGTGGTGATCAACACCAGTTTCTTGGTGGATTCATCAGCCAGCACATCGTTGCTGAAGGATCTGCCTGGCAGGATCTTCCTGCCCTGGTCGTCATAGGTGAGGCGGATGGGTTTGCCCGGCTCACGGTAGGCTCCGAACACATCCACCAGTTTCTCATATTCGGCAGCGCCTTTCAGACCGGAGAGCATTCCGATGAACTGGCCGGATTGCAGGTAGGGATATTGATCTGCCGCCATCACGGCGGTTACGCCCACGGCGATATTGGTGCCGAATTTGGGACGGGCATAGTAGAGCCAATAGACACCGGCGGAGGAACCGGAAAACTCGATCACCAAGTTCATTTCGGAGTAATTGGTGATTCCCTTCATGATCGGCAGGTTTTCCAGTTTGCGTCCCTCGGCATCGGTTTTAACCGTGTTGGCGATGTTATCGCCCATGCCGATGATGGTGGGCATGATCAGGGCAGCCGGGATAAAGCCGAAATTGCAATAGTCCTCGCCGGATTTGATATCGGGATACTCTTCCTTCACGGTGTTGATGGCATAGTCGATCAAAGGCGCTCCCGCGGCGTACCAGGTGAGGGTAAACACCTTGATATTGCGCTCGAAACAGTGCCTGAGTATCGCCACTTCCATGGGGAAGAGCTCCGGCATGGTGGCAGCATCGTGATTGAAACTCATCAGGATGGCGCGGTCTTCCCGCCCCGCGAAGGAATCCACCATTTGATAGACATTCTCGGTGGGCGGGGAGGTGAGGTTGTCCGAATTGTAGGGTATCATCAGGGGGATGATGATGGCCAGTGCCACCACAATGTAGATCCAGCGGCGGTCGAGCTTTTGCATGCGTTCGAAAATATTCATTTGCTCCTCCTGCTCAATCACCGCCGCCCAGATAGGAGCGTTCGATGCCCAGCATTATCTTAAGCGTGGTGGCCACGCTGCCCAGTCCCACTCCCAGCATGATCCCGCGTTTGGAGGCCAGGTTGGGCACGTCCAATATCCATTGCGAGATATCGGGCAGGTATTTGCTCAGCTTCACGCCCAGGGGCACCTGAGCCAGCATCACGATGATGGCTGCCGCCAGCAGCACGGTGGCTTCGGCCGATCGGGCACGGAAAGCCTTGTAGGCTGCGGAGGCCATGTAGAAGGCGAGCAGGGAGAACATGGTGGCACTCATCGGCACCTGCATGTTTTCGAACATCCACATATACACACCGCCCTTTTGGGTGCCGCCGATGAATCCGGCCAGCGCCGTTACGATGAATCCGGCAAAGAAGAAATAGCTGTATTGCCACTTGGGGGCGCGGCGTTTGATCTTGGCATGGTGCATCATGGACAAGCTGATCACGCCCAGCAGCAATCCGCCCGGAGCCATCGCCCGGGACCAGGGGTAGATGAAATCGTAGTAGAAGTTATCGGCAAGGTAGCGATGGGGGATGAATACCCAGGCCAACCAGACGATTCCACCCACGATCACCACTATCAAAGGTATTGTCTTTTTCATCTAAGACCTCGTTTATTTTATCGGGAATATATTCAGAATTCCAGTAGCCTGGAAAGAAGCCAGGGCAGTGCCCAGGATCAGGAAGAAGAAGATCAGGAACTTGAAATAGTCCTGCGCCTTGAGGGTTCCCAGCAGCATCGGTTCCTTGTTCAGATAGGCGGAGGCGGCATAGAATTCCTCGCCGATCAGCGTGTAATCGCAGGTGGTGATGAAGAAGGGAACCTGAGTCACGGCATCGGTGCCGGCGATCTGCACTGCGCCCACCGCGTTTCCGGTTTCGGTCATCAGCAAGGCTTCAGCGGAGAAATAGCCCATGAAGAAATTGGTCGCCATGCGCTCCCGGATCATGATTCCGTTCACGCCCGCCACATAGGCAAACTGGACATCGGTGAGGAAGAAGATATTGTTCTTGTCAAAGCTGTCCGGCCGGCCCACGGCATAATGCGCTTCCCGGACAATCTCCTGGGCGATGGGCATCACGATATAGTGATAGCAGGGAACGATGATCCTGGTGTCATACTCAGCCGCCTTGCGGGCCACCAGGCTCAGGATGCCCATGGAAGCCAGGGTGGCTACGTCCGACAGGCCGCCGTGTCCCATACAATAGAGCATCGGGCGTCCCATCTCGGTGGCGCGCCCCACCGCGTTCTCGATCTCGTGCAG
>CAZVXK010000011.1:0-30748 GCA_964631665.1 uncultured Candidatus Cloacimonadota bacterium | reverse complement strand
GGCTAAAAACTTCTTGACGGTTTCGACCGAATAGAACAAATGGGTCGAAAATTCGAATAACAAGACGTACCATTTACACTATCAAGCAGTTCCAATAAACCATGAGGTATGAATGACGAACATCGCACCCGATAAGAAAAACCGGATCATCGCTGTTGCCACCGACCTTTTTGCCCATTTCGGATATCAAAAGACCTCTGTGAACGAGATTGCCCGTGAGGCCAACATCGGCAAAGCGACGATCTACTATTACTTCCAGTCCAAGGAAGACATCTTCCTGGAAGCAGTGCAGATCAAGGCGGAAGAGCTGTTCGAATGCCTGCGTGAGCAACTGGCTGCCCAGGATAGTTTTGAAGGAAAACTGAGCAGCTTTTTACGCCTGCCGCTCAAGTACATTTACGAGAATATGCCCATTTTGCTGGAAAGCATGAAGCAGCTTCCCCTGATGTATCTCGAGAAGCTGGAGGAGCTGCATAATGCCTCTCACAACCGGATGTTTATGATCCTGCAGGAGATCATGGATTTTGGCAAGCAGCAGGGCATTATCAACGAAGAGATCAGTTCCGAGCGCTTCAGTGAGATCATCAACGACTGGTTCCTGATCGGCGACACGGACTTCGTGGTCAAGGATATTGACCGCCTGATGCGAAGGATCGAGCGAGACCATGAATTGATCATCAAACTGATAATGTATGGCATAATCAAGAGGAAATGACATGAAACGAATGATCCTATCGATGGCGATCGCCTTCTGGCTGGCCTGCCTTTCCGCAATCAGCCTGGAAGAGAGCATCGAACTTGCCCGTAAAAACAACAAGACCCTGCTGATGGCCAAGGAAGACATCCATAAGGCGGATCAGACCTATTACGATGTGCGGGGAAACCTGCTGCCGCAATTGACCCTGCAGGGTGGCTACCAGCTTTCCAAGACCTATCTGCCGGATTCGGCCCTGCCCTCGCCGGTAAATTTCTCCGCCGGGCTGGATTCCCTGACCGCCACCGACAATGAATATTATCTGGGAGCAGTGCTGGATAATGTGGTTAATTCAATGATCCCCGCCTCGCCGGTGAATGAAGGTTCGCTGGCGGTCCAGCTGCAGATGCAGCAGGTATTGTTTCTGGGTGGAAAGCTGATCAACGGCATCAGGGCGGTAAGCCGCTACCGCAGTATCCAGAGGCTGCGTTATGAACTGACGGAACAGGAGGTGGTGCTCTCCACCACCGAGCTCTTCTACCAATGCTTGCTGGCCCAAAAACTGTATCAGGTGCAACAGGAGGGCTTGGAAACAGCCCGCCGCCATCTGCGCAGGGTGGAAGCATTGCAGACCGAGGGGCAGGTATCGGAATTCGACCTGCTGCGCGCCCGGCTGGAAGTGGCGAAGCTGGAGCCCCAGGTCTTGCAGGCGGAAAACAACTTTGCCCTGGCTAGTGCAGCCTTCCGCAAACAGATCGGCTCCGAGGACGAAACGGTGCTGCCGGAAGGGGAATTCATCCTGCCCCTGGAATTCACGATCAGCTTGGATGAAGCCATTGCCCAAGGACTTAAGAACCGGATCGAATTGGAATTGGCGGACATCAACAGCCAGGTGAAACAGATCCAGTTGAACGCCGAAAAGGGCAATTATCTGCCCAATGTGGCGCTGCAGGCCAATGCCTCATTATTCACGGCTGCAGACGATTTTGGAATCGAACGCAAGGATTTCGGAACCAATTATAGTATAGGCATCGGTATCCAGATCCCGCTGTTCACAGGTTTTTCCAACACCGCCAAACGCAAACAGGCAAAGCATGATTACCTGCAGGCCAGGCTGCAGCAGAAGGATTATGAGGAGCTGATCAGGCTGCAGATCAAGCAGGACCACCAGAAATTGCAGCACGCCTACGAGAACTACCGCGTCCAGGCAGAAAACATCCGTCTGGCGGAACGCAGCCTTCAATTGGCACAGGTGCGTTATGACAACCAGGTGGGAATCCAGCTGGAGGTGTTCGACGCCCAGACCATGCTTTCCGCCATCAAACTTCAATATTTCAGCGCCATCTATGAAGTTATCTCCGCCCAGCGGAATCTGCAAAAATCAATCGGAATGAAATTATAAGGGAGAACCCCATGCAAAGATACATTATCATCACAACCCTGATCCTCGTTTTGCTGCTCTGTGCCTGCGGCAGAAAAAGCAATGAGGATGTGAACATGGAACAACTGCAACGTGAGCAGGGCATACCCATACGCACGCTCACTGTCGAACCGCAGACATTCAGGCAGGAACTTCTCTACAACGCTGTCCTGAACGGCATGGAGGAAACCACTGCCCAGGCGATCGTGGGGGATGTGGTCAGTTCCATCTCCGCCCGGGTGGGTGAATATGTGAGCAAGGGACAGGTGATCGTATCCTTTCCCCGCAACACCCCTGCCGCCCAATATGAACAAGCCAGCACCGCCTTCAACGCACAGAAGCAGGCCTATGAAAGGATGCAGCGTTTGTATGCTCAGGGCGCTATCTCACGCCAGGATCTGGATAATATGGAAACGGCGTACAAGGTGGCGCAAGCCAATCTGGATGCTTCGGAACAAATGATCAATGTCCGGGCTCCGATCAGCGGCGTGATCACCAACATCATGGTGAACACCGCCCAGAAGGTGTTTCCGGGCACCGACCTGTTCACTGTGTCCACGAACGCGGGATACAAGGCAACCCTGATGGTTCCGGAAGCCGAAGTGGTCAGACTACGCAATGGAACTCCTGCCACCGCGACCGTGGGAGAAACCACCCTGAAAGGAAGGGTCAGCCAGATCGCTCTGGAAGTGGATCAGGGCAGCAAGGCTGTGCGGGTGGGGGTTGATTTCCCCGGAACCAACCGCAATGTGAAGTTCGGCACCACAGCCCAGATCAGCCTGGAAGTTCTGACCAAGAAAGATGTGATCGTGGTGAAACGAGAACATATTGTTAGCGAGAACGACAAACACTATGTGTGGGTATTTCAGAGTGGAACCAACCGAACCCCTCCGGCTGCCCACAAGCGCGAGATCGAAGTGGGCTTGGACAACAAGCTGGAATATGAAGTGATCTCCGGTCTGGAACCGGGTGACAAGCTCATCATTGAAGGGATCACGATGCTCCAGGCCGACGCTCTGGTGCGCGAGATCGAGTAAGGGGAAAAGCATGTTTTTGGCAAAACTGTCCATCAACCGTCCGGTGATGGTAACCATGGCGATACTGGTCTTCGTGGTGTTTGGCGTCCTGGCCTATTTCACGCTACCCCTGAACCTGATGCCGGATGTGAAGCTGCCCTATGTCTCGGTGCAAACCATCTATCCCGGCGCCGGCCCCAACGAAGTGGAGATCCAGGTCACTAAGAAGATCGAGGATGCCATCGCCACTGTGGGCCAGATCGATTTTATACAAAGCTATTCTCTGGAAAGCTTCAGCATTGTCCTGATCGCCTTCGAGCTGGGAAAGAACGTGGATATCGCAAATCAGGAAGTGAAGGACAAGGTGGATGCCATTCTGAGGGAACTGCCTGCTGCGGTGGAACGTCCCGCGGTCCAGAAATTCGATTTCACCACCTTCCCCTTCATGGACCTGGTGCTGTCCGGAAATCTTGATGGCAGGGCGCTATACGAACTGGCGGACACTCGGTTGAAAGACCGCTTCGCCCAGATCGAAGGCGTGGCCCAGGTGAGCCTGACCGGTGGCAACAAACGCCAGATCTCGGTGAAGATGAGCGATCGCGTGATCTATGAGAACAAGATCTCGCTGGCCCAACTGATGCAAATCCTGGCCGCCCAGAACATGGATATGCCGGCTGGCACCTTCCAACGCGGCTCACAAGAATATTCGGTGCGTCTGAAAGGCGAATTCGCCAGCCTCGATGAAATCGCCGATGCGAACATACCCACTGCCAGCGGAGTGAAGAAACTGCGCCATCTGGCTGAGATCGAGGACAGCCATGAAGAAGTCCGCACCCGGGCGATCTACTTCAACGTCCCGCAACAGAAGGTGGACGATAACATCGTGCGGCTCTCCATCACCAAAAGCGCCGATGGGAATGTGGTGAACATCGCCAAACAGGTCCGATCCCAGCTTCCCGGTATCGAGCAAGACCTGCCCCCCGGCGTGCAATTAAGTATAATCCGTGACGATTCAGACTTCATCAAGCAAGCTGTGAACGATACCCTGAGCAACATCTGGATGGGCATCCTGCTCACCGGTCTGATCCTGTTCCTGTTCCTGCACGATCTGCGCTCCACCCTGATCGTGGCGCTGTCCATGCCCATTTCCATCGTGTCCACTTTCATGTTCTTGAACATTTTCGGATTCAGTTTCAACATCCTCACCCTGATGGGGCTCTCCACAGCAGTGGGAATCCTGGTCACCAATTCCGTGGTGGTGATCGAGAACATCTTCCGTCACAAGGACATGGGAAACACCCGCAAGGAAGCCGCCGACCGCGGCACCGCCGAGATCGCCGTGGCCGTGCTGGCCAGCACCTTCACCAATATTGTGGTGTTCCTGCCCATCGCCACCATGAGTTCGATGGTGGGGCAGTTCTTCAAGGAATTCGCACTCACCGTAACCATCGCCACCGTGTTTTCATTGATCATGTCCTTCACCATTACTCCCATGCTGGCTTCGCTGATCATACCCGAAGGCAGGCACGAAAGCCGGTTCGGTTTGCGTTTCGACCGTGGTTTTGCCCGTTTTGCCAGTCTCTATCAACGCTTCCTGGGAGCTGTGCTGCGCTCCAAGAAACGCAGCTTCGGTATCCTGGCCATCATCTTGGCTTTGCTGGTGGGCAGCTTTGCCCTGATCCCGCTGGTGGGATTCGAGCTTTTCCCCAATATGGACCAGGGCACCGCTACTATCAGTGTGGAACTGCCCCAGGGCTATAATCTTGAGCAGACTGCCGCGGTGCTGCAGCAGGTTCAGGAACGGGTGGCCAAGCATCGGGAAGTGGAACACCTGATCACCAACCTGGGCCGGATAAGCTTCATCGACAGCGGCACCAACCTTGCCGCGATGGATATCAAGCTGGTCGATAGGAAACTCAGGAACCGCAAACCGATCGAGCTGGCCAGCCTGCTCACCCGCGATTTGGCAGACATCCCCAACGCGCGCATCAGGGTAAGCGCCATCTCCACTGCGGGAGGAGGTGACGCGCCAGTCAATTTCTTCCTGCAGGGTCAGGACAATGATCGCCTGGAATTGCTTAAAACAGAGGTTATTGACCGGATCAAGGATATCCCCGGGTTGATCAATCTGGATACCAGTTCCCGCTCGGGCCGTCCTGAGCTGACCCTCATCCCCAAACGTGATCAGATGGCGGATATCGGAGCCACGGTCTATGACCTTGCCCTGGCTTTGCGCGCCTCGGTTGAGGGCATGGTCTCCACCCAATACCGGGAGGCTGGCAATCAATATGACATCAAGCTTTCATTGGAAGAAGCGGCAGTGGATTCGCCGGATAAGATCATGAACCTTTCGGTGGTGATCTGGGGACAGAGTTATCTGCTATCCCAGCTTGCCGATGTGGAATTTGCCACCGGAACCAACAAGGTGATCCACTACAACCGCTATAAATCGATCGAATTCAGCGGTCATGTGGCTCAGAATGCCAACCAGGGGGATGTGATCTCCGCAGTGAACCGCAGGCTCGCCGATTTTCAATTCCCCCCGGGCTATGAGATCGTTTGGGGCGGAGAATCCCAGATGCTCAATGAAACCCTGATCGACATGCTGCGTACCTTTATCCTGGCGGTTTTGCTCACCTACATGCTGCTGGCGGCGATCCTGGAAAGCTTCGCCCAGCCACTGCTGATCATGGCAACCGTGCCACTGGCCCTGATCGGCGTGATCATCTCACTGCTGCTGACCGGCATGCCGTTGAACATCATTTCCATGATGGCGGTGATCATGCTGGTGGGCATTGTGGTGAACAACGCCATCCTGATGCTGGACTATGTGAACATCCGCCGCCGTGAGGGAATGAACACCCATGACGCCCTGCTGGAAGCGGGGGAGCATAAACTGAAACCAATCTTCATGAGCACGCTTTCCATCATCATCGGCATGCTGCCCATGGCGATCGGGATCGGTTCCTCGGCGCGGGAGATCCGCCAGGCCATGGGTATCGTCAGCATTGGAGGCTTGATCGTGAGTTCTTTCCTGACTTTGATCATCATTCCGGCATTTTATTACTTGACGACAAAACAGACCTCCAAAATAAGGGATTAAATACATTAAGGGAGGAAAAAATGACCAAGTTCAAGACCGCGATCCTGTTGACGGTGCTCTCCATCTTCCTGATGGTCAGCCTCTTCGGCTGTTACGGCAATTTCGCCCTCACCCGCAAACTCTATACCTGGAACGGTTCATTGGGAGACAAGTATGTGAACAATCTGGTGTTCTGGGTGCTTATGTTCATTCCGGCCTATTCAGCCGCCGGATTCATCGATTTTGTGGTGCTCAACACCGTCGAATTCTGGACCGGAAGCAATCCGATGGCCATGAATGAAGGCGAGCAAGTGATCAAATATGCCCAGAACAAAGATCACTCCTACAAAGTGACCTTTACCCAAAACAACATCCTGATCGAGGAAGTGGCTGGCAAGAATGCCGGACAGCAGGTTCAGCTCAGCTTCGATCCCGACAGCCAATCCTGGTTCCTGGTGGATAATGGTTCCAGCGTGAAAGTAGCCACGGTGGCCGGGAATCAGATGAACCTGTTCTACCCCTCCGGAAACAGCATGACGGTAAATCTTGCCGATTGAACAGATTTGACAAAGTCGGAGCGCAGGAGCTTGGCTTCTGCGCTTTTTTGTTTAATATTTCTAATGATAACAATAGTGAATACCGATGAAAGGACAGACCATGATCGACAGAGAAAAACTCCAATCCATTCTGGACCGCATCCGCCCCGCCATCCAATCCGACGGCGGCGATGTGGAACTGGTGAACATCCGCGAGGATAATGTGGTGGAAGTGCGCCTCAAAGGCGCTTGCAACGGTTGCCCGATGGCGACTCTCACCCTGAAGGCCGGCATCGAACGCATCGTAAAAGAAGAGATACCGGAAGTGGCGGAAGTGGTATCGGTGAAGTAGATCCTCATTTCGTCATAAGCCCTGCAATTGTTACTGTTTCGGGTGTATCTTCAGCTTTGACCCAGTGGGCAATCACTGATAACAAGTTGCACTAATACCATCACCTAACACTGCTCTCGTTTTCTGAAACCGGTCTTGATCTGGTCATAAAGGGCACAACCCGCGTTTCTGCTTTGTATCTCCTTTATGTCTCCACTTTGCTCTGCTTCCTATCATTAGGGCTGTCTGAAAACACCTTTGGTTCCATATTTTCCCCTGCCTTTGAACCAAGTCTATTCCGCCTGGCAAGTTTTAACTTGACAAGAATGCCTTGATCGTCAGCTTTAGAAAAAATTAAAGTTTTCAATGGCGATGAAGATGATGTTTCATAACCAGAACCAACGCAACCCACTCTGGCGCAGGCGTAGCAGACAGCCTGACGCCTTGCATCCAGGCAATTTGTCCAATCCCATGCCCTGGGGGGAACTTCAATGAACACAATGCCCGATCAGCAATTCAACCTTGATTTTCCCCTGCCCCCGCCTCCGGAATTTGAATCCGGAATCCGCCGCGCACCCAACCGCGGTTTGAACCTCAGCCCTGCCGAAACCGCTCTGGCGGTTAAAAATGCCCTGCGCTACATCCCAGCCCAATACCATGAGCAAATGGCCTCGGAATTCCTGGATGAACTGCTCTCCAGAGGAAGAGTCTATGGTTATCGTTACCGGCCGCCGGGCAGGCTCTGGGGCAAGCCGATCGAACAATATGAAGGGATCATCCCCGCCCGCGCTATGCAGGTGATGATTGACAACAACCTGGACCACGACATCGCCCTTTATCCCTATGAACTGGTCACCTATGGCGAAACGGGACAGGTGTGCCAGAACTGGATGCAATACCGCCTCCTGATGCAGTATCTGCGTGCAATGACGGAAACCCAGACCCTGGTGGTGCAGTCGGGACATCCTTTGGGACTTTTTCCCTCGCGCAAGGAAGCGCCAAGAGTGATCTCCACCAACGGACTGGTGATCGGAAAATGGGACAACCCTGAGGATTTCAAACGCTTGACTGCCCTGGGGGTGGCCAATTACGGTCAAATGACCGCCGGAGGCTGGATGTATATCGGCCCGCAGGGAATCGTGCATGGCACCTATATCACCCTGCTCAACGCGGGTCGGAAATACCTTGGCATCCCCTCCGATCAGGACCTGAAGGGTGTGCTCTATATCTCTTCCGGCCTGGGTGGGATGAGCGGAGCGCAAGCCAAGGCGGTGGAGATCGCCGGTGGGATCGGAGTTATTGCCGAAGTGGACTATAGCAGGATCAAGACCCGCCAAGAACAGGGATGGGTGGGCAAAGTGTCTGCCAACCTGGAGGAAATTTTCCAGTGGGTGGATGAATGCCGCGTCAACGGGAAACCTCTTTCCATAGCCTATTATGGCAATATCGTCGATCTGTTGGAGTATGTGGACAAGCACAATATCAAGGCGGAACTGCTTTCGGACCAGACCTCCTGCCATGCTGTCTATGAGGGTGGCTACACACCCGTTGGACTCAGTTTCGAACAGGGCAGGGAACTGCTGGCCACCGCTCCGCAGGCCTTCAAAGAACGAGTGGATCAGTCCCTGATTCGACATTTCCAGGTTTTGAAACGCCTTACAGCCAGGGGAGCCCGCTTCTGGGATTATGGCAACAGCTTCATGGCTTCCGTCTTCGATGCCGGGGAGCATTCGATCTCGCGTAATGGGGTAAACACCAGCGAGGGATTTATCTGGCCCTCCTATGTGGAGGATATCATGGGCCCGCTGTGTTTTGACTATGGCTATGGTCCCTTCCGCTGGGTCTGCCTCAGCCGCAGGGATGAAGACCTGCACCGCACCGATCTTGCCGCCAAAAACCTGATCGATCCCAACCGCAATGCCATGGATCGCGACAACCACCACTGGATCGCCACAGCAGAACAGAACAAGCTGGTTGTTGGCACCAAAGCCCGCATCCTGTATGCCGATGAAGCAGGCAGGGCACGCATTGCCTTGAAATTCAACGAAATGGTGCGCCGGGGCGAGATCGGACCCGTGATGCTGGGACGGGACCATCACGATGTTTCCGGAACCGATTCCCCCTTCCGGGAGACTGCCAATATCCGCGACGGTAGCAATGTGATGGCGGAAATGGCCACTCATTGCTTCGGCGGCAACATTGCCCGTGGCATGAGCCTGGTGGTGCTTTCCAATGGAGGTGGGGTGGGCATCGGCCGTTCCATCAATGGTGGCAACGGCATCGTGCTCGATGGCAGCGAATATATGGATTCGGTGGTGAAAAGCGCTCTCTCTTGGGATGTGATGGGCGGTGTGGGACGCCGGGCCTGGGCTCGCAACCCCAATGCCCTTGCCACTGTTCAGAGCTGGAATGAAAATCATGCTCAGGAAGGCCACATCACCCTGCCCAGCGTGATCGATGAGGAGATGGTGGAACAAGTGGTGGCCAGATCGTTGAACCAGAAAGCAGGAAAGGAGAGCTGACCCATGCTGAATATGTTTGTCAAACAAATGAAATCCAATGCCATACCGGAGAGCGTGATCCGCACCTTCAGCGCCTATTACCAGAAGCTGGAACAGGGAGAGAAGGGCTTGATCTCCAAGAACCAGATCCAACCCCCTTCTCCTAAAAACCTGATCAACTATGAGGAAGTGGCGCAGTTCCGCAACCAAAAGCTGCTGCGGAACATCGTGGTGATCAAGCTGAACGGTGGTTTGGGCACCAGCATGGGGCTGAGCTCCGCCAAAAGCCTGCTTCCGGTGAAGGGAAACATGAACTTCCTGGACATCATCACCCGCCAGGTGCTTTCGCTAAGGGCAAGCTCCGGCTACGAAGTACTGCTGATGTTCATGAACAGTTACAGCACCGAGACAGACACCCTCAATTACCTGGGCAAATATCCTGACCTGCTGCGCCAAAAACTTCCCATCTCCTTCTTGCAGAACAGATTCCCCCGCATCCGCCAGGAGGACCTGAAACCCTATGAAAATCCCGATCCCGCCAAGCTGTGGAATCCGCCCGGGCATGGGGACATCTATGCCGCGCTCAGTGCCAGCGGGCTTTTAGACAAACTGATCGACCAGGGCTATCGCTATGCCTTCGTGTCCAATTCGGACAACCTGGGCGCCACAGTGGACACCGGCATCCCCGCCTATATGGAGAACAGTGGTATTCATTTCCTGATGGAGGTTTGCCATCGCAGTGAAGTGGATAAAAAGGGCGGACACCTCAGTGAGGACCGGGAGGGGCATTTGCTGCTGAGGGAAATTGCTCAGTGCCCGCCGGAGGAGCTGGACGAATTTCAGAATATCGAATACTATAAATACTTCAATACCAACAACCTCTGGATTGACCTCAAAGCCCTGCAATGGAACCTGATCGCCGGCGAGGGGATGATGATCCTGCCTCTGATCATCAATCCCAAGGTGGTGGACGGCACTCCGGTCTATCAATTGGAGACCGCCATGGGAGCGGCGATCGGGGTGTTCAATCGTACCAAAGGCCTGATCGTACCTCGGCAGCGATTCGCACCGGTAAAGAAGAATAACGACCTGCTGGCGATCTGGTCGGACGCCTATGAATTGAACGATCAGTATCAGGTGGTCTTGCGCCGTGGTTTGACCTCCGCACCGGTGATCGAACTGGACGAACGCTATTATGGCACCATAGATCAGCTCCTGGAGCGGTTCCGTCAGGGAGTGCCTTCTCTGGTCAGTTGCACGCGGTTAAGCATCGAGGGCGACATCAGCTTTGGCGATGAGGTGATCTGTGAAGGCAATGTGCAGCTCAGAGCGGAAAGCCCGGTTCATGTAAAAAGCCGGTTTCTGACCGGGGAGATAAGCTTCAACGCTTGAAATGAGGAGAGACAATGGTATCCAAAGCGGCAAAGGTTAGGCTGGGTATTTTTATCACCGTCGGCGTCCTGCTGCTGGTGGTGTTTTTTGCCGTGGTGGCTGGCAACCGTCTGGTGGAAAGGCGTGATCTCTACTACATCAAGTTTGCCAACTACTCTGTCGGCGGCTTGCAGGTGGGCGGTGCGGTCAACTATCAGGGCATCCGCATCGGCCGGGTGGAGCAAATCAGAATTGATCCCCAGGATGTTACCCAGATCATCATCACAATCAGTGTGGAAGCCGGAACGCCGATCAAAGAGGACACCGAGGTGGTTTTGGTTCCGGTGGGGATCACCGGCATCAAGGCAGTGGACATAAGGGGTGGGACAAACGAAGCCAGGCTGCTCAAACCCAGAAGCTTTATCAAAACTGGTACTTCCATGTTCGATGACATTACCGACCGGGCTTTGTCCATCGCCGAAAAGATAGATGAGATCGCTTCCAACATCAGTAGCATGACCGATGAGGAAAACCGGAGGAACCTGGCTGAGATCCTGAACCAGACCAGCCTCCTGCTCAGTGATACCCGCGCCAATCTTTCCACCACGTTGTTCAGCCTCAACCAGATCGCAGCCAACACTGCAGAGGTTACTGCCGGGCTGGGGGATAATCTCAGCCGTTTGACCGATGACCTGACTAAAAACCTGGATTCCATTTCCACGGTCACCACCCGCAATCTTGATCTCTTGGGCTCAGGCGCCACCCGCAATCTGGACAGCCTGACCTCCACCACCCAAACCAGCATCGAGCGGCTGACCGATTCGCTCTCCGCAGAACTGGCTTTGATCGGCGAAAACCTGAACCAAACCATCACCGAGTTAAACCAACAAACCTCAGATCTACTGGCTGATACTCGGTTCCATCTGAACAACATCGGTTCCCATAGCGATGCCATGATCCTGCAAACCTCGCAAGACATCGCAGCGATCACACTCAAGATCAACAATTCCTTGGAACGGGTCAATCTTCTGCTCGCCTCGCCCGAATTCGATCAGTTGATAGCCAATGTAAACACCCTTTCGGTGCAGCTTGCCAACGCCAACCTGAAGGACCTGGTGGGTGAGCTGACCACCACGATCTCCCGGGCGGGAACCCTGATCACCAATATCGACCGCACCATCATACGCAACCGCGCCAACCTCAACGAGACTCTGGAATCGTTGCGGGAGGCCTCTGAGAACCTGAATGAATTCTCCCGCCAGATCTCGGATCAACCCTCGATCCTCTTGCGCGGAAACTAAGGGGAGGCAGCCCATGAAAACATACCGTATTCTTGCTCTGATCCCGCTGTTCCTGGCCGCCCTGTTGCTTGCCGGCTGTTTCGGTAAAGTGGACAGGTTGGTGACCAACTACTATATCCTGGACTATAAAAAAGCAACAGAAAACCCCAGCCTGTTTATGCAAACCCCTTTCCCCAAGACCCTGGAGGTAACGGATAGTGAAGTGAATCGCACCTATGCCAGAAACCAGCTGGTGATCAAGGAAAACTTCTCCCGGGTGCGCTATCTTCCTTATGATGTCTGGGCAAACCGACTCAGCGACGCCGTACCCAACCTCATCGTCCAAAGGTTCCGTGCCTACAACATATTCCAGCAGGTTGATCGGAGCACCGGAGAGATCGCTCCGGACTATTATCTGGAGACGCTGATCCTGAACCTGGAAAAGATCGAATCCGAAAAGCCCCGCGCCTACCTGCGCATGGAGTTCTTCCTGCGGGATAGCGCCACCTTGAAGATCCTGCTCAGATGTAAAGCCGAGCGGTTCAAAGACCTCAGCGATGACTCCATGGTCTATTTGGTGCAATCCTATAACGAAATGTTGATGCTGGAAACCGATATCTTCGCTGCCCGTTGCCGAATGTTGCTTGAGGGAAAGCCTTATCAGGAAAAACTGCCATCCCAACCCCAATCTCCGGTGGAGCAACTGATCCAAACCCAGGCCCAGGAAGCTTCGCAGATGGTTGCCGATGGCGAATTGCTACTCAAGCTTAATACACCGGTCAGCCCCGAGATCCGTTATCTGATCGAGGAGTTAGATGCCTCAAACAGTGTTCTGTCCAGAACCGAAGGGGAATTCAACCAGGAGGTCACCCTCAAACCCGGTCGCTATCGGGTGGTGGTGGGAGAAAACCAAGAAATTCCGATCTACACTGAAGTAAAGCCAAAGCTGCGCACCGTGATTTCCGGCCAATGGGCTGAACTGGTGGTGAAGATAATTGATGAAAGGCAGACCCGCGTGCGCATGTCCTATGACCTGTGGGCAAAATCCCCCGATGAGAACGATTTTTATCCCTATGGAACGGACACCAGCATCGGCGACGACGACCTGGGACAGCCGGACAAGGTGTGGATATTGGCTGCGGGAACCTATATGTTCAAGCTGGGGGGCGGTTCTTGGAACGACCTGCGTGATTTCACCACAGTCAATCTCAGCCAGGGCAGCAGCGAAGTGCTCACGGTGGTGGTCGATCCCACAGGGGAGGGCAACTATCTGGTGGGTGCTGGAATCCTGGGCGGCGACGAACTCGCCATCGGTCGCAACATAGTCCACAAGGGCGCCGTGCATGGCAATATCAGCCTTTCCTCGAACAACAATGTCGCCCAGAACGAACCCACTTTCAGCGTGAACCTGACCGGGCAATTGGACAACAGCCTCGATGTGAAGTATCCTCTGACCCGCTTCACTGCTCGCAGCATCTACGACCTGGGCATGAGCATGGCCACCGACAGCGATCTGCGCATCAGCAACGATGCCTATTCCCTGAAGAATGTGTTCCTCTTCACTCCACTGGAACACAGCAACATATTCAAAAACTTCTCCCTGTATGGCAGGGCGGATGTGAACACCCACTTTCTGGACGAGACCTTCTACTTTTCCTCCAACAAGAACTATATCCTGCTCACCTCCGAGGGAGACACCCTGGCGGTGAGGACAGATCAAGACCGCTTCCGCAACAAAATCGCTTTCTACCCCATGCGCCTCAAGGAAGGCACGGGTCTCACCTACCGCCTGGTCATCAATCCCAAGGTTACTCTCAGCCTGCGCAGCGGATATGGCTGGCAGCAGGAGGTGAACCACCGCTCCTTCTCCAACGCGGGCAGTGGAAGCAGCGCCGCGCCCGGCGACACCCTGGTCTATGAATACTACTCCGAAGACCCCACCAGTTGGGATCATGGCATCGAAAGCACCCTGGTGTTCTCTGCCGTGAACCTGCTTTCTTTCCTGAGCTTCAATTCCACCATAGACTTGCTCTTCCCCATGGATGCGGAGGAACGCAGCACCCGCCTGGACAGCGAAAACCGGATCAACATCCGCCTCTACCGCAACCTCTCGCTGGATATTAAGGTGAATGTACAATATGACAAATCGAAGAAAGACTGGGTGGTCTATGATTCCAGCTCCTTTCTCCGTTTGTCGCTCTACTATTAGTCATGGAACAGATCCGCTGCTCCGAAGGCACACTTTTCCTCAGCGGTGCATTCACCAAGAAGCAGGTTCCTCTGCTCCACTTCGAGGCGAAGAGGCTACTGCGCCATCATCAGGTAAGCCGCATCGACCCTTCGGGGATTGCGAGCATGGACAGCGCCGGGGTGGCCCTGCTGGAGGAGATCATCCTCTGGAGCAGCCATGTGAAACCGGTGATGCTGCTTCCCGCCGTGCCGGAGGTTCAGGCTGTGATGGACACCTTCCGTTCGGTTGGAATCCCCAAGGTGAAATTGAGCCTCCGGGCAGGCTGGTTTGAGCAGACCGGCCACAACTTCCTGCAGCGGATGAAGGTGCTGTACGAGTCATTGCTCTTGGCTTCGGAGATTTGCTACTGGTCCCTGGTGGGGATCTTGAACCGCAAAGCCCAGAAGAGGGGATCCACCCTCCAGCAGTGCATCCAGTTGGGCTACAATGCCCTGCCCATCGTTGCCCTGCTCTCCTTCATCATTGGATTCATCCTTTCCCTGCAATCGGCAGGCCAGTTGCGCAATTTCAGCGCCAACATCTTCATCGCCGACCTCCTGTCCATCACCATGGTGCGGGAGATGGGGCCTCTGATCACGGCGATCATCGTTGCCGGACGCAGCGGCAGCGCTATCGCTTCCGAGATCGCCACCATGCAGGTTACGGAAGAGCTGGACGCCCTCAGGGTAATGGCGTTGAATCCCATCCGTTATGTGGTGGTGCCCAAATTCCATGCCATCACAATGATGATGCCGATCCTGGTGGCTTTTTCGATACTCGTGGGCGAATTGGGCGGCGCTGTAATCGCTCTGGGCTATCTTGACCTCAGCCTGCATACTTTTGTAACCCGCACCATCGAGATCATTTCTCTGAAGGACCTGATCGTAACCTTCACCAAAAGCACCATTTTTGCCTGGCTGATCGTGATCATCGGCGCCCATTTCGGCTTTCAGGTGAAAGGTGGAGCCGAGGGAGTGGGCAAAGCCACCACCGCCTCTGTGGTCGCCTCCATCTTTGCCGTGATCATCGCCGATGCCATCTTCAGTTTATTGTATTTATGAGCTCGATTCCATCTGAACCCATTATCTCCGTGCGCGGACTGGAAGCCAGATATGGCGAGCAGGTGATCCTGAGGGACATCAGTCTGGACATCTATCCCAACGAAGTGACCGTTATCCTGGGTGGTAGCGGTTGTGGCAAGACAACCCTGCTAAAGAACATTCTGCGCCTTCAGGAACCCGTCTGCGGAGAAGTCACCATGCTGGGACAAGACATCCTGGGCTGCACGGAAGCCGAATATGACGCCATCCTGAAGCAGGTGGGCATGCTCTTTCAAAATGGCGCTCTGCTCAATTCCATCTCTGTGTTCGACAACATCGCCATCCCACTGGAGCAGCACACCAAACTCAGCCGGGACATTATCGAACGCATCATCCGGGTGAAGCTGCATCTGGTGCACATGAGCCATGCCATCCATCTGTTGCCTTCCGAGCTCTCCGGTGGGATGAAGAAACGCGCCGCCCTAGCCCGTGCAATGGCGCTCGATCCGGTGATCCTTTTTTGCGACGAGCCTTCCGCCGGGCTCGATCCCCTCACCTCTGCCGCTTTGGACGACCTCATCCTCGACCTTAAAAAACAGCTCAATATGAGCATCGTGGTGGTCACCCACGAGCTGGCTTCCATCCACCGCATTGCCGATCGCATCATTTTCCTGGAGCAGGGAAACCTGATCTTCCAGGGAACGCTTTCCCAAGCCAAACAAGCGGGAATTCCGTCCATCGAAACCTTTTTCCGTGCAGGGAAGTATGACTGAGCGCAATCTTTCCATCATAGTGGCGATGGATAAAAACCGCCTTATCGGAAGGCAGAACCGTCTGCCCTGGAGCCTGCCCGAGGACCTGAAACACTTCCGGCAGAAAACTCTGGAGCACAATGTGATCATGGGCAAAAATACTTGGTTGTCTCTGGGCAGGGCGTTGGATGGACGCACCAACATCGTGCTTAGCCGCGATCCGCATTTCGCCCCGGCGGGGGTGATCGTCTGCCACTCTGTGGTGGAATGCCTCAATCTCTGTTCCGGCCAGGAATGTTTCGTGATCGGCGGCGCCCAAGTCTTTGCCCTGTTTCTTCCCTTTGTCAACAAAATGTATATAACTCATATCGAAGCCGAGTTCGAAGGCGACACCTGGTTCCCGGATTATGATCCCGCCCAGTGGGAAACCGTGTATTACGAATCCCTTGTCTCCAGAAACGGGCTCCGGCTCAACTTCACCGAATACCAACGCCTGCCCCAAGGAGGAAACCATGCTGAACCTTGCTGAAGAGCTTATCCTTATCGCTATTAACGATGAAACCGGTGAATTCCACCGCATGACCAGCCTTAATTTCAACCTCGCCTTGGTCGGGGCTCTGGTGATGGAACTGGCCATCCGCGAACAGATCGATGTGGAGGGCAGCCTGCTGAAGATCGTCCGGGATTCCGGCAGCGGCGATCCCTTTCTGGATGAAGTGTTGAACCAGATCAGGCAATTCGATGACCCCTGCGATTCAGCCAAGCTGATCCGCTACTTGTTCAACAGCATGGAAAACCTCAAAAACCGCCTGCTGCAAAGCCTGGAGGGCAAGGGGGTGATCGCCTGCCGGGAAAGCAAATTTCTCTGGTTGTTCAACAAACGCCGCTACCCCGTTCTGGACAACTCCGATGAGATGGAGGCCCTCACCCGCATCCGCCGCTGCGTGATCGAATCTGCACCGCCCGATAATAAAGACCTTGCCCTGATCGCCCTGATCGACATCTGCGACCTCATGGACAAGATCCTCACCCGGGACGAACTCTGCCAGTTTGAACAACGCATCGAAACCCTGCGTAACCTGGACTATATCGGACACGCCATTCACAAGATCATCGAGGATGTCCAGGTGATGATCGCCTCCACTTTCATTACCTGAGTGATTAGTGATTAGTGCTGCGCAGGGGGAGGGAAGTTAGTGGTTAATGGTTAGGGGTTAATGCTGCGCTGGGGTGACCGTAGCATAGGATGCCAATCCTGTTGGGGGTGCGGAATACCGATTCCGCATCCCTATAAGAAGCAGCTCTAACTCCCGGTTCAAATTGTAATAGGGTTGGGGTTGCGTGGTTTGCCCCCTTCGGGTGTGGGATCGGCATCCCACACCCCCAACAGCTTTGGCAAGCTATGCTACCCCGCCAGCCATCTCTTCTCTTTTCTCTTTACCGGCTTCTCTTGTCTCTTTTCTCCGTGTCTCTGTGTTTGCTGTCGTAGCACCTCCCTATCCCCCACTCAAGGGCTGGCACTGTCAGGCTCAGAGATAGTTCAGGATCTTGTTCGCCTTGCCGATGAAATCCTTCAGTTCTTTGCCGCTGAAAGGTTTCTGCTCCAGCAGAGAGAGATCGTGGATATAGGAGCACAGTGTGTTCACCTCTTCCTTTTTGCCTTCGGCAGACAGGGCGAGGATCTTTTTGATCACCGGATTCTCCTGGTTGACCACTAGAGTGTGGTACTTGAGCATGTCGCCGCTGGTGTTACGTGTGAGCAGGTCCATGTCGTGCCAGCGCCGCATATATTCGCTGAATACGATCATGGAGGGTATTTCGTCTGATTTGAGGCTCTTCACTTCGATCTTGAGTTCGGTGTATACATGCTCGAACATGTCCTTGAGCGCTTCTGCACCCATTTGCTCACGGACGCTGAAGGGGATATCGTAGGGTTTGATGATGGTCTGCTCCTCCCTCTGGATCAGGTAGGGCGCTAGAATGGTGGCGGCGGTGGGATGTTTCTTCAGGAATTCGGCATAGCTTTCTTTGCTGAAGGAGGCTTCCACACTCTGGTTGAGGGCGCGGTAGAATACTTCCTTCAGCTTGTCGGAATCCACGCGGTTGTCCAGGTCCACCAGTTCCTTCTTGTCCTGGTTGACCAAAAGATCGTTCACTTCGCTGTCGATGCGGATGAATTCGATGTTCTCCAGCTTGCTTTCCAGTTGCTGGTAGAGATGGGTGTCCAGCGGCGAGGTTTGGAACACCACCTCGATGCCCTGCTCCTTCATCAGGTTCAGGTAACTCACTTGGGTGTCCTCACTGGAGGCATACCAGATCCTGGTCTTTTTGTCCTCACTCTGGTTGCGGGTTTTATATTCCTCCACGGTCAGATAATCCCCGCTGGCGGAGCGGAAGATCACCATGTCCTTCATCGCATCGAAGAAATCGTCGTCCTTCAGCAAGCCGAATTTGATGAAGGTGTTGATGTCCTCCCAATAGGTCTCATATTTCTTGCGGTCTTCCTTGAAGGTCTCGGCAAAATGGTCTGCCACCTTTTTGACGATGTATTTGCTGATCTTTTGCACCTGGCGGTCGTTTTGCAGAAAACTGCGTGACACATTCAACGGGATGTCCGGGATATCGATGCCGCCTTTGAGCAGGAGGAGAAATTCGGGAATCAGGTCCTCCAGGTTGTCCGCTACGAACACATTGTTGCAGTAGAGCTTCACCTCGCCCTTGAAGAAATCCGGCTCGTTGCGCAGCTTGGGAAAATAGAGGATGCCCTTGAGGTTGAAGGGGAAATCCACATTGAGATGGATCCAGAAGACCGGCTCCTTGTAGTCGTGGAACACATTGCGGTAGAATTCCTGGTATTCCTCGGGGGTTACATCCTTGGGCTTGCGGTTCCACAGGGCTTCCTTCTGATTGACCTGCTTGCCTTCGAACATGATCGGCCAGGGCAGGAAGTTGCAATAACGCTCCAGGATCCCCCTGATCTTGGCTTCGCTGGCATAGTCCTGGGAATCTTCGTTGAAGTGGACTGTCACGGTGGTTCCGATCTCTTTGCGCTTACCGGCCTTCATCACATAATCTGTGCTGCCATCGCACTCCCAGAATGCCGGCTGGCTGTTTTCGGCGCAGGACAGGGAATCGATGGTAACCTTGTCCGCCACCATGAAGCTGGAATAGAAGCCCAGGCCGAAATGGCCGATGATGCTGCTTTGGACATCCTTGAATTTGTTCACGAATTCCTCAGCGCCGGAGAAGGCGATCTGGTTGATATACTTGCGGATCTCGTCCTCATCCATGCCTACCCCGCTGTCGATCACCTGGAGGGTCTTCTTCTTGGCGTCCAGTTTCACCTCGATCTTCATATCCTCTTCCTTGAAGGAAGGATCGGCATATTTGCGTTTGTTGATGGCGTCAATGGCGTTGGAGATCAATTCCCTGAGGAAGATGTCATGCTGGGAATAGAGCCACTTCTTGATGATGGGAAAGATGTTCTCAGTGTGGATGCTGAGGCTCCCCTTCTCGATCTTTTTTTTATCCTGCATGATAAAACTCCTTTGTTGTGCTGATTATCTGAAGATAAGATAGCGGAGGCGGTAAAATTGTCAAGGGAAAATTAGCACTCTCATATTCTGACTGCTAAGAACAGCCTGATGGCAGAGATATATATCAGCTTGTTTTTCCACCCCCGGCCGTTATTATATAAGCAAAAGCGAGGAGAAGAGAAATGGTGATAGAACTCACACACGAAAACTTTGCCGAGGTTACCGCCAAAGGAGTGGTTTTGGTGGATTTCTGGGCAAGCTGGTGTGGTCCCTGCCGCATCCTGGCACCCACTCTGGACGAAGTGGCCAGAGAGAATCCCGATGTGGTAATGGCCAAACTGAATGTGGACGATTACCCCGAGATCGCCTCCCGGCACGGGGTGATGAGCATCCCCACCCTGATGTATTTTGTGGATGGAGAGCTGAAAGACAGCTCGGTGGGAGTTGTTTCCAAAGCGATCATCGCCAAAAAGTTGGAGCAGATAAAACCCTGACCAAGGCCCGGTAAATTGCCCTCATCAAGAAGCAAATTCTCCCGCAAAAACCTGATCAACCTGGCAGAATATGTCCTGCTGCGTTCCCTGCTCTTCCTGTTGAGACTTCTCCCCTACCCGGTGAGCCGATTCATCGCCACCTCGCTGGTGGTGGGCATCGGTTATGGCATCGGGATTCGCAGAAAGGAAGCAAGCCGGCACCTGGAAAGGGTCTATCCCCACAAAAGCAAGGCGGAACGCAAACTCATCCTCCGCCGGCTTTATCACAACATGGGACTGATTGCAGCGGAAGTGTATCTGATGCCGGAACGGAAGCTGATCAGCAGCTCGGAAATCAGCGGCAGGGAGCATATCCGGGAGGCCTTGGCCATGGGCAGGGGGGCACTGCTTGCCACCGCCCATTTCGGAAATTGGGAAGCCGCCCGGGTGCTTCCACTCAGCTCCATTGCTGTGTCCGTGGTGGTAAGAAGGCAACGCAACACCTATTTTGACCGTTTCAACACCGCCATCCGTGAACAGCATGGGGCGAAAGTTATCGACATGCGGCGCGGCCTGAGGGATATCATAGCGCATCTTTCCAACAACGAAATGGTGGCTATCCTGGCAGACCAGAATGCCGGAAGCACCGGACTGATCATGGATTTTCTGGGCTTCCCCGCCTCGCATTGGAAAGGAGTGGCCAAACTTTCCCTGCGTTACAAGGTGCCCATCATTCCTGGCTTCGCCCTGCGCACCGAACAGGGAAACCTCTGCTTCACCTTCGAACCGATGATCTATCACCCCGACCTGGAGGATAACGAGGAAAACTATGTGTTCATCCTCAAACAGATCAACAGCATCATCGAAAGCTACATCCACCGCTATCCGGAACAGTGGTTCTGGGTGCACAGACGCTGGAAGGCAACCGGGGCGATGGATTGAGCAGTATCAACTGTTTCCTTTTTTTACTTTTTACACTGGCTTGCATGTGGATTTTTACCTTCACCGCTCCCATTAGCAATACGGAATCATTACGGAGTCATTACGGATTAACTCCGTAATGACTCCGTAATGATTCCGTATTGCTAATGGGGGAGCAGCGTCACCGGCAGTAGTTCTTTTTGTTCAAATAACGCAATCAATCCAATGCAATAAGATGGTCATACATGGCTACCATACAAAGTGATTCACTCAAATCCAGAAATCAATGCCAATCCATAGCGGATCAATCATACACAGCCATAAAAAAGCCGGCTGCCCCGATTGGGAAAGCCGGCTTCATATTAGCTTGCAGAATGGGCGATTACATCATTCCCAGTTCCTGCAGGATCACATTCATCATGGCCTTGGTGTCGGCATCCTGCATATAGGACAGCGGGAAGCCGAACAGGAAACAACGGTTGTTGGTATTGATCTTGCGCAGTCCGATGGCTTTGGTGGGATTGCCCTGGGTATCCATGAACATATCGTATTGCTCCTGGGTAGGCCCGGCAGGAGTATAACCCACCGGCTTGATGCCCATTTTATAGATCGGAGTGGCAGTGTGGGAATTGAAATAGGTGATGGTGGACAAGCCTTGCAGATTGTTCACCAGAGGATTGAAGCTGGCGGGATCGCCCCATTGCAGTTGCACATCGGGATAACCTTCTTCTCCCATAGCAGTTTGGAAGAAAGCGCGGGTTTGCAGGGCATCGCTGAGGAACTGCGCCGGTTGTGAGATATAGGGTATCCCGAAGTTTGAAAGGAAGGTCCTTTGAGAGCCGATCACAAAGGAATCCAATACCGAAGCCAGCTTTGAGGTATGGGAGATCAACACATTTCCACCGGTGTGCATATACATCACCAGGCCATCGTTTTCGTTCTTGAGGTTGCCGCTTTCGCTGGGGTTGTCGCTATGATAGATCACCAGTTTGTAGTGTTGCAGATCGGTCGAGGCCAGATGGCGGTAACGGATGTCCCCGTTGGTATCGCCGGTTTCCTGAGTGTTGGTTCGTTTGATGAAAGCCACAGTGCCACCAAAGTCGGAGAACATGTTTTTATATTTCTGGTTGACGATGGCCTCGGGTGAGGTCTGAGCGTTATGACGGTCATCATCAACGATCAAAACACCGCTGCGATCTGCTGCCGGGATCAGGTCATGCAGCACAAAGGTGAAGCTGACGGGAATGGGATCGACCTCGCCCTGCAGATCAACACAGCGCACCTCGAAAGTGTGCGATCCGGAGGGAAGCTGAGTGAGCACCACCGTCTGCCCCAATACCGAGTTGGTGGGAATTCTCAGCCACCTTTTGCCATCAGCCGCATCGGTAACGATGGAATTGGCATAAGGGCCGAAGTGATAATAATCCCCATCAAGGCGCAGATCGAAATTGGTGATCTCGCTGAAATAGTTCAGATTGGTGTCGCGGTCGAGCACCGTATCCACTTTCTTGTCATAAGGATTGTTGGTGTAGATCGTTGATCCGGCGGAGGTTATCTGCCCATATTCGCCTTTCCAGCCCCATCTGATCCAAACCTTGATGTTGTGGCTGTTGATTGCCGTATTCATGGTGTCCAGGTCATTAAAGAAGGGAGTGGCAAAACGCTGAGCCCCGGCAACAATGCTGAAGGGCAGGATCTCGGGAGTGGATTCATCGGCATAGTCGATGAAATGGTTGTCTCCCAAGGCATACACCTTCTGGGGATAGATCATCGTTTCAGGGCGGAAACCCGGTTTCACGGCACAGGTCAGGATCGCAGAGGTGTCCACCACAGAGACAACTCCAGCTAGGTCATAAACCCGAGTATAGATGATGGTTTTGGAGACCATATTGCCATTTTCGAAATCATAGCTGAGGCTGGGGTTGGTGTAACGGGTTAGCAGGAATTCGTTGATCTTGGGATCCTGCGGGGTAACCGAATCATACCAGCCGGTCTCGCTGCCGGGCAACACCGCATTGGTGGTCGGATTGATCTTTGCCATCTTGAATTCATATTTGAAGGGGGTTTCAGGGATGAAAGGGTCATAGTCTTTCATGGAAAAGGACAATCTGATCCCGGAACCCACCTGTCCCCCACTGGGATTGCCCTTGGTGGTGGTGATCATGCAACGTGGGCGGGCAGAAGTGGCTGTAAACCATCGATAGGCTGCCTCCTGGGTGATCTCGCCCCGGTTGTCCACTGCGATCACTTCAAACTTGCTGAGGATATTCAGCGGATCACCATTGGCATCAGCAGCCGGGAAGTTGATCACGGCATATTTTTGGGAGGACCAGATCGTCCGGCGGGCTTCCGGATCGTCCAAAGGTATGTCCTGATTGGCATTGGGCATGTAATGCATCACCCAGCCTGTGCCAAAGCGGTCGATCACATTCTGGGGGGTGATAGTGCCATCCATATCCACATAATGGTTGCCCGGGGTGGCGATGGGTGCACCTTGGTCATTCAATACACGATAGGCAAAACCATTGATCACTCCATCCTCATCAGTGGCATGCCAGTAGATTTTCTGCTGGAAAAGGAAGAGGGAATCAGCGTAGTTGGCCAGGATCGGATCAGCTGGATCGTAGCCTTCATAGGACGTTATCCTGATTACAGGTGCAATGTTGGCAAACCTGCTGCCGGATTTGCCGCAACCGGTGATCACCAGCAGCGGGACGATCACCATTAGGGCCAGTGTAAAGAGCTTTATACTCTTAACTTGCATTATTCCTCCCAATCGAATTGGATATAATTTCTTTCTAAATATCATCAAAAATGAGACTGAGAAAATCGTCAATAGTTTTATTTATCTGGCAGGCATTGAGCGTGGCTTTGAGCAGGTTCAGAAACAGCAGGGAACTGGTTACAGTGCCGATGCCACCCGGGACAGGAGTGATGGCCATAGCCTTGTCAATGCAATCGTTATAATCAATGTCGCCCACATAGCTGATCTTGCCGGAGCCGTCGATTTTCTCGTTGATGCCCACATCGATCAAAATGGAATTTTCTTTGATCATATCCCCGGTTACGAACTCCGGCTTGCCCAAGGCAGCCACCAAAACATCCGCAGTTTGGGTGATGCTTCGCAGATTCCGGCTCTTGCTGTGGCAAACAGTGACGGTGGCATTGGCAAAGGATTTCTTCCACAGCAACAGATTGGCCAGCGGTTTGCCCACGATGGAACTGCGGCCGATGATCACCACCTGCCTGCCCTCCACGGCAATGCCATAATGCCGCAGGGTGCAACAGACAGCAAAAGGAGTGCAGGGGAGCAGGGTGTCCGCTTCCAGGATTATCCTCCCCAGGTTGGTGGGGTTCAGGCAGTCAATGTCCTTGTCGGCAGCGATCATCATGCCCACGCGGTTGTCGTCGATCCAGGCGGGCAGAGGCTTCTGGATCATGATGCCGTGCACAGAGTCATCCAGATTGGCGGTTTCGATCCGGGACAGCAGTTCCTGCTCGGTGCAGGCAGAGGGCAGGTTCAGCAAATCGACGCTACAATTCAGCCTGGCACCGTTTTTGACGATGCTTTGCACATAGTAATCCGCCGCCGGATCGGAACCCACTTGGATCAGACACATGCGGGGGGTGAGCTGGTGGGTGGCGGTCAAACTCACGATGGCAGCTTTGATCCGCTCAGCCACAGGTTTTCCGCTCAGTTTCTTATCCATTCCTTATCCTTGTTGGTATGATTGTTGAGAGTGGTTAGATTCACCAGCCGGCGTATCCTGGCAATGGAGAGGGCCTTTCCGCCGGAATTGTCTACTTCGATCAGCACGGCATTGATCTGCATGCCTTTGTCTGATGACTCGTATCGCACCGGCAGACTGGTTTTGAACTTCTCCAGGATGATGCTTTTGCGGATGCCGATCACGCTGTCGTGGGGACCGGTCATGCCAACATCCGTGATGTAGGCTGTCCCCTGGGGCAGGATCTCCTCATCGGCGGTCTGGATATGGGTGTGGGTGCCCACCAAGGCAGAGACGCAGCCATCGGTGAACCAGCCCATAGCCCGTTTCTCGGCGGTGGATTCGGAGTGAAAATCAAGCAGAATGCACCTGTGTCGGTTTCCGGTCTGTTGATACCAGCGATCAAAAGTGGAAAAAGGCGAATCGCAGGGTGGCATGAAGATCTGTCCTGAAAGGCAGACCACGCACAAACTCATCCCGTTCTTCTCCACGCTGTAATACTCGCTTCCCGGTGTAGCAGAGGGATAATTCATGGCCTTGACGATGGCGGGGGTCGAGCGGATGTATTCCAAGCCCTCCGCTCTGTCCCACAGGTGGTTGCCCCCGGTGATGGCATCCACTCCGGCTTTGAACAAAGGCTTCGTGGTCTTCTCGGTCAGACCTCTTCCGTCGGCCAGGTTTTCGCCATTGATCACGATAAAATCGGGCAGATACTCCTCTTTCAACGATCCAATGTTCTCGATCAAGGCTTGGCGCCCTGATTTACCGAAAACATCGCCGAAGAAAAGGATCCGCATTATTTGGCCATGGCTATCTGTCTGGTTTCGCGGATGACAGTTACCTTGATCTGGCCCGGATATTGGACTTCCTTCTCGATCTGGGCGGCGATCTCAGTTGCCAGCAGCGAGGTTTGGGCATCCTCCACCATGGTGGGTTCCACAATGATCCTCAGCTCCCGGCCCGCCTGGATGGCATAGGATTTGTTCACGCCATCCACCGAATTGGCAATATCCTCCAGCTTGGCCAACCGTTGCATATAGGTTTCCAGCATTTCACGGCGGGCGCCCGGACGGGCTCCGGAAATAGCATCGGAAGCCTGCACCAGAGCCGCATACACGGAGGTCGCCTCCACTTCTTCGTGATGGGCTTCGATGGCATTTACGATGATCTTGCTCTCTCCGTTTTTGCGGGCCAGGTTGGCTCCGATGATGGCATGGGTGCCGTCAAATTCCTGATCCACCGCTTTCCCGATGTCGTGCAGCAGACCGGCACGGCGGGCAATTTCCTGGTCCAGTCCCAGTTCCGCCGCCAGGATGCCACAGATCCAGGCCGCCTCGATGGAATGTTTCAATACATTCTGTCCATAGGAGGTCCGGTAATTCAGACGCCCCAGTATCTTGATCAGATTGGGCGAGATATTGTGGATGTTGGTCTCCAGCACAGCCTTCTCGCCGATCTTGACCAAGGTTTCTTCCATCTCCTTGTTGGTCTTGGAGATCACTTCCTCGATGCGGCCGGGATGGATGCGCCCGTCCGAGATCAGCTTCTCCAAGGCCAGTCGAGCCACTTCCCGTCGCACCGGATCAAAGCAGGACAGCACCACCGCCTCGGGGGTGTCGTCTATGATCAAGTCCACTCCGGAGGCTTTCTCAAAAGTGCGGATGTTCCTGCCCTCGCGGCCGATGATGCGTCCCTTCATCTCATCCGAAGGCAGTGAAACCACAGAAACGGTGGTTTCGGATACATGGTCCACCGCCATGCGCTGGATCGCTGTGGAGAGTATCTCCGCCACTTTTTTGCTGGTGTCCAGCTTGATTTGTTCGATGGTGAGTTTGGCATCGTTGGCTGCCACTTGCCGGGCTTGGTTGATCAATTCCTCACGCATCATCTGTATGGCTTCCTCACGGTTCAAACCAGCTATTTCAGCAAGTTTGGAGCGTTGTTGAGCCACCAGCCTGTCCAGTTCCTGGTTCTTGTGGGCGAGTTCTTCCTCCCTATGTTTCAGCCTCTTGTCCTGATCGGTGAGATTGGATTCCTTCTTATCCAGCGAATCGAGCCGTTTGTCCAGACTGCCAAGCCGCTCGTTATATTTCTTTTCCTGGATGCGCAGCTCACGCTGGCGTTCCTTGATCTCATTTTCCATCACGCGCTTCTGCTTGAACCAATCATCCTTGGCTTCCAGTACGGCGGCTTTTTTGGCGGTATCGATTTCGGAACGGGCCGAAGTTTTGATTTCCTCGGCGATCTGTTTTGCCTGCGAGATCAGGCGGAAGGTTGAATTGCGGCGGATGAGATATATGATCAGGGCGATAAACAGTCCTGCGACGAAGCCTATCGCCAGCGGTAACATCATATCTTCCATTGGTGTTCCTTATGATCTATTCAGGTGGGTTTCCCCAACCATTGATTCAAATTGCCCGCGAGAACCGTGTATGCTTGTCTGATAAAGCCAAGCATCAGGTGGGCACCTACCTTGTGGGTTTTATGGATCCGGAACCAGCCGGCATGCACGCCACCCATGGCTCGGTTCCCCGTTTTAAATTGACTTTTGTGCAATCCATATCACGGGTTCCGCAGGCAAAATATCTCAGATCTCCCCGATGATCTTTTCCATCATCTGATTCATGCGTTCCAGATCTGTGCTCAATTCCTGGTTGCGATCGGACAGGGAGGTTATTTTTTCTTGTTGTTGAAGTGAAAGCAGCAGAAGCAGTTTGGTGAAATCCAGGTTCTCATATTGTTCGCGCAATTCCTCCAACTGGCGATTGATCGCCTCGGAGATCGCCAGAGTGGCTTCCGGATCGTCACTGCGCAGCCGGAACCGGCGTCCGAAGATATCAACTTCCACTGATTTCATGGTCATTGTTTATTCGTTCAGCTCAGGAAAAATGCTGTCGATCTTGCTGATCGCATTGCCGGCGATCGTTTCAAAACCACTCAGGGTCTGTTGCAGCTCCTGATACTTCCCTTCCAGATCTTTCAGCTGCTTTTCCAATTCCTTGATGCGGCCGCTGGAGCCGCTCTGGGTTTGGTTCATTTCTTCGATCTGTTTGATCAATTGCAGGCTTTGCTCCTTCAGAGTGGCATTTTCCTCTTCCAGAGAGGCCAGCTTCTTCTTGTCCTTGGTGTATTGATCAATCAGCTTCTGTATCTTTTCCTGTAAGCTAATTGCATTGCTTTCCATCTCTTACCTCATCTTTATCTGCCATTTGTCGGTGAGCATCCTGATCACCGAAGCAATAAGCTGATCAATACGCTCATCTGTCAATGTTTTTTCTGCATCCTGCACGATCAGGCGCAAGGAAAGACTGCGGAAGCCAGCGGGAATCTGCTTGCCGCGATATTCGTCAAATGCCTTCACATCCTTGATCAGGGAAACATCCACGTTCTTGATCGCTGCTGCGATTTCGCTGTAGGAGACCTCTTGCGAGATCACAAAGGAAAGGTCTCTGGTAACCGAGGGATATCTTGGCAGCGCAACGAATTCCGTCTTCACGCCACGGGTGAGCTCGATCAAGTTCTCCACCTCGATGTCCAACAGCCAGATATCCTGTTTGAGAACCGTGGTGTCGATGTCAAAGGCCTGGGCGATCCGAGGAATGATCCTGCCGATGGTGGCGCACAAGGTGTCCCCCACCTGGTAACTCAGGCTGTCCGAACCGATCAGATAAGGCCTGCTGGCTTTTACGATCCTGTAATCCGGCAGTTGGAGATTGTTCAGCAAGCCTTCCGCCCAGCCTTTCAGATGGTATTGATCCAGATCGCCCGAAGGCATTTTCCAGTGTTCGTCGTGGCTCTTTCCGGTCAGCAGAGCGCTCAGGTGCAGCGGCTCAATATAGCTGTCACCATTACGAAGATATAGTTTGCCTATTTCCATCAGCTTCAGGTCTCGTTCCCCCTGCCTGAGGTTATGACTCATATTTATCAACAGGTTGGGGATCAGGCTGAGGCGCAGGGCTGCCTGGTTGCTGCTTTGGGGGTTGATCAACCGGATCAGTCTCTGTCCTGTCTCAATGGGATCAAAAGCCAATAATGCGTGTTGATCCGGGTCTGTGAAGCTGTAGTTGACCACTTCGTAACAACCGCAACGCACCAGATGATCCGAAATCCGCCGACGGATCTGATGGGCGTGGCGATCCATAATCTGCGGAACTGCGGTCTTTTGCGGGGCTTTGTCATATCCGGCCAGCCGGGCAAGCTCTTCGATCAGGTCTACCTCCCGCGTGAGGTCCACCCGATAGGGCGGAACGGTGAAGTAGAGCGCATGATCGCACTCGATATGCGTAAATTCGGTGATCCCGGCTTTTTCCTCTTCCCCATGATGGCAATAGATCAGATTTGGATCGGAGATCAAACCTTCCCTGTAACTGCCATATTGATGGAAATTAAGGCCTAGGGCTTCCAGGTAGGACTTGATCTCTTCGGAGCTCAGGGAGAAGCCGATCAGAAGTTCGAACCGCTCAGGGCGAATGCCCAAATACTGAGTTTTGACAGGTTCCGGATAGGCGTCGTAGAGCTGATTGACCACTTTACCACCAGCAACCTGAAGGATAAGCTCCGTTGCCCTAAGGCTGGCCTGGGGCGGTACGGCAGGGCTGAGATGGCGTTCAAAGCGGTAGGCGGAATCAGTGGTGATCTTGTGCTTGTAGGCGGTTCTGCGGATGGAACCGGGATGGAAAGCGGCGGATTCGAGCACGATGGTTGTGGTGGTCTCCGAAATGGCGGTTTCCCGGCCTCCGATCACGCCAGCCAGGGCTGAGGGAACCTGTCCGTCTCCGATCACCAGGTCATTTTCGTCAAGCTGGTATTCATTCCCATCCAAAGCCAGGAACTTTTCTCCGTTTCTGGCGCGGCGCACCACAATTGCGGGTGTGGGATCGTCGCCAGTCAGTGGCTGAAGCTTATGATAATCAAAGGCATGCAGCGGATGGCCGGTTTCCAGCATCACATAGTTCGTAACATCCACGATATTGTTGATCGGGCGCATTCCGGATTTGATCAGGGCAGTTTTCAGCCATTGGGGGGAATCCTTCACCTGCACATCCTTGATCAGCCTCGCCGTATAGCGTGGGCAGAGCTCTGCATCCTCCAGGATGAGTTTGAGGCCGGCTTGCGGATCAGTATCTGCTACATCGGATTGAAGTTCTGGCAGAATCAAGGGCTTCCCGGTGGAGGCGGACAGGTCTCTGGCGATGCCCAGATAACCCAGAAGATCGGGACGGTTGGGTGTGATCTCCAGCTCGAAGGCGGTATCCGGCAAGCCAAAGATATCATTGACCGGTATGCCGATTGGAGTGTCTGCATCCAGTTCGATGATACCTGCATGGTTGTCCGAAATCCCCAATTCCCGCTCGGAACATAGCATTCCGGCAGATTCCACTCCCTTGAGCCGGGTGGTTTTGATCTCATAATCCTGTAGCACCGAGCCTGGCAAAGCCAGGACGCTAATCAGCCCAGACCGGCAATTCGGAGCTCCACACACCACCTGCACCGGATCTTTGCCACCGTGCTCCACCAGGCAAACCTTCAGATGATCAGTTCCCGGAATCGCTTCGGAACTGATTATCCGTGCTGTGATCACACTATCCGCCAAAGCAGGATAGTGGTGCACGGCTTCCACCTCAATGCCGGAAAAGGTTAGCTGCCGCTGCAAATCATCCAGATCCGGAGTCAATTCAATATAGCTATTCAACCAGCGCCGGGAAACTCTCATAAGGATTCTCCGCTGAATTGACGCAGCATGCGGACATCATTCTCAAACAGGATGCGCATGTCCGGCAGGTTGTATTTGAGCATGGCGATACGTTCGATCCCAAAGCCAAAGGCGAAACCAGTGT
>CAZVXK010000010.1:0-31098 GCA_964631665.1 uncultured Candidatus Cloacimonadota bacterium | reverse complement strand
CGCTCATGTCAAAGGTTTCCAGCTCGTTGGCGGCAAGTTGGCCCACCGGATGGGCCGAATATCCGCTGTTGCCATTATACCAGCCCACCAAATTGAGGTCGTTGCTGCCGCTGTAGGTATAGCCGTGCGTCTGCAATCCTCCCCGGGCAGCGTATTCCCACTCCGCATCCGAGGGCAGGCGATAACCGAGGGCGGACCAGTCACAACTTACATTCAGACTGTTTCCGGAAGTCGAATTCCATCCCGCGGGCCAGTTGCTGGGATTGGTGCCGTAGTCCAGATAGCTGTAGCAGGGCGTAAGCCCTTCCTGCATGCTGCGCCGGTTGCAGTATTCGATGGCGCCGAACCAGGATACATATGCATGAGGGTAGCTGTCCCCGCCCCCGCTGCCCATCACCGCGTTCCATTCGGCGTTTGTGAGTTCGTATTTATCTATATAGAAGCTGCTTACCGTGATGCCCGCAACGGTGCCGCCCTGGACAAAAACAAAGCTCTCTGGCATGGGAAATACCCCATCCTCAGCAGTGAATTTCAGCATGAACTGGCTGCCGTCGAAGTCCGTGCTCTCCGCTCCGGCATCCCAGACAATGTGTTTACTGAAGCCGGGGGCGATATTGGCTCCGATATCCCCGCTAAGGTATTGCGCCGATGGCGTGATGTCAAAGCTGGTTCCGGCATTGTTGGACAGCGTTAGCGATACCTCGCAAAGATCAGCGTTGGCGTCGAAGAGGTCGTAATGGATATCCACCAGACCGCTGCCGTCGGTTCTCTGCGCGATGGAGGTGTTATAGACGATGGGGGCGGTGTATTCCGCCATGCCCTCATTTAGGGAGATGTTGTCCCAGTGGGCGAATTTGTCCATGTTGGGATTGGCATATTGGGTCCGCAGCTTCAAACGCACGGTGGACGCAGTGGTGGGTATGTCTATCGAGAACAGGGTCCAGGCTTGGGTGTCCAGCAGCAACTGGCTCCAATTGCTCCACTCAGTTCCGGTGTCATATTCGAGGCAAATCTGAAAGATGTCGGTGGCTGGCTGCAGGTTTTTGGTATAATAATAGAGGCTGATGCTGTGATGGGTGCCTGGGGAGATGGCAACATTGGAGAACGTTACGCTGCATTCGTTGGGCTCCAGCAGCCAACTGGCCCAATACCAGCTTCCGTTCTGGGCGCTGGCTCCGCCCAGCACCTGGTTCGTCCGGCCCCAGAAATAGGGAACCGTAGTGGCTGGGGACGCGGTGTAGCTCCAGGTGTCGGCGGGGCTGTTTTCAAAACCCTGATGGGCGATGGGATCGGCGAAAAGGGGAAGGCTCAGGATCAGCAGCACGGCCAACAGATACAAGCGGACGCTGATCCGCCTAAACAAGGACGGCGCTACCGCGAGTGCCGGTACACGATTGGAGAGGCGGACGTCCGTTCCGCCTTTTGGATCGGCGCTACGGCGAGTGGCAGTACGGGCCGGAATCGGCGCTTCGGCAAGCGCCGGTACAGGGAAGTACAGGCGGACGCCCGTTACGCCTTTTGGATCGGCGCTACGGCGGGTGGCAGTACGGGCCGGAATCGGCGCTTCGGCGAGCGCCGGTACAATGATCGGCAAATATTTCCATCTCATTTGGCACCTCCGTTCATTAGTTCCCTGATTTCGGCAAAGCTCAACTTCCTTTCGGGATCGGCTTTTGCATCAGCCAGGATGCCGGCCATACGACCGTCGTAATCTATGTAGGCCACCACCCGGTAATACATCTGGTCACGGAACCGGGCCACATCAGGATGGGTGAAACTTGTCCCTGAGGTCACATTCCATAGGAAGTAGTAAAAGTGATCGTTGTTCTCATAGGGCGATTCGTTGTAGAGCACGATGTAGCCGTCTGGAGTGATGGGCGTGCCGTAGATGGTCTGGGTAACTGGTTCCCAGGTGATCACTGCGTCAACGGAATTGGTGATGTCCACGGTAATCCCTTCCGGAGCGGCCGGGGGCACATAGGTGATGGTGAAGGTACCGGCGGAGCTGATCTGGGTAAGGTTGCCAAAGCCATCCTCCACCCGGATCCTGACCCTGCCTTGATTGGTGGTCTGGTTTGGCATCAGCCAGGGGTAGTAGCCGCTGTTGGCGATGCCTTCCGCCAGAATGGTGTAATAGATACCACCATTCAGGCTGTACCAGAGAAAAACTGAGTCATCGATGAGATTGGTGTCCGTGGCGGTCCAGAGAATGTCATTGGTATCGCCCAGATACCACTGCTCGCCGCCGTTGGGAGCTATCAGTGCAAGCGATGGAGCCACGGTGTCCAAGGTGAACAAAGCCGAGTTCGTGGTGGAACTCAGCGCGAATGAGGCCACGCAGCAGAGTAGCAGCGAGGCCGTCAGTAAGAATCTGGCCATAATTCCTCCTATAAAAAACTAAATCTATCCAAATGCAAGACGCTGATTTTTGTCAAGCTTTATCTTCCTGCAGTTTCCCTGGTATAGCTTTCCTGTTGACAATAAAGCTAGCCCTGAAGATTGGTTCACGACAGCGAAAATTTGGAGTATCAATGAGCAAGCAGAAACGCACAGCGATCGAGCCGACGCGTGAGGAAAACTATGCCGAATGGTATCAGCAGGTGATCAAAGCTGCTGACCTGGCGGAAAATAGCGAAGTGCGCGGTTGCATGGTGATCAAACCCTGGGGCTATGCCATCTGGGAAAATATCCAGCGCTGCCTGGATGAGATGTTCCGGGACACAGGACATCGCAACGCCTATTTCCCGATCTTTATCCCCAAGAGCTACTTCGAAAAGGAAGCCGAGCATGTGGAAGGCTTTGCCAAAGAATGTGCGGTGGTCACTCACAGCCGTTTGGAGCATGACGAAACCGGCGGTCTGAAACTGGCCGGGGAGCTTACGGAGCCCTATATCGTGCGTCCCACCAGCGAGACCATCATCGGAGCTTCCTTTTCCAAATGGGTGAATTCCTATCGCGACCTGCCTCTGTTGATCAACCAATGGGCAAATATCGTGCGTTGGGAAATGCGCACCAGATTGTTTTTGCGCACCACGGAATTCCTCTGGCAGGAAGGGCACACCGTGCACGAGACGGAAGCCGATGCCCGGGCGGAAACCATGAAGATGCTGCAGGTCTATGCCACTTTTGCGCAGGATTATCTGGCGATTCCAGTGATCCAGGGAGAAAAGACCGAGGGCGAAAAGTTCCCCGGAGCTGTGAATACCTATTGCATCGAAGCAATGATGCAGGATAAGAAGGCGTTACAATCCGGAACCTCGCATTTCCTGGGACAAAATTTCGCCCAAGCTTCCAATATCCGGTTCCAAAGCCGCGATGGTGAATATAAATATGCCTGGACCACTTCCTGGGGCGTCTCCACCCGCCTGATCGGAGCCTTGATCATGGCTCACAGCGACGATAACGGCCTGGTTTTGCCACCCCGGATCGCGCCTTCGCACATAGCCATCCTCCCCATTTACCGGGACGCGGAGGAGCACAAGGCCGTAATGGCTATGGCCCGTGAGGTTGAAGAACACCTAAACCATAAGTATTTTGGTGACATCCGCATCTACACTGAACTGGACGACCGCGACCTCACTTCCAGTGAAAGAAACTGGTATTGGATCAAAAAGGGGATACCCTTGCGCATCGAGATCGGACCCCGTGATGTGGCGGCGCAGAGCGTGATGCTGGCCCGCCGGGACAAGGAACCGAGAGAGAAAGAGTCCGTCCCTGTTTCCGCTTTGCTGGACAAGGTTCAGAACACGCTTGGCGAAATGCAGAACGCCATCTATCAGAAAGCGCTGGCCTTCAGAGAACAAAACAGCGTGAAAATAGATGACAAGGATGAATTCTACCGCTATTTCACCCCCAGGAACCTGGAACAGCCGGAAATCCACGGTGGATTCGCACATTCACACTGGTGTGGAGACACAGCCTGCGAAGAGCGGATCAAGGACGACCTCAAGGTTACGGTCCGTTGTATACCCTTCGCTGCGGAAAAAGAAACCGGCTCCTGCATCTGTTGCGGGAAGAAGTCCGAACAACGCGTGATCTTCGCCAAAGCCTATTAATAAAAAGGAATCGATGCCCAAAAGCGCCGTCATCAGCATTGGCAATGAGATCCTGCTGGGCAAAACGCTGAACAGCAATCTGGCCTATCTGGCTTCAGAGCTTGCCCTGCTGGGCTTGCCAGTGGAGTTTTCCCTCACAGTCAAGGACGAGCCGGATGCCATCTATAACGCCCTACTGCAGTGCTGGCAAGGATATGATGTGGTTATCACCACGGGAGGGCTGGGACCCACCACCGATGATATCACCAAACGGGTGATAGCGGATTTTTTCGGATCGGAACTGCTCTTCGATGAAGCGGTTTGGAAGCAGGTGCAGGCCCTGTTCGCCGGCCGGCATTTACCCACACCGCAGATCAACCGAAACCAGGCCATGGTACCCAAAGGATTTCAGGCTTTGCGCAATGAGCGAGGCACCGCGCCGGGATTATTCTTTGAACAGGAACACAAGAGCTTTTTTGCCCTTGCGGGAGTTCCCCTGGAAATGAAATTTGTATTCGACACCCAGATCAGGGACATCCTGAAACAGAAGTATGGAAGCGAATGCGCCATAATCCAAAGAACCCTGCACAGCTTCGGAATTTCGGAATCCGCTCTGGCCGAGTTGATTCCAACAGAGCTGATCCCGCCACAGGTGAATCTGGCCTGGTTGCCGCAAACCGGAAGGGTGGACCTGAGGTTTTGGGGATCGGATGAGCAAAGCATCGAAACTGCGATTGCCAGAGTGCTTCCCCGGATCGAAGACAAGATCTGGGGCATGGACAACGATACACCAGTTTCGGTTTTGCATGCTCAGTTCCGGAGATTGGGGTATAGCCTGTCCGTGGCAGAGTCCTGCACCGGCGGTTTGTTGCAGCAAATGATCACAAATCTTGCCGGAGCATCCGAGTTCTTTTTGGGAGGGATGGTCTCCTATGGCAACGACCTGAAGATCAAGGCTTTAAAGGTGAATCAAACCACCCTGGAGGAGTATGGTGCCGTCAGCGAGAACTGCGCAATGGAGATGGTGAAAGGAATAAAACTGTTGACAGAATCGGATTGTGCAATTTCGGTGACCGGAGTTGCTGGTCCCTCCGGAGGAACGGACAGCAAACCGGTCGGAACCGTTTGTTTTGGTTTTTCAGCATTGGATCTTTCCTGGACTCTCACCCAGCATTTCAACGGAGACCGTTGGTCCATTCGCCACAAGGCTGCTGAATTTGCCATATTGCACTTGATTAAGCACTTACAAGGATGTAATAGTTGAAGGTCCTGATCATAGGAAGCGGCGGCAGGGAACACGCCATAGCCGACTCCTTTGCCCGTTGCAACGAAATCAGCCAAATCACGGTTGCACCCGGAAATCCGGGTATCGCTCTGGAGCATCGCTGTGTCCCTCTTCTGGGGCCAGCGGATATTCTCAGATTTTGCCGTCTGGAACATCCCAGCCTGGTGTTTATCGGGCCCGAACAGCCACTGGCAGAAGGATTGAGCGATCTGTTGCGGGATAATGGATTCAACTGCATCGGGCCTTCGCAGGCAGCCGCCCGGATCGAAACCAGCAAAATCTTTGCCAAACAATTAATGTCCAAGTATCAGATCCCCACGGCAGATTTTCACCAGTTTCAAGCTAAACAAGATGCCATAGGATTCATTCATGGCAATGATCATTATCCGATCGTGATCAAAGCAGATGGATTGGCCGCAGGAAAGGGAGTGATCATCGCTGGGGATAGAAATGAAGCCCTGGCAGGGATCGAACTCCTGATGCAGGATTCCCATGCGACCAAAAGAGTGGTGATCGAAGAATATCTCAAGGGTTGGGAAGTATCTCTATTTGCTGTAACCGATGGGTTCGATTACCGCTGCACCTTGTTCTCACAGGATCACAAGCAATTATATGATCAGGACAAGGGGCCCAACACCGGTGGTATGGGTGCCTGGTGCCCGGTTCGGGAAGCAGAACCCTTCCGGCACAGCATCGAAAACGATATCATTGAGCCGGTTTTACACGCCTTGAAACAGGAAGGATCTCAATTCAGCGGATTTCTCTATTGCGGACTGATGATCACTGCCGAGGGACCAAAAGTGCTGGAATTCAACTGCCGTTTGGGCGATCCCGAAGCACAGGCGATGCTGCCACTGTTGAAAACACCCATCACTGAGGTCTGCCATGCCATCAGCACAAGAGAGGTGAACAAGCTCAACCTGCAGTGGTTCGATCAATACAGCATTTGTGTGGTTCTGGCATCGAAAGGGTATCCCGGAAGCTATGACAGAGGGTTACCCATCGAGTTTGAACAAAATCCTGCCAGCAAGGTCTTCTACAGTGGAGTGAATCAAGTCGATGGAAAATTGGTGACCAACGGGGGCAGAGTGATGTCTCTGGTGGCGCTGGGTTCAAGCTTGGAGGAAGCCCGGGAAGCTGTTTATCGGGATGTGCAGGCGGTTCATTTCCATGGAAAAACCTTCCGTAACGATATATCGTTGCGGAACAACATTATCTAAAGGTGGAATGCCCATGATAAGATACATCGTGATCATAACCTTGCTGCTGCCGGTTCTGCTGGCAGGAGCGGCGATTACGGTCATCAGTGAAAGCCCCGATGAGCTTTTGCTGGAGTTCAAGCTACCCGATTATGAGATCACCCACGAAAGCATCAACGGGGGAACCTGGCATCGCATAAGCTGCGAATATGGCATGGTGGAATCCGAAGAGGGGTATCCGGAGCTGAGGATGTTTTCAGAAGCGATCGCCATTCCGGTAGATGGCTTTATCAGTATCCAGATCAGCAATGTAAACAATACAGTGATCCGGAATATCAATCTGAAACCGGGATACAAGATGCTGCTCGAGGATGAACAGGTGGATTATATATTTTATCAGGATCCGCGCATCTACCGCAGCAATGAGCTCTATCCCCTGAATATTGTTACGCAAGGTGAAGCTGCCTTCATCGGTGACCGGCGTTTCACATCACTGCAGATCAGTCCCTTCCAGTATCGCCCTGCCAGCAAGGAGTTGGTAGTGAACACCAGTTTTTCCATCCGGGTTGGCATTCATGGTAGTAAGACTTCTCCCAAAAACTGGACTGGAAGTGAAAATCCGATCGACCTGGCAGGGGATTCCTTTTTCCTGAACAATGCTTCCTCCTATTCCTGGCGGTTGGAAAAAACCCGGGATCATAGCTATGAAGCGCCCAAGAATGGGACTACCGCTGTCAATGCAATCCAGTTTGTGGTTGATCAGGAAGGCATTTACAAGATCACTTACTCCATGTTGAACGATCTGATCAATGCGATGACAGATTCCTTGGGTGTAGAGATGGCCTGGCAGCTGAACAGCGTTGATCCAAGGTATTTGGAGCTATTAGATGAAAACGGAAGCGTTCCCATTCATTTCCAGGGTGAATCGGACGGAATTTTCAACAGCAATGACTATTTCGAGTTCTTTGGAGACCGGCATTATGGCGATACCGGCTATTCGGACGACTACACCGCTGAAAACGTCTATACTCTGTATCTGAAAAATGGCCTGGGCGCTCGAATGGCAGTCGAGAATGGCGGATTGATCGTGTATAATCCGGCACAATATATTCTCCCCGATGCCTATGAACATACGGTTCACTTTGAAGAGCAGCTGGTGATGGATAAACTGGGGAGAGGATGGACAGCATTGAATCCTGAATACTACCGGGAAGATGTGTGGTTCTGGAAGAAAATCAGCGCACCCAATCTGGATATCGTTTCCTTTGATCTGCAATACCCGATCGACAGCACGATCCGGACAGCCAGTGCGAAGGTGGCGTTGTTTGGCCTGACCTATTCTGAGACTCTGATCCCTGGGCAATATGACCACGAAGCTTCGGTGCGCATCAATCAGGCCATGATCAACACCCATACCTGGGTTGGCCAGACCGAAAAGATCTTTTACAATCAGAATCCCATTCCCAATTCCTTTCTGCGTCATGGCAGCAACCAGATGTATATCAGCCTCTCAGGAAATACCGTATCCGGAGATCGAGAGCAGGTGCTTCTGGATTATTTGGAGCTGACCTATTGGCGCCAATATAAGACTGATGAAGACAAGATCAAATTTTCCAAACCCTCAAACCGGCCTGCCGGACTGTATCAATTCCAGGTGGAGGGTTTCAGCAGCGGCGATATCTCTGTGTATAAGATCGGATCAAGCATCTTCAACAGTTGCCAGATCGAACCTTTCAATCTGGAAGGTATGGCACCCTGGACGGTGACCCTGCAAGATAGCGTTGCATCAACAGCAGTGAAGTATTATGCGGTTACCGAAAGCCAGAAAAGGACTCCCAAACTAATGCGGCTCGACCTTCCCTCTGACCTGAAGAATCCCAATAATCAGGCTGAGGTGATTTTGGTAACCCGATCTGATTTTCTGGAAGCTGAAGGAACCGATCTGCTGACCGGTTTATGGGAAAGCAAGGGCTATGCCGTCGCCAAGGTTGATTATCAGGATATCTTTGATGAATTCAATCATGGCATCAGGTCGGCAGAAGCACTCAAGGACTTTTTTGCCTATGCCTATAACAACTGGTCATCGCCACAGTTGAAGCATGTCATTCTATTGGGGGAAGGCATTGACGATGAGCGGGATAACAGCCCCTCGCGCCAGTATGCCCTGATCCCGGTTAAAAAAATCTGGACATATAAACACGGTGCCACCGCCAGTGACAACTGGTATGCATGCATAGTGGGAAACGATGTTGTACCGGATATATCAATTGCACGAATCGGAGTATGGAAGCCAGATCAGATTCTGGCTTATGCCGAAAAAGCTTCTCAGTATCATAATAATCCCATGACCAATCGTCTGTGGAATAGCCATCTGACTTTTTCCTCGGGTGGTAAGATCACCGATGTAACGGATATCTTTGGTCAACAATCCGAAAGAATCAAACGCAAGAATGTGCCCTCATATTATCGGGTAACCAGAGTATATACAGGTTCACGAATCTCCATGCCGGATTATTTCGGCGGTACTTTCAACCTGAAAGACGCCATCAACACCGGAACTCAGTATCTACAATTCATGGGTCACGGTGGAGGTCGGATCTGGGCAGATTATAACCTGTTCAATTTCAACGATGTTGCCACACTGAACAATCAAACCTATCCGATCGTGCTCAGTCTGGCTTGTTATGCCTCAGCGTTTGACACCAACGGCGCAGCCTCGATCAGTGAAGCTTTGGTCTTGCAGCCTAATAAGGGGGCTATCGCATCATTGGGATTCAGCGGATTGGGTTATCTCGATCAGGATGAGGATTGGGGGCTGGCTTTTACTGAGGCATTATTCAAACATGACTTCCCATCGTTGGGAGAAGCGCTACAGTTTGCGTTGGCCAGATTTTATACAACAACTTCATCCACCGCAGCCAGATATGCTCTTACAAACGGAGCTTCACTATTGGGAGATCCCTTGACCAAAACTCTTAAGCCCACCAGCGGTATTCCTGTTTCAGCTCAAAGTTATGTACTTCAGCCAGGAGATACTCTCAGGGTTAATGCTGTATTTCCCACCGATGTTAGCGCGGCTCGTCTTTACGTGATGAAAATGAATGAGAAAATAGTGAACATCCCCTTCGACCTTCCGGTGATCAATGGAAATTTCAATGCCACCTATGTTGTTCCAGCAGCAGGTGATTCCATATATAACCGCATCGTATATGTGGCGGGATATTCCAACACCAACGAGTATGTGGGCACATCATTGTTTGGTGTGGGGACCGCAGCCATATTGCATCATGCCACTAGCCCTGCAAGCCCTGCCTGGTCGGATTCCGTGGGTTTTATTGCACGGGTGTTCAGTAATGAAGAGATCATCTCCCTCACCTGTAAAGTCAGGACAGATAGTGCGGGAACCAATATAACTTGGGTAACCCTGCCCATGCAGGCTCATCCTGAGATTCAGAATGCATACATCACTGTAGGAAAGCTCGCCCCTCAAAGAACAGGTAAGGAGATCTTTTACAAATACATCCTTACCACGGCAAATGGAATTAATGAGTCATTTTTATACAGCCATGTAACACGGGGTCCGGACCTGTTCCTTAGAGATATCCGGCTGGAAGCCAGCAATGAGAACTTGGAACTGCAGGTTCTGATCGGAAATGTAGGGGATGGACCTTCAATAACAACTGATCTCAGGTTGTATACAATGCCGGTGGGGGGCACCCAAACTCTCTTCAGCACTCAGGACCTCCCTCCCTTTGAAGTAAATGAGCAGCGCTGGGAAAGCATCCCTCTCTCTGGATTATATTCAGGATTGATCACCTTTGAAGTACGTGCCAACTGGTCAAACGCCTTCCCTGAATGGCACCTGTTCTATAATACCAACAATATGATCAGTCTAACCACTTCGTTCAATTTTCATGGTGTGGGCAGCGATGGAGCTCTGATCAATAGTTTGGATAACAATCTGATCTGTGAAATACCTTCGGGACTTGTACCAGCAGGTCAAACAGCCATGTTTTCACTGTCTAATGCTGGAAATCTAACCGCCAATAATCAACCGGATATATCTCCTCTTGTGATGTTATCAGCCGATGCTGCTGGAACATCCGATGCTTCACTGGCTTATGAGATCAGAACACTCAATGCTGCTTTGGTGGATTCCTCCTCTACCCTAATCAACGGAAAAAGATTCAAGTTAACTTTTTTCTATAGCGCAGAAGACGAAAACACCCAAACCTATGAGAGCGAGAACTCATACAAGATCTACCGCTGGGATGGTTCTGGCAGAAAATGGATCCTGCAGGGAGGGAACATCTCCACCACAGAAAACAAGGTGGTGTTCGAGGTAGCCAAGCAGGGTATCTATACGATTTATCGTAATCGGGACCGCATTCGTCCGTCAATCGATGTGAATGTCCAGGATCAGGAATTCACGATTGGGGGTTATGTTTCCGGTACTGGAACTATCTCACTGTTACTGAGCGATGCCAATGGTATTGATGTTTTTGACAATTCAATCAAGCTCTTCCTGAATGGAAATCAGGTTCCTTCACAAGATTTCGTAACTTCCATCAACCTTGATAACATCAATCGTATCCCCATCAAGTATCAGCTCAACCTATCCAAGGGCAATTATGCCTTGGTGGTTGATTGTAAAGATGTAAATGGTAATTTCAATTCCCGTGAGATCCAATTCATAGTAAACGAGACTTTCGATGTGAGAAACATTGGAAATTATCCCAATCCAGTATTGGGCAGAGCACAAGATCCTAAAAACGATGGGAGAACCCGGTTCACCTATGTGCTCACCGATGATGCCGATGAAGTAATGATCAAAATCTATACCGTATCAGGCAGACTGGTAAAGACCTTCAATAACCTACCCACTGGCGTGGGTTATCATGAATTCCCGCGAACTTTGTATGGGTGGGATTGTAAGGATGATACTGGTTTTACTCTGGCAAATGGGACTTATTTCTACAGACTGGTTGCCCGCAAGGGAAACCAGAAAATCGAAAAAACCATGAAAATGGCTATTCTGAAATAGGGGGATATTATGAAAACCAGAATAATAGTAATTATTGCATTGGCTGCACTAAGTAGTGCCCCCTTACCTGCCGGGAAATATGCCGGAGATTTCATGATGATTGGAGCGGGTGTACGACCGCTGGGAATGGGAGGTGCTTTCTCTGCCTTGGCTGATGACGGTTCTGCGATCTATTGGAATTCCGCCGGAATTGCCCAGATCAGAGATTCCGAGGTAGCCGCCATGCATGCATTCCTCTATGGCGGGTTAGCTTCATATGATAACATCAGCTTCTGCCAGCCCCTGCCTAATGGTGTAACGATTGGGCTGAATATAACACGTTTAACCATATCCGATATCCCGATTTTCGACGAATCCTACTTGATCGGAACCAATGTGGATCAGCGTATCAATGACAGTTCTTTGCACTTGTCCGGAAACCCAGATGGGAAATTTAAAAGTGTGGATGACCTCTACCAATTTGCCTTTGCCAAACATCTGCAATATAAGGCAAATATGGGTTGGCTCTTCTTTGAGGTTCCCTTCGATTTCTATTTCGGTGGCAACGTAAAGTTCATCAAACGTGATATGTTGGATAATCAAGGAACTGGAACTGGACTTGATTTTGGGTTCAAAATGAAAACCGATCTGGCAGTTATCTTTGATGTCGAGGAATTAGGAAACCTCCATGTGGGATTTAATCTGCAGGATATCTCGGGAACCGATATTACCTGGGACACCGTGTCTGAGCATAAAGATGAGGTTTTATTCAATACCAAGGTGGGTATTGCAGTTAGCCAGCCGGTTCCACCATTGAAATCCGAGGTGATATTTGCTTATGATCGTGATTATGTGTATGAAGGAAGTTCTCATTTTGGTCTGCAATGGAGTTATGCCGATAAAGGTGGATTGCGCCTGGGGTATTATGATAAGAATTTTACCTGTGGAGCCACTGTAAAACTCTATGGCATCAATCTGGACTATGCACTGCTTACCAATCCCGTCGGGATTACCAACAGATTGGGATTGAGAGTAAGTTTCTGATGGAGATGTTATGAAAATATACGCGATTATTGCCATCATCATATCACTGCTGATCTTATCTGCCTGTGCCGGTCAGGATGAGGATGAAAAGGACAAAATCCCTCCTTACCCACCAACTTTGATACCTCATCTGGGAAACACCGGTGACCCGCCTGTGATGTATAATGGCCAACAGATTATCCTGAATGAAGATAACAATGGAATCGATGCTGTTCCCGATGGTAATTGGATCCGGGTGATCTGGAATCCATTTATTGATACAGACCTGAGTCATGTCAAGATCTATCGCTATGACCAGTTCGATACCAATCCAGTTCTAATTGATTCCATCAGTTCCACTGCCATTCAATATGTGGACAGTCAAACCCAGCTTAATGAGCGTACCTGGTATTCCTATTTCATTGATCTGGTGGACTTTTCAGGAAATGTAGCAAGGTCGGATACAGTATCCTATGCCCTATTGGGAAAATGTATCCTGCTGTCACCTGAGAACAATCAAACCATCTCCCCCATTGGAGCCAGTTTCCTATGGAACCGAAGTGGTTTCGCCTCAACCTACAGATTGTTGTTATTCGACGAAAACTACAATTACATCTGGCATCAGGATTTTGTGGTTGCAACCGAGGATGATCCTCTGTCGATTACAATACCTGTCAATATTGCCATGCAGTATTCTGGACAAAGCCTGCGCTGGAGAGTGGACGCACTTGATTGGGATGAGGAAATGCAGATGTTCATGGGCTCGGAATCCCTTGAACGTATTGTACATATACAATGACCGGTGCGGTAATAAGCTCACCGAATCGATGATTTGAGGCTCGTTGAAGTCAAGCACAGATTTCCTGAATGAGGGTAACTGGTTGTGTGTTTTGTTGATACAGATTTGTCTTGACGTAAAACACTAACTAAGAAAGATAGCTTAAAATAGTAAAATTGAGGACAAATTGAAGAAGATACTTCTACTGCTCCTAATGACAGTGTTCTTTCTGAGTGTATATGCTCAAGACGGAACTACAATAATCACTTCCAGCAGTATATCGGCTTATTCCTATGAAGGAAGCCGTAGCGGTGCTGAAAAGCTGAAAATGAATATATATATTCTTGGTCAGGTTAGTAAACCGGGCCTGTATTTAGTGCCTGATGATACCGATTTTCTGACACTGCTGGCCCTGGCTGGAGGCCCCAAGGAAGATGCCAAATTGACCAAAATCCGTATCATCCGCCCGGTAAATACAAGCTTGGAAACTGAATCGGAACCTGAAATAATCTGGATCAACTTCAAGAAGTATATGGAATCAGCAGAAAATAAATATCTGGCAACATCCTCCAAAATCACCAAGGAAAGGGATCCTGAAACTGGACTGGAAACCGAAAAAACCATCTATGATCTCAGGTTGCAACCAGGTGATACCATTGTTGTCTCTGGCACCATCTTTTACGCTTTCAGTAAAGTAGTTGACTTCCTTTCCAAGGTCGCAGTAGTTATCAGTGTATATACCGTAATCTCCAATCTTAAATAGGGTGGCATCAATGGAACAACGACCCCTGACTCCACAACAAGAAGAAATCAAACTCTCTGATTATCTACGCATAATACTGCAATACAGATATCTGATAGTGCTGGTGTTTGTGATTACACTGGCGCTTACGATCGTCTATACTGCCAGGCAACCTAGAATTTATTCAGCAACATCACGGATCCTTTTGGAAAATCAAAGTACCGGAGTTGATATGTTGTTTTTAACTGGACAAGGTACGGGAAAAAACACAATCAACAATCAAATCGAGCAGATCCGTAGCAAACCAATTTTAAACGCAGCATGGGAGATAATGAAGAAATACCCGGAATGGGAATCATTCCCTGCCAGTGCATCGGGAAATCCTGCGGGCAGATTGGGTCGAGTCAAAGTTGAATCCAAAAGGGATACGGATATTCTTACTTTATCCTTTGAGTCAACCAATCAAGCAGAAGCAATGGCTGCAGCTAATGCCATTGCTGAAGCAGTTCAACAGCAAAATACTCAGTTTGCCCGATTGGAATTTACTACAATCCGTGAATTTCTTGGTGAACAACTCGATCTGATCTCCCGTCGCTTACAGATATCAGAGGATGACCTTCGTGCCTTTAAAAATGACAATCGGTTAATTGAACTATCTGAAACAACGATAAGATGGATTGAGCAGTCCTCAGAGATCGAAGCACAATATGAATCTGCATTGACCGATCAGGCAGTCAAAGCCAGGACTTTAGACCTACTACGAAGTCAGCTAAGGGATCAGGATTCATTGCTCACCCAAGTGGAAAATGTATTACAAGCACCATACATAGAAGAATTACGCAAACAGATTACCAATACCCAAGCCATGATTGCGCGGCTCCGCACTAATGAGAACTATCAGGAAGATCATCCTCAGATGAGACTTTTACAGGAAGAGCTTGCCAGAACCAAAGCCACTCTGGATGTTGAAATCCGTAAATTCGTGTCCATCTCATTGAATAAGGATCCACTTGCAGTTCGTAATGATCTCCTGAGTAAGATCATTCAGGCAAATGTTGAGCTTGAGATGGCGCGCACCCTTGTCAATGGATTAGCTCAAACCAAAGAGCTGTATGAAGAAAGAATAATCACAATCCCCGATAAAGAACTTGAGCTGGCTCGTCTGATGCGCAGCATGACCTTGGACGAGAAGATCTATGGTTTCATGATGGAGAAATATGAGGATGCCCGCATAGCAGAACAGGCAAAAGTAGGCAATATTCGAATAATCGATTATGCAGAGCGTCCAGGTGCCCCCATTAAACCACGCGTTTCCATGAATATGCTGGTGGGAATCATCCTTGGATTGGGCTTGGGAGTTGGTGCTGCCTTTTTAGTGCATTCTCTGGATACCAAGCTGCGCACTCTTGAAGATATGGAGAACTTTGTGCGTCTGCCAATTGTCGGCACGATTCCCATGATCCAGGAATCTGAATCCCGTATCCAGGAATTCAATACCATGATCGAGCAAGCTGAAGGCGAGAATAAAGAACAATTGAGCAAATCGCTTCACTTTGTATTGATGCAATTGGTCTCCCATTACGCACCCAAATCACCAATTGCAGAATCATACCGTACCCTGAGAACGAACATTCTGGCTAAGAAACCTGCCGGAAGCACTACCATGCTGATCACATCCTCAGGTCCAAAAGAAGGAAAATCTACTACCATTGTTAATCTCTCGATCACTTTGGCACAAATGAACAGCAAAGTTGCCCTCATCGATATGGATATGCGCAGACCGGTGATCCATAACAAATTCGGTGTGGAAAAAGAAAACGGACTCAGCGATTATCTGATCGATCCCGATGTCAGTATAGAACAAGTTCTGAAACCTTCAGGAATTCCCAATCTGGATGTAATCACCAGTGGATTTGTCCCACCCAATCCATCTGAGCTCATTTCATCAACTCGCACGGACAAAATGATTGAAGACCTGAGAAGCCGCTATGATTATATACTTTTCGACACACCCCCTATTGTCGCAGTTACCGATGCCCTGATCCTCACCAAAAAGGTTGACCTCACCTTCATAGTAGTGCGCTGTGGATTCACCGAAAAAGGCATCATCAAACGCACCAAGGAATTGATGGAAAATATCAATGCCTCCATTGATGGCATCATAGTCAACAGCATCTACGTCCAAAGGTATTATAACAAGCAGAATTATTACTACTATTACTACTATTATTACTACTATTACGGTGAAGAGATCCCCAAAAAGCAGAAGAAAAATGCTATGCGCTTCCTACGCAAAAATAAATCTATTTCTTGAGGTATGGGACAAACTTCCAGATAATTATCACCAGATTGAAACGCTTCTTTGCACCATAGATCTGTGTGATTCGATCAGATATACTTTGACAAAAAAACCGGGCATAAAATTGTGGTCAAATCTGCCAGAAATGGTGGATGAGGATAACCTCATATCTCAGGTTGCTGTTCATTTACAAGGACAAACCAAGACACCTTGGGGAGTGGATATATATCTGGACAAGCAGATACCCGTTGCCGCTGGTTTGGGTGGTGGAAGCAGTAATGCAGCTATTACCATACTTGCGCTTAACCAGTCATGGGATTTGAATCTCAGCCCACAAGAACAAGCTGATATCGCTGCCCGGTTTGGTAGTGATATTAGCTTCTTCCTAGATGGAGGTACTGCTTGGGGCAGCGGCCGTGGAGAAAGGATAACCACGTGTGAGGATATCCTGATCGATAATGTCCTATTGGTTAATCCCAATTTGCAGATTACCAGTACTGAGGCCTATCAGAGAGTGGAGATTCCTGAGCCATCAGAACGGCGTTCCTTTAATCGGGAACAAATAGAGAACAGCTGCTTCAACCGTCTTGAAGTTGGAATCAGATCTGTCTATTCAGTAGTCGATCAGATTATTCATCAATTTGAACAGCAGGGCGCCAAGATTGCCATGATGAGCGGCAGTGGCCCCACCTGTTTTGGTATATTCGGTGATCGACAGTCATTGAACAAATGCCAGGAGAATTTTAACCGCTTAGGTTTTTGGACAAAGAAAGTTAGAACTATATCAAGGAAAGAGTATCAAAGTGTATGCCAAGCTTAAATTGATCACAGGTAAGGCAAACCGGTCACTCGCCGAGGAAGTGGCCCGTTATGCGGGTATCCCTCTGGCAGATATAGAACTATTCAAATTTGCCAACGACGAATCCTTCGTGAAGATAAATGACAACGTCCGTGGCGCTGATGTTTTTGTGATCCAGCCCACCTGCCGTCCTGTCAATGACAACCTAATCGACCTGCTGATCATGATCGATGCCCTCAAGCGTGCATCAGCCCAACGGATAAACTGCGTAATACCATATTATGCCTATGCCAGATCGGACAAGAAGGATCAGCCCCGGGTTCCCATCACTGCCAAGTTGGTTGCAGATCTAATCACTATTGCCGGTGCCCACCGGGTGATTACCGTCGACCTTCATGCTGAGCAGATCCAGGGTTTTTTTAATATCCCGGTTGATCATTTGTTCTCAATTCCATATTTTGCCCGCTTTTTCAAGAGCATGAATATGGACGACATTGTGGTGGTTTCTCCCGACTCAGGAGGTGCCAACCGAGCCCGTGCTCTGGCCAAGAGGCTGGACTGCAGTCTGGCCATCGGTGACAAACGCCGCAGTGGCAACGACGATCAAGCCGAGTTGCTCAACATTATCGGAGATGTATGCGATAAAACCGCCATCTTATTTGATGACATCATCGATACTGGCGGCAGCCTGATCAAAGTGGCAGGAGTCCTGAAAGAACAGGGTGCACGCTGTATCTATGCCGCCTGCACGCATGGAGTCTTGTCAGGTAACGCAGTCAGAAATCTGGAAGCATCTTCGATAGAAAAACTCTTTATCACCAACACGATACCCTTGAGCGAAGAAGCTCAGAAGTGCACAAAGATCGTCCAGCTTTCCATTGCCGAGATGCTGGCGATCGCCATTAAGAAAATCCACATCGAAGAATCCCTGAGTATCTTATTCAGATAGAAAAAGTAATTGGAGGAATAAATGATATTTACTCTCGCTGCTGAAAAAAGAACCACCACCAAAAAGAGTGAACTAACCGCTTTACGGACTGCCGGTATGATCCCTGCCATCCTGTATGGACGTTCGATCGAGTCCCAACCCATCGCAGTCAAACAAGGCGAATTCATGCAATGCTATAAAAAGAGCTTTAACGAGCTGGCTTTTTATGAGCTGAACCTAAACGGAAAGACCTACCACACCATCCTCAAGGATAAACTGGTTCATCCGGTTGACCGCAATATCCTTCATCTGGATTTCATGGTCGTGCCTGCTGCAGTGGAAATGGAATTCGAAGTTCCCGTCCATTTCATAGGAGAACCGATTGGCAACAAAGAAGGTGGCTTCAGCGACATCATTCAGAGAACAGTGAAGATCTCCTGCCTGGCCAAAGATGTTCCGGACGGAATTGATCTTGATGTCTCCCTTCTGAATGTGGGGGAATCATTGCATATCAAGGACCTTCCCCAAGGAAAATGGCAGTATAAAGATCATTCTGATGTCACCCTGATCGTTGTTCATGCCAAGAAGGTTGAAGCCCCTGTCACCGTTGAACCTGTCCCTGCTGCCGAACCTACCGAAGAACATGAGCAATGAAGCTCATCATCGGATTGGGAAACATCGGCAAAGAATATGAAAAGACCCGCCACAATGCCGGATTTCTCTGCCTGAAGCAATGGGCAAAGCAGCATGAGCTCAATTTCACCCATGACTTCCTGTTTGACTTCATCAAACATGCAGGAACCTATCTGATAATGCCAAACACCTATATGAACCGCTCAGGGATAGCCTTGGCTGAAGCGCAGAATCGTTGGAAGATCAATGATGTTCTGGCCGTCTATGATGATATCGAGCTTCCCTTGGGATTCATCCGCATCCGAAGTGGTGGAGGTGATGGCGGTCACAATGGTATGGGGTCTCTGCTGGAATATGCCACTGACGAGATCCGACGCATCCGCATCGGAATTGGCCGGAACGATTCCAGTGCCAGGGATTATGTCTTGGACACTTTTTCTTCTGAGGAAGAGAAGCTCATGAAACCAGCTCTGGATCAGGTATGCAAGCTGCTTGATGTCTATGTAAATAGTGATTTTAACGCTATGCTGGATGAGTATAGCAAACATAAACAATCCTATTCCGGGGTCACGCACTCCGGAATCATCTGTCCAAAGGAGGATAAATGATCAAAAACTATGAACTTATGGTGATCATATCACCTAAGCTCAATGCCGACGAGGCAAATGCCCTCAATGACAGTATCCTTGCTCTGATCAGGGATAACGGTGGCGAAATCATCAAAACCGATCCCTGGGGAAAACGCATGCTGGCTTATCCCATCAACAAGCTGCAGGAAGGATACTACTATGTGAATTACTTTACACTGGAATCCACCTCGGTGAAAACAGCAAAGAAGCAACTAACCTTGAACGAGAACATTCTCAGACACATGTTCGTCGCCCGTGGCGAATAGGAGGAATCATGGCAGATTTAAAATTACCCCGACTGAACAGAGTATTCATCAGCGGCCGCATCACTCACGACCTTGAACTTCGTTTCACCCCCAAAGGCACTCCGGTGATCCGCTTCACAGTGGCCATGGATAAAAGGTTCAAAGACGAATCCGATCAATGGCAGCAGTCCACCATTTATGTGGATGTGGTTGCCTGGTCAAACTGGGCGGAAAGCGTCAGCAAACAAGCCCATAAAGGCAGTGCCCTTTTGGTCGAAGGCAGGATCGAAACCCGCAGTTATGTGGATGCCAATAACATCAACCGCAAGGTGTTTGAGATCATCGCCGAGTACATTCATTTCCTGGAATGGAAACCCCGCGCTGAAGGCGAAGCCTCTGCCGAAGATGAGGTTCCCTTGCCCGAAGAGCATCCCCAACCGGCAGCCCAGACTACCGCTGACGATGTTCCCTTTTGATATCGGAGATCATAAATGATAGTAACGGATAGAAAAAAAAGATTCACCCGCAGAAAATACTGCCGCTTTTGTGCCAATGCTGAGATCGAGATCGATTACAAGAACATCGAGCTTATGCGTCAATTCGTGTCTGATGTCGGTAAGATCGATCCCGCACGGATCACCGGAACCTGTGCCAAACATCAAAGACGCCTGACCGCCGAGATCAAACGCGCCCGCCAGATGGCGCTGATACCCTATGTGATCGAGTAGTGGGTTTTCTGCCTTTGGTTTTGGGTGCGCTAGCCACCCTGAACCCTTTGATCGGCTTGATCCTGATGATGATCTACAGCGGTGTGAGCCTGCGTTACAGCATCAGCAATCCTCTCAATGCCATGGCGCTGTTTTTTGTGGCGCCGGCTCTGTTGGCGCTGGCCTTCCGTTCTGAACAGACATTGATCGTTTCAGCTTCGGATGCTGTTTGGGGAGTTGGTTTTGCCTCCATCATATTCTTGCTGGCTTTGCGAAACCAGAGAAGCCTCAGTGCTTCCTTCACCCTGGCAGCGATCAGTATCATCATCTATGGTATCTTACGTCACCTGGTCTTTGGCAAATTTCTTACCCTGCAAAGTGAGCAGGCAATGGCTGAACTGAACCGATTGCTGCCCCAGCTCTATGAGCGACCGGAGATGCGCAATTCATTGGCTTTGATGCGTCAGATCCTTCCTGCCAGTTGGATCCTGCCCCAGTTGACCGCTCTGTTTCTGGGATTTCTCCTGTTCATGTTGCTGAATGGTATTCCCTTTATCTGGAGCCGGCTCAGCTTCCCCAAATACTATAACCTGCTGATCCTGTTAGTATTGCCGCTATATCTGGTGCCACTGCTCAAGCCGGTCTTTCTGAATTTGCTGATCGCCTTGTCCCTGATCCCATTTATTCAGGGCATTGGTGTATTGGTCCATTATCTCTCACGATTGATCCCAAGCAAACTGATCATGGTGCTGTTGATCATATTGCTGTCCCTGAACGGCATCCTGATCGCATTGCTTGGTTTTGCCGATTTATGGCTTGATCTCAGAAAATTAAACAATGGAGGAACAACCGCATGAAAGTGATACTGCTTTCAAACATAGAAAAAGTTGGAAACAAGGGGGACGTGGTCACTGTGAAACGCGGCTTTGCCAGAAACTATCTGGTACCCCGTAATTTCGCACTATATGCCACCCCCCAAAACCTGAAAAAACTGGGTGCCCTTAAAGCTTCGGCTGCCCAGGAAGAAGAAAAACAGCTCAATGAGCTCAAAATGCTCGCCACCAAGATCGCTTCTCTGAAACTGGACTTTACGCGCAAGGTTGATGAGAGCGACCACATGTTCGGTTCGGTATCTGAAACGGACATCTGCAATGAACTCCTAAGCCATGGTGTGGAGATTCACAAATCTGCAGTGCTACTGGATAAGCACATCAAGGAGCTTGGCGAAGCGACAGTTCAGATCCGTTTGCATAAAGACATAATCGCCGATCTGCAGATAAATGTCCACAAGGAAGGCAAGGAAGAGGAAATTACGGATGAGCCTCTCCCCGAAACAGAGGAAGAAACCGTTGATGAGCCATTGGAAGAGGATTCTGCTTCCGATCTGGATGTGGAACAATCAGACCCAGATGATGAATTATGATCTAGGGAGTATAAAATGAACAATACCCTCTATCAAATTCCGAGAATCTTGGCAATCCTGGTGATGATCGGCCTGTTTTCATTGATTGGAATTGGAAATCCGATCATGCTGCCAATCTTTGCCGTGTTTTTTACCATCGTCTTTGCCGTGATCTATTTTCTGCACCGGACTGCCGTGTCCAACCGGGAAGGAACCGGAACCAGCTCGACAGCGATGAGGATCATGCAGATCATTTCGGTGGTCGTATTCATCGGTGTGCTGTCTCTGATCGGATTGATGAACAATCCCTTGTGGATACCGGTTTGGGCGGTGCTGATCACAGCGATTTCGGTGTTGATCTGGCTATCGGTCAAGAACCGGCAGCGGCATAGTGAATTGACATCTTCCAATCCAATTCTGAAAACCATCCTGGCTGCTGTTTTGGCTGGGTTGGCAATCCTTCTGCCCTTTTGGATAGCGTGGAAAGGAAATTTCATCCAGCTGCCCGAAGCCGGACTGGCATTGTTTTTGATCCTCTCGTTGCTGGGAGTGATCGTGTTTGCCGGTTTGATGCTGATTGCCCTTCATCTGATCAACCGTAAGGGTTCAGAACTGGGCCAGCGGGTGGTGGGGTATCTCTTGATCATAGTGGCTTCCTTTCTACCCGGCTTATTGGTCACCATGGCGGATAAAACCACTACTGCCATCGCTGGTGCCTATTTGGCTTCCCTGCTTTGCCTGTTGCTGATCTTCAATGCCAACAGCTTGATCCGGAAGAAAGACTAACCGCTGCCAAAGAGTAAAAAAACCCATTTGAGCCATGACACCAGCAGGCTGATACAGTGATGCTGTCTTGCCTGAAGGTTGCCATGGCTCCCTTTTTGTTAATGAAGATTTTTGCCCATAGATCAATGCCCCCTTGGTTTGTTGTTGAGAAATGATCAGAGTAGAATTTGGCCACTTGTCTTCACCTCGCTGCCTTCCCCGGAATCTCCTTATAATCTCCCCCCAAGTACATGGCAACGGTAAAACAAGCAGACAGGAAGTCATCCAGAGATAGGCACTATGGGTCTGTTGAACACACTTGGAATGAGGCACTTAAGATGATTATTGGCTCTTTCGGAAAAAAGTAATGGGTTTCAAGTCAGTATCTCATCTATATAGCAAAGTGATTGTACGCATCGGGGGTGACAAATACCGGGGCTTCATCCTGCTTTATCAATGTTGGAAAGATGTGGTGGGAGAGCTGCTGGCTGCCAAATCGTATCCTTGCCGGTTTCAGAAGGGAGTGCTCTATGTGGCGGTTCAAAACAATTCTTGGCTACAGGAATTGTTTTTGCATAAACAGAGCATACTTGAAGCCTGCAAAGCAAAAACAAAAGAGGAGATCAAAGAGATCATATTTCTGATCCGAAGCTGATATGAAGCATCCCTTGATCGCGCCATCCCTTCTCTCCGGCGATTTTGGAAACCTGGAACAAGAGCTGGCTCAGCTCGGCACCGCCGATATCCTCCATCTGGATATCATGGACGGCCATTATGTGCCCAATCTCACCTTTGGCTATCCGGTCATCAAACGCGTCAAGGAGCTCACTACATTGCCCCTGGATGCTCATCTGATGGTAACCAATCCCGCCAGCCATATAGATGAACTTGCCCGGATCGGAGTGAATTGGATCAGCTTCCACCAGGAATGCGATCTCCACAGCCATCGATTGGTCCAGCGCATTAAAAGCCTGGGGATAAAGGCAGGCATTGCCCTCAACCCCGCAGTCCCTGTTTCCACCTTGGAGTGTCTGCTGCCCGATCTGGATTATGTTCTGCTGATGAGCGTGAATCCCGGTTGGTCGGGACAATCCTTTATCCCGGCGGTATTGGACAAGATCAGGCAACTCAAGAGAATGACACTTGAAATGAACCAGTCTGTCCTGATCCAGGTGGATGGGGGCATCACTGCCGCCAACGCGGCTGGAGTCATCTCCGCCGGGGCAGACATCCTGGTTTCGGCTTCCTATATTTTTGGCAGCAACGATTATTCCGCGGCCATCTCCAGCCTCAGAACCCCCTCAATTCACAGCAAATAAACGGTATCGCCAATGTTCAACAGCTTGTCTGACAAACTTGAAAAAGTCTTTCGCAACATCCGCGGCAAGGGCTATCTCACCGAGCAGAATATCAAGGATGCCATGCGTGAGATTCGTCTGGCGCTCTTGGAAGCCGATGTAAATTTCAAGATAGTAAAAAACTTCATCATCGAAGTGGAAAAGCGTTCCCTGGGATCGGAAGTGATGAAATCGCTCACTCCCGGCCAACAGGTGGTGAAGATAGTCCACGAGCAGTTGATCGCCCTGATGGATACTGAAGGCTTTGAATTCAAGGCCTATAATAACAAACTCACCAAAGTGATGATGGTGGGGTTGCAGGGTTCGGGAAAGACCACTGCCTGCGCCAAGCTGGCTCTGATGTATCGCAAGAAAGGCATCAAACCGATGCTGGCTGCTTGTGATGTCTATCGCCCCGCTGCCATCGACCAATTGAAAATTCTGGGTAAACAGATCGATATCCCTGTGGTTTCGGAAGACACCAAAGATGTTATCCGGATCGCTGATTCCGCCCTCCGCCAGGCCCAGAAAGATTTTATCAACCTGCTCATCTACGATACCGCCGGACGCCTCCACATCGACGAAGTGATGATGGATGAGGTGGCCCGGTTGAAGGCTTTCATCAAGCCGGATTACATCTTCTTCGTGGCCGATGCCATGACCGGCCAGGATGCCGTAAATGTAGCCCGGGAATTTTATGACAAACTTGCCTTCGATGCTGTGATCCTCACCAAACTGGATGGGGATGCCCGCGGTGGAGCTGCGCTTTCCATCAAAGCGGTCACCGAACGTCCGGTCGCCTTTGTGGGTGTCGGTGAAAAAGTGGGTGATCTGGAGGTTTTCTATCCGGAGCGCATGGCCTCACGCATCCTGGGTATGGGTGATGTCCTCAGCCTGATCGAAAAAGCCGAGGAAGCCACTGATGCCCGGGAAAATGAGAAACTGGCACGCCGGATGATGAAGAACCAGTTCAACCTGAACGACTTCCTCAGCCAGCTGCAGAGCATCAAGAAAATGGGCTCCCTGGAATCCATCATCCGCATGATACCCGGCTTGGGACACAAACTTCCCGCCGATCTGAAAATAGACGACAATGCCCTCAAACATGTGGAAGCCATCATCCAGTCCATGACCGATAAAGAACGGGAAAAACCCGATATCCTCAATGGCAGCCGCCGCCTGCGCATTTCCAAAGGCTGCGGACGTTCCGTAACCGAGGTCAACCGCTTGTTACGCCAATTTGATGACATGAAGAAGATGATGAAAAAGTTCTCCTCCCCCAAGGGCATGAAAGACCTGGAAACCCTGATGAATAAATCGAGATAACATAAAAGAAAACTGGAGATTATATGAAATCCTTTCTCTTGCTGCTGTCCCTGCTCCTGCTGGTGACAGCTGTCTTCGCCACCGAGATTGTAAAACTCACCGATGCCGATAATTCGGTGTCGGTGCTTAGTTCCACTGCCGCCGAGACGGTGCTGGAATATAGCATTTCCCATTTTGAACGAATCCCCGTTACCATCGGGGGAAGCCTCTGGTATCAGATCAGGTTGCCCAAGGAAGGCATCACCCAGGAACTGGGTGAGCCGGAGTTGCCGGTATTCAACCGCAGCATCATCATCCCGGATAATGCCCTGATGTGTCTGCAGGTCTATGACATTCAATATCAGGATCTGGAACTTCCGGTTGCCCCTTCCCGCGGCATCATCACCCGAGATCAGGATCCCGATCTTATCCCCTACACCTTTGGCGATATCTACAAGAGTGGTGGATTTCATCCCAGCGATATCGCAGAGCTTTCCGATCCCTATATCCTGAGGGATTGGCGCGGTATCACGGTCAGAACAATTCCCTTCGCCTATAGTCCTCTCACCAAGACCTTACGCATCTATACCTCCTACAAGATCAGGGTATATAGCGACGGCTGGGACAGCCTCAATGCCTATTCCGGCACTCGCAACACCATTTCCCGTGCCTTCCTGCCCATCTATGAGAACCATTTCATCAATTGGCAGGATTTCCGTTATGTCCCGGTTGACGATTCCTTCGGCAAGCTGATCGTGGTTTGCCATACAAATTACATGGCCGCCATCCTGCCCTATGTGAATTGGAAAAGGCAAAAGGGAGTGGAGACCGAACTGGTGGAATGGTCGTCCATCGGCACCACTGCCGCCCAGCTTCAAACCTATATCCAAAACCGTTACAACGCCGATAACACCATCACCTACATCCAGATCGTGGGTGATGCGCCCCAGATACCTTCGCTGTCCTCGGGAGGGGGCGGATCCGATCCCAGCTTCTCTCTGGTGGCCGGAGGGGACAACTATCCCGATATCTTCATCGGACGCTTCTCCGCCGAGACCGTAGATCAGGTTACCGCACAGATCAACAAAGCCATCGTTTATGAACGCGATGCCAATACCTCCGCCACCTGGCTCAGCCGTGCCATGGGCATAGCATCTGCTGAAGGAGGCGGTTCTTTGGGCGATATGGGCGAATCCGACATCCAGCATATGAACCTGATCCGCACTGACCTGCTCAATTATGGCTATACGGTCGTTGACCAAATCTACGATCCCGGTGCCACTGCCGCCCAGGTTACCACAGGCATCAATGCCGGACGCGGCTTTGTGAACTATGTGGGCCATGGTTCGAACACCGCCTGGAGCACCACCGGATTTAATAATACCAATGCCTCCGCTCTCACCAATGGCTATATGACCCCCATCATCCAGGATGTGGCTTGTGTAAATGGTAATTTCGTATCCATCACCTGTTTTGCCGAAGCCTGGCTGCGCAATGCCAATGGCGGTGCGGTTGCCATGTATGCCAGTTCCATCAACCAATCCTGGAATTCGCCGATGCGGGCGCAGGATGAGACCGTTGACCTCCTGGTCGCCGAAGCCAAATTCACCACTGGCGGGCTGTTCTACAACGGTAGCTGCAAGATGATGGATGTCTATGGCAACACCACAGGTTCCGATGGTGTGAACATGTTCAAGACCTGGCATATCTTTGGCGACGCAGCCCTCTCGGTGCGTTCCAAGACTCCGCTGGCCATGACCGTCACCCATCCCGCCCAGATCATCATCGGTGCCACCACTGTGAATGTTTCGACCGGTGTGGCGAACTCCCTGGTGGCTTTGACCTACAACAACACCATCTATGCCCGCGGTTACACCAATTCTGCCGGAAATGCAACCCTCAGCCTGGTCAATCCCCCCACCACCGCGATCAACTATACGATCACCGCCACTGCCTTGAACCGGGTAACCTATGTTGGAACCATCCAGCAGATCCCCGGCACGGGACCTTATGTGGTCGTTGCTGCAGCCGACTACGCTGATTCAAACAACAACCTTCCCGAATACAACGAATCCGGCGGTTTCAATGTCAGCTTCGAAAACATCGGCGCCACCCTGGCGGAAAATATCACAGCCACCCTCACCTGTTCCACTCCAGGAATAAACATCACTGACAATACCCAATTCATCGCCTCCCTGGCAGCCGGGGCAACCACCACCATCAACAATGCTTTCAGCATCAATATCGCTGCCGATATCGAACACGGCACCCTGGCTCAGTTCACCATCACCATGGTCAGCGGATCAGAGGTCTGGACTCACAATTTCTCCCTGCAGCTCAATGCCCCACTGCTCTCCTTGGGCTCCATGCTCATCCTCGATCCCAGCGGGAACAACAATGGCCAGCTCGATCCGGGTGAGACCGCCACGATAACGATCCTTTTGGAAAACAACGGTGGTGCCGCCTCTCCCTCTGGAACGGCAACGCTTTCCTGCCTCACTCCGGGAATCACCATAAATACACCGGTTGCAAATTTCACTTCGATCAATTCCACTGCTTCCACCGAATTGAGCTTCAGCATCAGCGCTGCTCCTTCCCTGATCGCCGGAACCCCTGCCGAGCTTGTCTTTGCTGCCACGGCAGGAGCCTATGGCACAGATTATGAACAAACCATATCCGTAGGCACACCGCCCACTGTGGTGATCGGCAATGGCACTTCCGCCACCCCCACCACGGCCGGAGCCCCCATCAATATCTATTACAAAAGCCTGCATGGCCAGTCGGTCTATACCGCTGCGGAATTGAATGCCGCCGGAGTGTATGGTCCGGTTACCATCACTGAGGTTGGCTTCTATATCAGCAGTGTGCCAAATCTGGCTTTGCCGAACTTCATCATCCGCATGAAGCACACCACCTCCACCAATGTCTCCAGTTGGATCACTTCCACTGGCATGGCCACGGTCTATAGCGCCACCTCCTATATGCCAGTGGCGGGCGGATATGAGATGCTTACCCTTTCCACTCCCTTCGAATGGAACGGCAATGATAACATAGTGATCGACACTGCCTTCGGCCTGGTGTCCGATTGGAGCAGCACCGGAACCGTCCAATATACTTCCGTGACCAATGGCTATCGCTATGTGCGGAGCGATACAGCCAACCAGACCAATGTCTTCACCGGCGGTTCCACCTCCAGCTACCGCCCCAATGTAACTCTCACCTTCCAAGCCCCTGCTCCGGATGCACCCTATATCACTGTAAATCCGGCTGCCCTCACCGAATTCGTGGACAGCGGCTTCAGCACCACGAGCAACCTCACCATTGGCAACAGCGGACAGCAGACCCTCACCTGGAGCCTGCAGGGAAGAGAAACTTCCACCCCATCGATGGAAACTGGATTCACCCTGGCACCCCTGGAAACCGGAAGAGTGGCTCCCTGGTATAGCTCGAATCTCACTTCCGGCACCATACTGCCCGGCGGAAGCACCACCTTGCAGATCACTTTCGATTCCACAGGTTTGGCAGACGGCACTTATACCGACACCATGGTTATCCTCTCCGATGCAGTGAACAATCCGGCCCTGAATGTCCCCATCAGCCTCACCGTAACCACTCCAATGAATCCCTATCCCACCGCGCCGCGTTATGTGGCTGAATGGGAACCCGCCAAAGGTGCCGTGATCAGGTATCCCGTGGGCTTGCCCTATTCCCTGATCGCCGATCTCTCCAACCAGGGCTTGCTCTATGTGGTGGTAACCACGGCAAACCAAAGCGCCTGCAACTCTGCTTTGACCTCCAATGGCGTGAACATGCCCAACGTCCGCTATATCAATGCCGCCTCAGATTCCTACTGGATCAGGGATTACGGTCCCTGGACCATCTTTGAGGAAGGCACCCAGATGAAGATCGTGGATTTCACCTATAACCGCCCCCGCCCCAATGACAACCTGATCCCCACCGTGATCGCCAATTATCTGGGAATCCAATACTACACCATGCCTCTCACCCACACCGGCGGGAATCTGATGACCGATGGACAGGGCAAGGCCATGAGCACCAATCTGGTGCTTGAGGAAAACCCCACCCTCAACCAGAACCAGGTGAATCAGATGTTCTCCAGTTATCTGGGCGTGGATGAATACCAGCTTTATCCCGATCCCAACAACACCTATATCGACCATATCGATTGCTGGGCCAAGCTGCTGGATGTGGACAAAGTGATGATCCGCAGCGTTCCCACCTCCCATCCCCAATATTCAGCCATTGAGGCGGTGGTTGCCCTCTGGCAAACCAAAACCTCCAGCTATGGCACCCCCTACCGCATCTTCAGGGTCTATACCCCCAACAACGAACCCTATTCCAATTCCTTCATCCTGAACCAGCGGGTCTATGTCCCCCAAATGGGCGGAGTTTCCGCTGCCTATGACGTCCAGGCGCTCACCGCCTACCAGAACGCCATGCCGGGATACACCATAGTAGGTTACAGTTACAGCAATTTCGCCTCCACCGATGCCATCCATTGCCGCGTCAATACCGTCTTTGATGACCAAATGGTGATGCTGGCCCATACCCCGCCGGCTTCCCTCACTGCGCTGAGTGCCGTCACCCTCGATGTGGAGATCACCCACACCAATGCCATTGATCCCGCCAACAGCTATATCGCCTACCGCTATGCCCTCACCGGGGATTGGCAGTATGCAAATCTCAGCTTTCAGGAAGGTCGTGCCTGGAGTGCAACCATCCCCGTGCCGCCTTTGGGCGAAACCCTCTACTACTATGTGAAGGCCACCGATGTCACCGACCGCCACACCACCCTGCCGCTGTGCGCCGCCAACGATCCCTTTGCCCTTGTGGTGGATGTTCCTGCCGGAAACACTGCCCCCACCATCGAGCTTCCCGCAAGCTTCAGCTTCGATCAGAATGGCAGCCTCAGCGTGGATTTCTCCGCTTATGTGGCCGATGCCGATGGCGATCCCCTCACTCTCAGCTGCAGCGGAAACACCAGCGTGATCGTGGAGATAGTTGGACTGAATGTAACCTTCAGTGCGCCGGTGGACTGGATCGGCTCCGAAGAGATCACCTTCACGGTCAGTGATGGCCTGGACGAAAGCTCTGATCTCACCCTGGTAACCGTAAACCTGGTCTATCTGGCCACCCCATTGGTGCAGCTCGAGCTTACCGGTTCCGCTGCTGTGCTTTCCTGGAATGCCATACCGAATGCCCAAGCCTATCGGATCTATGCCTGTGATTCCCCTGATGGCACCTTCACTTTGGTGGGAACCACTTCCGACCTCTCCTGGTCCGATCCTGCGGCTCCCGCTCCGGAACAACGATTCTATAAAGTGAAAGCTGTCACCTTGGATAAATAACCAGCAGCACTCACCTCTGACAGCATTTGATGTCAAATCAATAGGCCCGGTTTTAGCCGGGCCTTTTTCTTGGACTATCAAGACTTGGCTGTGTGGTTGGTTAGTGATTAGTGGTGAGTGGTGAGAGTTCCTCCGGGTAACACAGGCTTTAGCCGGTCGTTTCGCTGGCTTTAGCCGGTCGTTTCGCTGGCTTTAGCCGGTCGTTTCGCTGGCTTTAGCCGGAATTTCCCAACCCCCAAACACACTCCTGAATTATGGTTCTTGGGGTATTTGCGGGGTTCTTTTCACCGGATAAATCCGGCGATACGACCGGATGAATCCAGTGTTCCAATTGCGCAATACTTGGCTGGCGGACCCATCAGGCAGGATGCCTGATATTCCTCTCCCTGCGCAGCTGATCATTTCTCATTACTCTTTACTCTTTTCTCTGTTCCTAAGCCCCGCCCCTCATCCGCAACACACACAGCAATAATGCTTTGAGAGTCCATTGTGCCGCCTGCTGACAACATTTGCATTGTAACATAGCTTGCCAAAGCTGTTTGTAGCATAGCTTGCCAAAGCTGTTTGTAGCATAGCTTGCCAAAGCTGTTGGGGGT
>CAZVXK010000009.1:27914-31218 GCA_964631665.1 uncultured Candidatus Cloacimonadota bacterium | reverse complement strand
CACCATTCCCAGACATTGCCGCTCATGTCAAAAATGCCTAATTCGTTGGCAAACTTTGTACCAACCTCATGAGTATTACTTCCGGAATTGCCACCATACCAAGCGACCGTTCCGATATCGTTGGTGCCGGAATAGATATAGCCCTTGCTTTTAGTTCCCCCACATGCGGCATACTCCCACTCCGCCTCAGTAGGTAGTCGATAGCCGTTGGCTTGAAAATCACACGCTACGGTTCCCTTTGACCAGTCAGTAGGATTGTTGTTTCCTTTGATGCTGTAAACCGGGGTCAGGTGTTCCTTTACACTGCGCCAGTTGCAATAGGCGATTGCATCGAACCAACTCACACAGGTGACAGGGTGATTATCGCTTTGGGTGAGATAGGGATTCTTCCAAGAAGCATCCTTTTTATTTTCCCAAGATGAGCCAGTCCAAATATCCGCTCCTTTTCCTGTCTCTGCCGATGTCTTATAGCCGGTGGCATTGACGAACTGCCGGAATTCTCCTACCATAACCTCATAATAACCAATATAGAAAGAGGAAACCGTAACCTGATGCAATGGTTTCTCATCGTTCTCCCCCTCATCAGAACCCATCTGGAAGCTGCCGCCCTCCACCAGCACAAAGCCGGGGGGCGTGAGGTCGAAGATGAAATCCACCTGAGTTTCCCAGTTCTTTTCCACGGTGAGGTGTCTGCTGTCGCTTCTGCCGGCAGCCCTGAACATCACATTACGGGTGCCGGTCTGCACCGAACTCAGCTTCAGCTGCGTACCGGCAAGGATCCTGCCCTGGTGTATGCTGTCCAGATATACCTCGCCCTCCACATTCGAGCTGACCAGGATGCTGCCATAGTGGATGATCACCTGCGCCTGCGGGGTTTGGGGAGTAACCGTTGGAGCTGTTGTGGTGACAGGCGTAACCGGTGAAAGCTCCGCTTTGGCAAAGTAATAGGGATTTCTGAGGCTGCCGTAGAAGGATGGGGTCTGTCCAAAATTGGTGGCTGCCTCCACTTCATTGATCACATTGCGCATCAATTCATAGATCTCGGTGTTGGGCCGGGCGATCTGGTTTTTGAGGGCCGTGGTGAACGGGCTGTTGGTGCTACCACGGCCGTCGTCGGCTTCCCGGCCGGCGGCGGTGCTGTAGATGATGAACTGGCTGCCGGGCTTGCCTTCCATGCGCGCCAGGCCGCGGGTGTCCGACCTTTTCCAAGTGTAGGGATTGTTGCGGCAGGCATCGAGGATGACGATGGAAACCTCCGCCAACTGGAGGGATTCTAGGATGTAGTTGCAATCCACGGCACGGTATTTCACCTGGTTTTCCAGTTCGATCTTCGCCCCGACCGGGATCAGGTAATTCAGCCCACCCACCTGTACGCCATGCCCGGCAAAGAAAAACACCGCTTCGTCAGAGCTGCGCAGGGTGCGGGAGAAATCGTCGATGGCGGTTTCGAACCTCTCCTTGTCCAGATCCTGCAGCTCCCTCACCTCAAAGCCCAGCCCACGCAGGGAAACTGCAATGTCCCGGGCATCGTTGATCGTGTTGGCCAGCTTCTTTTCGCTGTAATTGGCATTGCCGATCACCAGCGCCTTGCGGGCGGCAAAGCCCACGCTGCAGAGACCTGCCAGCAGTAGCATTACAACCATTCTGTTCATCAGGAATCCTCCCGAAGCGATTTGGGTTCATATTCTGATCTGGGTTGTGGCTGTCAATAAAAAAACGCAGGGAGGGGGTGGAGGGGGTCTTTGAAAAGCAGGCGGGGCCTGTTACTGCCGGCGGGGACGCCGCCAGCCTTTCCTGCGAGGACGCATGAATTCCAAATGCTGGCTTCCTATGGCTGGTTATCTACCCAGAAGCAATCCGAGAAATTTTTTTGATTTCTCCGCTGCTGCCGGAAAGGCTGTTCAAAAGAGGATTTCAGAGAACCTGCGGCCGGGCTTCGGAACAAAATCTCTCCAAAAACTGAAAAAAAACTCATTTTCTGCTTGACAATTAGCAGGGTGTGTCATACAAGCACCACAGGATGTCAAAAAAAGTCATAAAATGTCATGCAAGCTTGGACAATGGACAAGCATAACACCAAGGACAACAGTTAATTAAGCAGGTGAATCACTAAGCGCAAAACAAAAGGTAGTCAGAATGTCTGGACAGTTTATCGGATACTTTGAAAATGCGGTGCACAAGCAGCGGATCATCATTCCCGCCGCCTTCAAGAAGAAATTCTCGGAAGAGGCGAACCGGACGGTGGTGGTCACGCTGGGCCCGCTGAATACGATTGCCATTTTTCCGCTGGATTGCTGGAATGCCATGCTGGAGCGGCTGGCCCAGGGTGATGAGACGGCGCAGGAATTGCGCACCCAACTGATCGATTTTGCCTCCACGGAACAGGAACTGGAGGGGCCGGGCAGGATCCGGCTTCCCGAACAGCTGCTGGCGGAAGCCAATATCAAGGACAGCGTGATCATCAAGGGCGAGCTGCACTATATTTCTCTGTGGAATCCGGAGGAATTTCAGGCAACGCGCCGCTCCAAGAAAGAACTGCATCGGGCCAAATTCACCACCAAAGACTATCAGAGGCTATGAATCAATTCCACCTCCCCGTAATGGCAGCGCAGTGCGTCCAATTCCTGGCACCGCGCCCGGGAGGGGTATATGTGGATGCCACAGTCGGCGGCGGAGGCCATAGCCTGGCGCTGCTGAAAGCCGAGCCCCAGATCAGGCTGTTCGCCTTCGACCAGGACGAGGAAGCCATCGCCCAAGCTGCCGAGAAGCTTGACGCTTACCGGGACAGGGTGGATATTATAAAAAGCAATTTCAGCCGGCTGCGCACCGAACTGGCGCTGCGCCGGATCAAGAGCATAGACGGGATCATCTTCGATCTGGGCGTGTCCTCGCACCAACTGGACAATGCCGCCCGCGGCTTCAGTTTCGATCAGGAGGCGGAGCTGGACATGCGCATGGACCGGTCGCAATCCCTGACCGCCGCCATGGTGGTGAACACACTGCCCCAGGCTGAACTGGCGCGTATTTTCAAAGAATATGGCGAGGAACAGAACGCCGCCCGGATCGCCCGTGCAATCGTCGCTGCAAGGAAAAAAAAGCCGCTGCGCACCACAATGGAACTGGCGCGCCTGATCGAAGCAGTGGCCGGCAAGGGCAGCCGGGACTCGCTGAAGACCAAGGTGCGCATCTTCCAAAGCCTGCGCATCCAAGTGAACCGGGAACTGGAGGTGCTGGAACCAACCCTGAAGGATGCCATCAATTTACTTACAACCGGAGGCAGGATCGTGGTGCTGAGCTATCATTC
>CAZVXK010000009.1:15235-27814 GCA_964631665.1 uncultured Candidatus Cloacimonadota bacterium | reverse complement strand
TGGAATGCCCACCGGGTGATGATCCAAACCAAGCAACTTTCCAGCCTGGAAAAAGCCCATGCCGCTGAAAAGAACATCAACACCGAGCTGTTGGTCGACCTGGATGACCTGCGCAGCGGAGAACACATCGCCAGCCTGGTGAGTGTTCAGCTGAGCAATTTCGTTCCCCAGCAGGAACAGGGAAAGATCATCTATGTGCACGAACCCAGCGAGGAACAGGAAAAGGGGAGCTACTGCATCATTGATCTGATCTCCACCAAAGCCCAGGCCAAAGAAGTTCAGATACTGTTGGATTGATCCCCATGCGGTCGCGCTATTACTTCCTGGTAGTGATCATAGCCCTGGTCTCCACGCTGTGGACAGTGTATCTGTTCAGCCTGCAGATCTTTGATCCCTTCAACCTGGCGCGGGACCGGCGCATCCGATATACGCCCCACAAGGAAATTTTGGTTCCCACCCGGGGCTCGATCTATGATGCCAACGGCAGCCTGTTGGTGAGTTCCATCAGCTATTACCAGATCGATATCGACCGCCAGGCGGTACAACGATGGGCGGAACGCAAGCAAATGAGCCTGAAGGAAGCCTATCAGAAGATCTGCCTGGCCATCAGTGCAAACTGTAGCATCAATCGAAACGATGTGATGAAGCGGCTAACCATGGGCAACAGTTTCAGCTCGATCCAGATCACGAACAAGGTGAGGGAATCGGAGCTGGACAAGATCATCAAGACCTTTGAGGAGCAGGATCTGCCAGGCTTGAACCACAGCTTTTCCTCCATGCGCAGGATCTATTCCAAGGGACTGCTGGCGGCGCGCCTTTTGGGTTCCGTGCGGGCGGAATCGGACGGATATGATCCTGCCACTCTGAGCAAATCCTTGTATAAGCTTTCCGGCATCTGCGGTGTGGAAGCCACCTACGACAAACAGCTGGCCGGTGAATATGGCTGGCGGGAGGTGGTGCTGAACGCGAACCAGGAGCGCGTTCCCTATCCCCGGCTGCATGAAAAGAGATCGCAGAACGGTTACAACATCAATCTCACCATAGATTCGAATATCCAGGAAATCGTGGAGAATGCCCTCTATGAAGGACTGGAAAAGTATGGAGCTAAGAATGCCGGCTCGGTGGTGATGGACCCCAACACCGGCAGAATCCTCGCCCTGGCAGGAGTTTCCAATGAGGACAGGAGCATCGATCCGGGGCTGGTGCGGGTGAAATCAAACATCCCGGTGAGCTTTATGTTTGAGCCCGGTTCCACCATGAAACCGCTCACCATGCTGCCGGCTGTGGAAAACAAACTGGTGAGCCCCACCGAACAGATACCCTGCGGCATTTACCGCATCGGCGCCAGAACGATCAAAGACGTGCATCCCTACACCACGCTGCGCCCGGAGCAGATCATCACCAAATCCAGCAACGTGGGCATCGCCCGCATCGCGGAACGTGTCGGCCCCTCCAAGCTGTATGCCAAATTCATCTCCTATGGCTATGGCCAGAAGACCGGTCTCAACCTGTTCGGCGAATCCAGCGGCATCTTCGCCAAGCTGGAAAACTGGGATTCCTACACCCTGCATTCGATCTCCTTTGGCCAGGCCATCTCAGTTACTGCCCTCCAACACACCAATGCCTTCTGCTCCATTGCCAACGGCGGAAAACTGATGAAACCCTATATCGTGGAATCCATCACCACCGAGACCGGCAGGATCGTGGAACAGAATGAACCCACGGTGCTGCGCGAGATCGCCAGCAAGGCGGTTACGGATACCATCAAATACTATATGCAGACCGTGGTGGACCACGGCACGGCGCGCCATATCAAGACCGATTACATCAGCGTGGCCGGCAAGACCGGCACCGCCCAGAAAAATGTGGAAGGCACCCGGGGCTACGCTGGCGACAAGTATAACGCGGTTTTTGTGGGCATGTTTCCCGCCGAGGCGCCTCAGATGGTGATCCTGGTGTTCTACGACGAGCCCGCCCCGGGATATCACTATGGCAGCACCAGCGCGGCGCCCACCTTTAAAAAGATCATGGAAGACATCCTGTTCATGCCCAACTGCAATATCATCGCTTTCAACGACCGCCTGATGGAAAGCTCGCTGAAAATGCCCGACCTCACTGGAAAGCACCTCAAACAGGCGGAGGCGATCCTGAACCGGTATGGATTTCTCTATAAGATCGAAGGGGCGGATTCCTCCTCCGTGGTGATCGATCAATTTCCCAAGGCGGAGGTCTCAGTGGACCGCAACCATCCCATCACCCTCAAGATCGGAAAAAGCCAGAACCACTCCGCTCCCGCTGTGGTCAAAGGCAGAATGCCAGTCCTGAGTGGCCTCACCCTGCGCAAAGCCCTGCAGGTGGCTGCCCAGCAAAATATCACGCTCCGGATCAAAGGTAACGGGATCGTGCGCAAGCAGTCCATCCTGCCCGGTTCCCGCCTGATCACCGGCGCCACCTGCATCATCGAGGCTTCGCTATGAAGCTGGGCAGTTATCTGAACTTACTGCAGGAACATGGCTTGCTGCTGGCCAGCCAGGCTGTGGATGTCAATGCCGAACTGGTGGGAATGCCCCGCACGGATAACCGCCTGCTGGAAGCAGGGGATATCTTTGTGTGCATCAAAGGCTTCACCGATGACGGGCATCGCTACATCCCCGACGCCAGGCAAAAAGAGGCGGCGCTCGTGGTGTGTGAAAATGAATTCAGCGACACCCTGCCCGCCCTCCGGGTCAGTGATTCCCGCAAAGCGGCTGCCTTGCTGGCCAAACTGTATTATGCCGATCCCAGTTCCCGCTTCCGTCTGATCGGTATCACCGGAACCAATGGAAAGACAACCACTTCACTGCTGTTATTTAAAGCGATACGTGAATTGGGCATTGCCGCCGGCTGGATCGGAACCCTGGGCTACTATATCAACGAGGAGCAATTCAGCACCCGCCACACCACGCCGGACATCATGGAATTGAATGCCATCTTCGCCCAAATGGCACAGCGAGAGGTGAAATATGTGATCATGGAAGTCTCCTCCCATGCTTTGGCGCTGGACCGGGTCTATGGAGCGGAATTTGATTTTTGCTTGTTTACCAATCTCAGTCGGGAGCATCTGGATTTTCACCACACCATGGACGACTATGGCGCCGCCAAGTTGAAGTTGTTCGACTGCACCAAACGGCAAAAGGCCGTGGCGGTGATCAATACCGATGATGGCTTTGGCCGGCAGCTCTTTGATCAGATCCGCCAGCAGGATGGCTATGCCTTCTCGGTGGGAACCGGAGCAGCCGATTATATGATTCGCGCCAAGGAGTTTGCGGAGCATGATTCCTGGCAGCAGAGCCGGTTCTCGGTACTTAGCAGCGAAGGCATCATCAATATCCGCTCCAGCCTGATCGGCAGATTCAACATCTCCAATCTGGCTCTGGCCGCGGCGACACTTTCCATCCTGGGTTTTGAGGCACGGCAGATCGAACAGGGGCTCAACATCGTTCCTCCCATTCCCGGCAGGTTTGAAAGCGTCCCCAATCGGCACGGCATCGGGGTATTCGTGGATTATGCCCACACCCCGGATGCCATCGAGAATGTGCTCAAAGCCTGCCGTGAACTGAAACACAGGCGCATCTTGTGCCTGATCGGAGCAGGTGGGGACCGGGATCAGGGCAAGCGTCCGCTGATGCTCCAAGCTGCCTTGCATAATGCCGATGCCGTGATCATCTCCGACGATAATCCCCGCACCGAAAATCCCAACCGGATCATCAGAGACATCATTAAGGACACCCTGCCCTGGCTGCCCTGGTGGATCATCCGCGACCGTAAACAGGCGATCGCCGCCATCCTCCGGCTGGCACAGCCCGGGGATATAGTAGTGATCAGTGGAAAGGGACACGAGACCTATCAGGAGATCGAAGGCGAGCGCCACGAATTTGACGATCATGCCATTGCCCAAGCCTGGCTTGACACCTGGGATCCGGAAGCTGTGCAGGATCAGGCAAAACTGGTGCTCCCTGTGGACCGGCTGCTGCTCGAGGTGCTTGCCAATGTGCCGGTTACAGAACAGCAGGGATATCAGCCCCCCTCCAGTTATGCCTATTTTTCCACCGACAGCCGGACCATTGTCTCCGGATCGGTGTTCTTTGCCCTGAAGGGCAACCGCTTTGACGGACATGCCTTCATCCCGAACGTGCTGCGCGACCGGGCGAACCTGGCAGTGGGCGAACTGGAGCTCAATCCTGACCCCAATTACCTGTTGGTGAATGATGTGAACTCCCTGATGGGCAGTCTGTTCCGTAAATATCTGCTCATGTTCCCGGTCTATAAGATCGCCCTCACCGGCAGCACAGGCAAGACCAGCACCAAGGAAATGATCGCGCAGATCTTTTCGGCTCACCAACCCACCCTGAAATCCCTATCCAACGAGAACAACCTGATCGGCCTCTGCCAAACTCTGCAGCGCATCCAGCCGGAACACCAGTATGCGATCTTTGAATTGGGCACCAACAACTTTGGCGAGATCGCTCTGCTCAGCGACATCTGCGCTCCGGATGCCGCTCTGATCCTGAATATCGGACCTTCCCACCTGGAATTCCTGGGTGATGAGAATGGTGTTTTCCGTGAGAAAAAAGCCCTCTTTGACCGTCCCCTGGATATCCGATTGTTCGATGCCGCCGATCCCCGGTTTGAGGAGTATCGTTCCTGCGGGAAAAGTGTGGGAACCATTCCCGAGGCTGATTTCCGGATCACGGACACCGAAGCAGTGGAAGGCGGCAACCGGTTCCGTCTTAATGAAGAAAGCTACGTAATCCCCTATCAGCCTTCCTTTTATGTCCAGAACGCTGGCTTTGCCATCGCCTTGGGACTTCTCAAAGGAATCCCCTCAGCCACGATCAGAAAAGCTCTGGCACAGGTGGTACAGCTTCCCCTGCGCATGCAGATCGAGCCGGTGGACAAAGGTATCCTGATCAATGATTGCTACAATGCCAATCCCATTTCCATGCAAAAAGCACTGGAATACTGGCACCAGTTCCATGCGGAGCGACCCCACATCGCCATCCTGGGCGATATGCTGGAACTGGGTGCACAAGCAGGTGAGTATCATGATATGATCGCCGCCATGCTGGCGGAGCTGGGCTATGACCAGTTGATCACGGTGGGGTCGCTGTCCAGCCGCTATCATGGTTCCGATCCCCGTGCCGGATCAGTTCATTTTGCAGAGGTGGAGAGCCTGCTGCAAAGCAATGTCCTTTCCGCACTGCCAGACAACTGTGTGATTCTACTCAAAGCATCGCATGGAATTCACCTGGAACTGCTGATCCCCCATCTGAAGGCAGGAGACTGACATGCTGTATCATATCCTGTTCCCCCTAGCCAAATATAGCATTGTTTTCAATGTTTTCCGCTATGTTACCTTCCGCTCCATCGGCGCCTTTGTGACCGCCCTGCTGTTCACGCTCTTGGTGGGACCACCCTTGATCCGCCTGTTGAAAAGCAAATCGGCGGTGGAAACCATCGACGAGGACGCTCCGGAAAAGCACCTGGTCAAAGCCGGTACCCCCACCATGGGAGGATTGATCATTCTGCTGGCACTGTTGGTTTCCTCGCTAATGTGGAACATCCTCAGCAATCGCTCCATCCTGATGATGTATCTCACCACGGTGTGGCTGGGGGTGTTCGGATTCCTGGACGACTATCTGAAGAATTTTGTGAAGACCAAAAAGGGCCTGCTGCCACGCTATAAGCTGTGGGGTCAGATCAGCATCGGTTTGCTGCTGACTCTGGCGATCTATTATGGCAGCGCGGTGGAAGACAATGTAACCGCGCTGCAGATCCCCTTTATCAAAGATACCTTCATTGGATTGGGATGGATGTTCATTCCCCTCATGGTGCTGTTCATCACCGGCACCTCGAATGCGGTGAACCTGACCGACGGACTGGACGGCCTGGCCTCCGGAACACTGGTCTTTTCAGCTTTGGGCCTGGGAGTGATGAGCTATCTGAAAGGCAATTTCATCGCCGCCGACTATCTCAATCTGGAATTTGTACCCAATGCCGGAGAACTGACAGTATTCATTGCAGCCCTGATCGGCACCATGATCGGATTCCTCTGGTTCAATTCCTATCCCGCCCAAGTGTTCATGGGCGACACCGGTTCCCTCACCTTGGGCGGCATCCTGGCGGTGATCTCCATCCTGCTCAAGGAACAGCTCTTTTTCGTGATAGTTGGTTTCATCTTTGTTACCGAAACCCTTTCCGTTATAATACAGCGCAGTTGGTTTAAATATACCAAGCGCAAATACGGCGCGGGCCGGAGAGTGTTCCTCTGCACCCCGATCCATCATCATTTTGAGCTCAAAGGCCTGCATGAAAACAAGATCGTGATCCGCTTCTGGATCATCGCCATCCTGCTGGTGGCAGTGGGACTGAGCACCATAAAACTACGCTGACAAGGAAACAGTATGTTTGATCCCTCCCTCAGATATGGAATACTTGGCATGGCACGCAGCGGCATCGCCGCCGCCCACAAGATCAGAGAATTTGGCGGAACCGCTTTTCTGAGCGAATTGCAACCCAAGGACAAGATCGAGAATGCTGAAGAGCTGATCCGGGATTTCGAGTGTGAATTTGGCGGTCACACCGATCGCCTATTCGAATGCGGCCTCTGGATCGTGAGCCCCGGCATCCCGCTGGACATTCCCATCATCAAAGCCGGCCGCAAAAAAGGCATTCCCATGATCAGCGAGATCGAATTCGGTTTCCAGATCAAGGATCCCGGCTGCAGGATCATCGGTGTTACCGGCTCCAACGGAAAAAGCACCACCGCCAGCCTGATCCACCATATCCTGCAAAACATGGGCTATCAGAGCCTGCTGGCGGGAAACATCGGAAGCGCCTGGAGCGGCTATCCCATCCATCAGCCGGGCTATGACTTTGTCGTGCTGGAATTAAGCAGTTTCCAACTGGACCTGATCGATTCCTTCCGCCCTGATGTGGCGGTGCTGCTCAACATCACGCCCGACCACATGAACCGCTATGCCTCCTTTGAAGACTACCGTGATTCCAAGTTCCGCATCTTGATGAATCAAACAGCTGAAGATCATGCGGTTATCTGCCTTGATTCACCACCGGTCGCTGAGTATTTGCCACAGATCAAAGCCAGGGTGCATCGCTATTCGTTGGAGGAAAAATATCCCAAAAGCGATGCCTGGTTGGATGGCATATTCATCCACACCGGCCCCAAGCACAGGTTCTCCATCCATGATCTCAAGATCAAGGGGCCCCACAACCAAGCCAATGCCATGGCAGCCCTGCTCAGCGTGGTAGCCCTCACCAACAATCCCGCCCGTGCCATTGACGGGATCCAGGGGTTCATGCCTCTCACCCATCGGTTGGAATATGTGGACACTATCGGCGGGGTCGCCTTCTATAACGATTCCAAAGCCACGAACAGCGATTCGGTGAAATCCGCCCTGATGTCCTTCGATCGTCCCATCCGGGTGATCATGGGTGGATCGGACAAGGGCGAGGATTTCTCCGTGATGACCGATCTGCTCAAGAAATGGGCGCTGAAGGTATATATCACCGGCGAGACCGAGGCCAAGATGCGCCAGGCCTGGTTGGGCAAGGTGCCGCTGGTGTGCATCAACGATTTTGAAACCTGTATCCGCACAGCCTATGAGGAGTCGCTGGCGGGTGATATCATCGTGTTGGCACCAGCCTGTGCCAGCTTCGACAAATTCCGGAATTTCGAACACCGGGGCGACACTTTCAAACAAATCGTCCACACCATTGCCCGGGAAAATGAAAAAAAATAAAGACTTCAGCTACATCATATCCTATGACAAGGTGGTCTTTTTCACCTATATACTGCTCTGCCTCACCGGAGTGATCGTGATGCTGGACATCACATCCATGCAGAGCTCGATGGTCAATTTCTACCGGCATTTAGTTTTCCTGGTTGTTTCTGCCCTGGCTGCCATTTTGGTGCTCTATTTCTTCAATCTGGAAAAACTCCGCCCTCTGAACCGGTTCTTTGTGTATCTGGTGATCGCCCTGCTATTGATCGTTTTGATCAAGGGAGACACCGTCAAAGGCGCCACGCGCCAGATCAATCTTGGTTTGATCAGTATTCAGCCCAGTTTCCTGGCCCGGGTGGCTCTGATCTTCTTCTTTGCCAGTTATTTGGATAAGAAGCACGATGAACTGATCAGCGCCAATCTGAAGGAATTCTGCATAGAGTTCATGCCCCTGATCGTATTCTCTGCCGTGACTTTCATCCTGATCGTGCTGGGACGCCACCTCAGCACTCTGATCATTGGTGCCGCAACCCTTTTAGGCATGCTGATCTATGCCGGTGCGAAGAAACGTATTATCGCCCTGATCGTGTTGTTTGGCATGGTCAGCGGTTGGATCATCATCACCCAGGGAGCCAGTTATCGCTCCTCCCGCCTGCAGACCTACAAGATCTATTCCCTCCTGCTCAAGGACCGACCCGCGCCCACCAATTCTGCCGAGGAATATCAGGTGCGGGAAAGCCTGACCGCCCTCACCAGCGGAAGGCTTTTCGGCACCGGGATGGGACGGGGCAGGGCAAAACACTACTATCTTCCGGAACCGCGCACCGACTATATCTTTACCATCATCGGCGAGGAATTCGGGTTCCTGGGCGCCATCTTTGTGTTCGGACTTCATATCCTGCTCTTCTTCCGTTCCTTCAGGATCGCTGAAGCCCAGGAGGACAAATACCTCAAATTCCTCTGCGCCGGACTGGCGATGAACATCTTTTTCAATGCTTTGGTCAATACCGGGGTGGCCATGTCCATCCTGCCCTCCACCGGAAACACTCTTCCCTTCATCAGTTATGGCGGAACCGCCCTGCTGGTCGATTCCGCCTCGGTGGGAGTGATCCTGAACATCAGCGCCAAACGGAGACAACTGTGAGTCCTGGATACCTGGATCTCATCTCGAGTGGATCAAATCGGGGTCAACCCCCATTTATGGCTGGTGACCCGCTTCTGAACCGCACATGTTCTGTTTCAGGCAGGCAGGAAGCAGGGACTTTGATTCATAACCTTTATATAGATAGCCAAATAAGGATACCAAATTGATGCCGGATAGCAGACCCGAAACCACAACATACCGCTTTGCAATCGGTTGCGGAGGCACGGGTGGACATATCGTCCCGGGTATCGCCTTGGCCAAGGAGTTGCATAAGCGTGGTAACAGGTTCCTGTTCATCGGTAATGAGGATGGCATGGAAGCCCGGATGGTGGCTGCCGAAGGTTTTGACTTCCGTGGTATCCGGGTGCAGAAGCTTTACCGCAAGATCAGCCTGGCGCAGCTATTCTTCCCCCTCCGGCTGCTGCTGAGCACCTTGCGAACCCTGATTATCTATAAGGAATATCAACCCGATGCGGTGTTGTGCACCGGAGGTTTCGTTTCTGGTCCGGTTGCCTTGGCTGCGCTGATCAGGAAGATTCCCCTCTATTTCCATGAAAGCAACAGCCTGCCGGGAATCACCACCAAATATCTGGCTCGCTACACCCGCATCACCTTCACCGCCTTCAGCGTTTCGGCAAAATACCTGAAATCTGCAACTATCAGGCAGTTGGGTATCCCACTGCCGGAACGGGAAGCTTCCCTTGCAGACTTTGATCCAAGCCAACTGGCCCTCAGCGGAAAAAAGCCGGTAATCCTGATAACCGGTGGCAGCCAGGGTTCCGCGGCGATCAATGCAGCCGTGGACACCGCCCTGCCCACTCTGCTTGACCGTGGTTTTGAAGTGATCTGGCAGACCGGAAAAGCCGGCTTCGCCCAATACAGCGTTCGCCATGCCGGCCTACCGGGAGTGCATATCTTCGATTTTTCGAACCGCCTGGCCAGCTATTACCGGATGGCGCGCCTGGCCATCACCCGGGCTGGAGCGCTCACCCTGGCAGAATTGGAGGCGAACCGGCTTCCCGCCATCCTGATCCCCCTGCCCACAGCAGCGGAAAATCATCAGTATTATAACGCCCTGGAGCAGCAGAAACGCGGTTTCGCCATTATTCTAAAACAAAACCAGCTCACTCCCCAAACCCTGCTCAATGCAGTGCGTGATCTGATGCAAGGCTATGATAAGTATAAGGATAAGCTCTCGGCGCTGGCACCCAACCGAGCCGCGCATGATATTGTTCAGACCATTCTGACCGATCTGGACAAGGAGGTCCGCCATGCTGGGTAAAACCAAAAAGATCCATTTCATCGGAATCGGGGGCATTGGAATGAGCGGGATCGCCGAATTCCTGCATAACCAGGGATTGGAGATCACCGGTTCCGATCTGAAAAAGAGCGATCTCACCCGTCATCTGGAAACGATCGGCATCCGGATCGAGGAAGGGCATAATCCTCTGCTGGTGAAGGATGTGGATGTGGTGGTCAAATCATCCGCTGTAAAGGATGACAATCCCGAGGTGCAGGCAGCTCTTGCTTTGCGCGTTCCGGTGATCCGCCGTGCCGAAATGCTGGCGGAGATCACCCGAATGAGCTTTAGCATCGGTATATCCGGCACGCATGGCAAAACCACCACCACTTCCATGGCGGGAATGGTGCTGGAAGCCGCCGGACTCGATCCCACCATCATCGTGGGCGGCAAGGTAAAGAATTTCGGTTCCAACAACGTGATGGGCTCCGGCAAATACATCGTAGTGGAGGCTGATGAATATGATCATTCCTTCCTATCGCTCACACCCTGCATCGCTGGAATCACCAATATCGACACCGACCATCTGGATTGCTACCGAAATCTGGACGACATCAAGGGCGCTTTCCTGGAATATGCCAACAAGGTTCCCTTTTTCGGCAGTGTAATCGCTTGTCTGGACGATCCCGGTGTGCAAGCCATCTTGCCTCAAATCAACAAGAAGATCGTTACCTACGGCTATTCCCGCCAGGCGGACATCCAGGCACATAACATTGAGATGAAAGATTTTACCGCCTCCTATGATGTTTCCTACAAGGGTTACAGCCTGGGCAGGATCACCATGAATGTGACCGGCCGGCATAACATCCTCAATTCCATGTTGGCAGTGGGGATCGGCCTCGAACTGGACATTCCCTTCCAATTCATCCATAATGGACTGAAAAACTACAGTGGGGTTTACCGCCGCTTCGAGCTCAAGGGCAGCGCCAGCCAGATCACCATTTATGACGATTATGCCCATCACCCCACAGAGATCGTCGCCACCCTGGAAGGATTCAAAGACAGCACCAAACGCCGCATCGTGGCGCTGTTCCAGCCTCATCTCTATTCCCGCACCCGGGACCTTTATGCCCAATTCGGCAAAGCTTTCTTCTCCTGCGATTGCCTGATCCTGGCTCCGATCTACCCCGCCCGCGAGGAACCCATCCCCGGTGTCACCTCAAAATTGGTTGCCGAGGCCGCCGTGCAATCCGGTCATCATAATGTGGTCCTGATCGATTCCAATTCCCAGATAGTGGATAAAACCCTGTCCATCCTGCAACCAGAGGACATTCTGATCACCATGGGGGCAGGTAATATCTGGCAATACGGTGAAGAAATTTTGGCAAAATTGAAAAAAACAGTTGACACAAACAGTAAAGCAAAAAACCTTAGTAACTTAGAGACCTAATACCGAAAAATGAAAAACAGGCTGAAAGGATATAATGAGCATATTTCGCAATAAGATGGAAGACTCGCTGAATGGCTCGCGGAAACGCCGCGGCAGCAGCCGCTATTATTTGTTCTTCCTGATCTGCCTCGTGGCTTTGGGCGCCTTGGGGACAGGGATGTACCTGCTTTTACTCAATGTTTCCTGGTTCGATCTGCGCGAGGTGCAGCTCCAGGGCAATGTGAGCGTGGCGGACAGCCTGATCCACAATATCACCAGACCATATCTGGGGCAAAATCTGCTCAGAATATCAAAACGGGGGATTTCCGGTGAAGTCCTGGAGTTTGCCCGGATCAAGAATGTGAAGATCCGGCGCAGGTTGCTGCATACGCTCAGCATCCAGATCCTGGAGCGCAAGGGTTTGATCTATCTGAAGAGCACCTCGGGAGACCTCTTCCCCATCGATGAGGAAGCTGTGGTGCTGGAACGCTATGGCAGCGTTTATACGGAGGATCTGCCCATCCTCAGCACCTATCTGGATAATTCCGGGCTCAAGGCAGGCACGCAACTGGACAAACCCTACATCAAAAGCGCCCTTCAGCTTCACAAGCGCATCCAAAAGGAAGCGGCAGATTTCCTGCCACTGGTCTCGGAATATTACGTGATCGACAGCTTAGTCTACATCGTAGACGCCCGATACGGCACCCGCATCATACCCAGCACCCAAAATCTGGCCAAACAGTTCAAGCGTTACCAATTCGTGCAGGATAATGGCAATATCAACCGCAATTCCGTGGTGGATCTGCGCTTTGACAACCAAGTGGTGGTAAAAGCAGGTAATTGATATGAAACAAAATGTAATCACAGCCCTGGACATCGGTTCCTCGTTTGTGCGTTCGGTGATCGCCCGCCAACAGAAAGACCGGCGTCTGGAAATACTGGGCATCAGCGAGATTCCCTCGGAAGGCATCGAAAAAGGCGTGGT
>CAZVXK010000009.1:0-15135 GCA_964631665.1 uncultured Candidatus Cloacimonadota bacterium | reverse complement strand
TGGAAATACTGGGCATCAGCGAGATTCCCTCGGAAGGCATCGAAAAAGGCGTGGTGAAGGACATCCAAGCTGTTTCCACCTGCATCCGCAAGGCTTTGGAAGAGGTGGAAAACCTTGCCGGAACCAAGGTGGTGAACCTGTTTGCCAATATCACCGGTGAACACATCAAGACCAATATCGGCGACGGACGAATTTCCATCCCCACCCTCAGCCCCAACGAACCGGGAGAGATCAGCCAGGAGCATGTGGATCAGGTGATCAACGATGCCAAGAACAGTGTGAAGATACAGAAGGGCTTCGAGCGCTCCAAGATCCTGCATGGCATTCCTCAGAGTTTCGTGATCGATGGACAGGACGACATCCACAATCCCATCAACATGAACGGCTTCCACCTGATCGCACGGGTCTACAGCATTTTCAGTGAGATCACACCCCTGCGCAATCTCAGCAAATGCATTGAACTGGCGGGATATGAGATCGATCCGGACAATTTCATCCTGAGCCATATCGCCAGTGCCCAGGCGGTGCTGAGCGAGGATGAACGCCGGCTGGGCTGTATTCTGATCGACATCGGTGGCGGCACCTGCGATATCAGCCTGTTCAACCGCGGAGTCCTGGAAAAGGTGGTGGTGGTCCCCATGGCAGGTTCCTCCATCACAGAAGACCTGGCCATCGGCCTGAAGACCACCCTGGCCAATGCAGAATACATCAAGACCCAGTATGGCAATGCCCATGCCGCCAGTGTGGACCCCAAGCTGGAAATCGAGGTGGAGGGCATCAGCGGCAGGGCGACGCAACGCAAGACCCAGCATCTGGTGAGCCATGTGATCCAGCACCGGGTGGAGGAAATGCTGGCCCTGTGCTACAACAAGCTGAAAAATTCCTATACTCCGGAGCTCATCACCGCAGGCATTGTCCTAACCGGTGGCAGCGCCAACCTGCAAATGATCGACAAGGTGGTGGAGGAATCCTTCAATATGCATGTGAAGATCGCCACACCCGATCTCAACCGCCTGAACGGCATGATCTCCCGGCTGGAGGATCCTGCCTTTGCCACCGCCGTGGGCTTGCTCTATCATGCCTGCGAGGATGAGCGGGAGTTCAAATCCAGCCCATTTGCCCTTGGCAACATCGGCAAATCCCAAGTAGTGGACAAGATAAAAAAAATAATAAAGGACTTTACGACTTGACGTAAAGGGGGAAACAATGATTGAATTTGACGAAAAACCTGCCCAGATCGGCACCAACATCAAGATCATCGGCGTCGGTGGCGCCGGTGGCAATGCCGTGAACACCATGATCGACAACGAACTGTTCGGAGTGGAATTCATCGCCGCCAACACCGACATGAGCGACCTCGTGAAAAGCAAGGCCACCATGAAACTCCAGCTGGGCAAAAAGCTCACCCACGGACTGGGAACCGGCGCTAATCCAGAATTGGGCAGCCGCAGTGCCGAGGAATCCAAGGACGAGATCAAATCCCATCTGGATGGAGCGGACATGGTCTTCATCGCCGCCGGCATGGGTGGAGGCACCGGAACCGGCGCGGCACCCATCATCGCCAAGATCGCCCGCGAGATGGGCATCCTCACCCTTGGCATCGTAACCACGCCCTTTCTGTTTGAAGGCAAGAAACGTGAAAGCAATGCCGAGGATGGCATCCGCAACCTCAGCGAATTCGTGGATACACTGATCGTGATCCCCAATTCCAAGCTCTGCGAAATCTTTGGCGACCTGAACCTGATCGATGCCTTCCACAAAGCCGACAACGTACTCTATGAAGCCGCCAAGGCAGTATCGGACATCATCAACGTGAATGGGCTGGTCAATGTGGACTTCGCTGATGTGAAGACTGTGATGCAAAACATGGGCTATGCACTGATGGGAACCGGCACCGCCGATGGCGAAAATCGTGCCGTGATGGCTGCCAAAGCCGCCATCACCAATCCCCTGCTCAGCGATATCAGTCTGAACGGTTGCCAGTCCCTGCTGATCAACATCACCTCCGGTCCGGATATCAAGATGAACGAATTCGAGGATGTTTCACAGGTGATCGTGAACGAGACCGGTTCCGCCGCCAATATCATCATGGGTGTGATCATCGATCCCAACATGATCGGCCGCGTCTCCGTAACCCTGATCGCCACCGGACTGAATAAAGGCGAAAACCAGCGGGTGCTCGATTTCCCCAGTTTCCAAACCCATCCCGCACCGGTCACCGTAACCGCTACCACTTCACGCAATCCCAAGACCGATGAGGAGATCGAGGACATCTTTGCCCGCCTCAATATCAACCAACCCCCCAGCAAGGAGAACGATGAATCCCAGAACGAGGAATCCGCCCGGTCGGTCAATCCCCGCACCGATCTGCCTTCTTTCCTCAAAGCTCTGGACTGATCAATACACCTCTTCCCTGCTTAGGTCTCTCAACGGACAGCTCTGTCCGAACCCAACCGTCGGCGCTCCCCCTGCCGACGGTTTTTTCTTGACACCTATATCTGCGCGAAAACGTTGCACTCATTAGCAGTAATAAAAGGAGATTATAATGAAACTGCAAATGATAGTTATTCTACTGGTCCTCAGCCTGACACTGGTACTGATGTCATGCCAAAAGACCACCAAGCCCGAGGACACTCCCAATGTACTCGATGCCAATACAATAGTGCTTTCGGACGCTGTTATGGCGCAGGTCCAGATCGAAGGCAGCAACCTGATCCTGCCCATGAACGCGGAAACCGCGGCACTTGCCGAAGGGAAATTCATCGTTGGCAAACCCACCGCCACTTTTCCCCATGGCTTTCTCTATAAAATTACCGGGCTGGATACCATTCTGAATGAGAGTTACATCCTCAGCTACGAGCCCGCGAGCCTTGCAGAGGCGCTCAAATCCGGTTATGTGGCTTTTTCCCAAGTGTTAAGCCCCGACCGGCTTGCTTCCACCCAAGCCGCCCTTCCCGGTGTTAAACTCATCGGAGGCGAACGCGGCAACTTCCAGTTTGAGATCGATGCCGTTCTTTACGACGAGGACGGCAATACCTCTACTACCGACGACCAGGTTACCTTCAGCGGAACTGCCGACCTCGATGTAACCCTTGCCGGCTACATCCACATCCGGGATAACCAGCTCAAGGGCATGCGCTTCACCGCCAAGCAGGATGTGGTACTGAATGCCAATGTATCGAACAGCGTTAGCTTCTTCAACGTGAACCAGGATGTGCTGATCTTTTCCCAGCCGTTCCAGCCGGTGATCGTCTATTTCGGAGTGTTTCCGCTGGTGCTGACCCCCACCCTGGAAGTGAAGCTCAACCTCGCTGGCAATGCCATGGTCAATCTCACCATGGGATACCAATATACCAATACCGCCACTGGCGGGATCGAATTCAAGGACAATGCCTGGAATCCGATCCATACCATCACCGAAAATGCCAGCTCTTCCATGGCCAACCCCCTGGCTTTCAACGTGAGCTACAAAGCCTCGCTCAAACCGGAAGTCGGCCTGCTCTTCTACGGAATCATCGGACCTTCGGTGGCAGTGGGTGCCTTCGGCGAGATCATCGTGGATCCGGCTCAGACCGCCTGGTGGCAGCTCTGGGCAGGTTTCTTTGGCCAAGTGAGTATCAATACCTCCGTGCTATTTGATGATTCCACCCGGCTCGGTCCCTGGGAACTGTTTAACACCCGTTTCCTGGTGGTACAATCCACTTCACCCATCCAGGGCACTCTCAGCGGTTTGGTCAAGGATGCTGTTACCCAGCAGGGGTTAAGCGGAGTAAGCGTTAGTGCCTATAAGAACAATGACCTGGTGGGTTCCGGCACCTCCGACGCCCAGGGCCAGTTCAGCTTTGACCTCAATGCTGGAACCGGCTATCGCGTCACCTTCACCAAAGAAGGTTATTACGCCGTTAACTACAACAATGTGAACGTGCCCGGCAACCAGGTGACCAACCTCGAGACCATCATGCAGATCGATCTGACCTACACTGGAACCGGCACCATCAATGGCTATATCTACAATGCCCTCAATGGCCAGCCGGTGGACAATGTGAACCTGGTCTTCCGTGCCGGTGTCAATACCCAGACCGGTAACATATCCGGAGATACCACAACCAATTCCAGTGGATTCTATACCATATCCATGCTCAACACCGGTAACTTCACCGTGGAAGCCAGCCGGGCGGATTATGTAACCACCTATTTCAATGTGGTGGTGATCGGAGGACAGACCATCTCCGGTCAGAATGGCGTCATCACACCGGTGCTCGATGCTTCCGAGATCCGCATCGTTCTCACGTGGGGCGCTTCGCCATCCGACCTGGATTCTCACATCACCGGACCCCATCCCGGTGGCGGACGCTTCCATGTTTATTATGCCTATTCAGACTTCTCTTATAACAGCGAGCTTTATTGCAGCCTAGATTACGACGATGTTTCCTCCTACGGGCCCGAGACCATCACCATCTACAATCAGACGGGCGGGCTCTACCGTTACAGCGTGCATGACTACACCAACCGCTATAGCACCTCCAGCTATGCCCTCAGCAACAGCAGCGCCACCGTGCGGGTTTATTTCGGCAGCACTTTGGTGCAGACCTTCCATGTGCCAACCAATGAGATCGGCACCCTGTGGACGGTGTTCGAGCTCTTCGACAACCAGATCGTGCCCAAAAACATCATGTCCAACGAAAGCAATCCCGGCGACATCACCAAAGGCAACAAGACCGATGGTGCCCTGCTGCTGGAACTGCCCCAAAAATAGTATACTCTACTGGAGATATCATACCTCCCGCACCTCAGAGTGTGGGAGGTATTTTACTATTTCACAATTGTGTTCAGAGAGATTTATGTATATACCATACTTGGGCTACGAGCCCTCAGGAAGCATCGGTTGATCAAGATGTTGCTCAAACAGAGAGCCAGTGTTATCTGAACCAAGCCTCCCGGACCTGATCAACTTTCCCAAACTCTGTCTATCCCAGAACTAATATGATCCCTGATCCTCACCACGAGTAACTATACTCAACCCAGAAGTTATAATACCCACTATCCCACCCGGCTGTGACCATATAGGTGTCATTGAGTTGCCAAGTGTAAATCTCCAAGGCTACGTCCCATGAGTAATCTTCACCGTGGTAACCGATCATCGTATCGATCACCAGTTCCTCGATGTCTTCATAATCCACATCGTTATAGCAGATGGTCCAGCCAATCAGGTAGAGATCTTCCTCATCGAAAATAAGCTCGATGTATTCCACCAGGTCATTGTCTGCATTGGTGTAGATGAGGGAATTGTCATCCCCCTCCTCAAGCTGGAACCCACGCTCTGCCATGATCTGGACGCAGGTTTCCACATCGTCTTCAAAGCTAAGTTCGAACAAACCGGTCTGGGCATGCAAGAGCAGAATGCTGAAGGCAAACAGGCAAAGGATAAGTATCTTTTTCATCTCGATTACTCCTCGCTTTTCGAATATAATACTTCGCCCAGGGTATTCTGACAAAGCCTTTTTATCATAAGGGGTGATTGCAGGAATGTCCCCCTGTAGGAAAGAAATGGAGGAAACTGATTATTGGGATGTTTATAGCAGATTTAGGGAGATCGATCAGAGAATTTCCAAGATTCAACCAAAGGTCGGTAGAGCGTGCGCCGGTGATCGATAGCTATCGGATGGTAGAGAGCTGAGTTCATTGATTTGTCATACTCTGGAGTTGAAGGTAACTGCGTCACCGAGTAAGGAAGCAGCGTAGAATGGTCTGCTTTTTTGGACAGTCTCAAACCACCCACAGGGTGAAAATAAAAAAAAGCTTGACGAAAATTATGGTTTGGGATTAGAGGTAAAATCGTGCCAACGGTTGTGTGACACACCAGCAGAGAATATGAATGAAATGGTTTGCAGTGAAGATCATCCGGTCTACGCTGCAAGATGTTTTCAGGTTTGACGGCATTTTGATAATGCCAAAAACTGCCATCAAGGAGTATCGTTGACAGCTTCCGTCTGGTCAGCAGAGTACACAAACAGTTTCAGGAGCCCACGGCGTGCCCAGAGCACTATTGGGCTTGATATTCCCACCCATAATACCATGGAAACCACACTCTCGTCCATTAGCAGTTTCCAAAGCAACCTCACTTCATCCAAGCCATCTGGAATAATCATCGCACATTATTACTGCAGCCCTGGATCGCCTGAGTTTGCCGGAGACACCCCTGTCTTTCCATCTTCAAAAACAAACCTAAGAGCCGGAGAACCACCAGCCATCCCTGCGAGAGGTTGACCGGCTCTTTAAATTTCTTAAGAACCCTAAAGCTTACAACTATTTCTGGAGATAGTTATGAAGAAATTCTTGTACCTACTGGCGATGTTGTTTATCATCGCCGGTTTAATGGCCACCCAGACCTCTACTGGCACTGTGGTAAGCCAATTCAACCAGAATGCCGATCAAGCCAGGACTGTCCGCGAAGTATTCTATACCGAGGACTTTGAAAGCGGCGCCACCGGTTGGACACACTGGGATGGTGCCGTGGCACCCAACAATTGGCATATCTACGATAATGGAGATGCCCAGGGCAATGTCTGGTGGATGGGCGATCCCGCCCTTGCCTCTGGTGGGAACATCGGTGGATATTATGACCACCAGTATCTGGTGTTGGATTCCCCTGTCCAAACCATCACGGCAGGAAATCCCAACCTGACCTTCAAGATGCGGATGAATATGGAAGAGCCAGGAACCTCAGGTGAGTATAACGGCTGGGATTCCTTTAACCTCCGAATTTCAACCAACGCCGGTATCTCCTGGACGGTGATACCCTCTACGCTGATCTCCCTACCTTATGATTTCAGCTCCTCCTATGCCTTTGGTTCGGAGCATGGCGAAGGACCGAACGTACCTGGCTGGGGAGGAATTCACGAGCCGTGGGTTTCCATCACAGTTGACCTATCTGATTATGTGGGATCGAACGTTAAGATCCGCTTCGCCTTCGCTTCTGACCCTGCCTACAGCACAGCCGACCAGCTTGACATGTATGGCGTGATGGTGGACGACATCGCCTTTGGCGGCTATTCCAACAATGGCGTCGACGATGGGCAGATGACCTGGTCCAGCCTGGTTCCCACCGCCGGCGATTTCTGGCATCTGGCCAATGTGGGCAACGATGCCCCCTCACCCACTCATATCATGACTTGTCAAAATGATGCCGGAACTTATGTGAACTATATGCTGAACTATCTGATGAGCCCCTCGATCACGCTTCCCGGAGATGCCACGCAGATCGTGGCAGACTTCCAATTGAGAGGTACCTATTACGATCCCGGCACCTTCCCCGATGTCGATTACTTCGGCTGGGAGGTCTCTCCCGACGATGGTTTGACCTGGCGTTACATGAGTAATCCCTATGCCGATCCGGATACTCCCAACTATGTCTATTCCAGTGCGCCGGACAACTGGGCGTCCATGATCACCAGCTACGGTGGAGTTACCGGTGATATTACCGGTTTTGCCGGAAACACGGTCAAATTCCGCTGGTATTTCCAATCCAATGGCACCACGCCACAGGGAACACCGTTGCAGATCGATGACTTCCAGATCTTCTCCGTAACAGCGGCTCCGGCCCCTGTGAATTTGGTGTATCCGCTAAACAATCAAGGCAACCTGCCTGCCACAGGATTCAATCTGGACTGGGCACCCTCCTCCCTGGGCGCATTTCCGGAAATGTATACCGTGGGTGTGGATGCCGACATGGATAACCTGGAACCGGATAACTTCATTCCCACCTATTCGCTGGAAATTCTGCCGGTGTTAGTCGGCGATCAGTGGGTATTGTACAGCTACTGCCACACCAGCGACCTGGCCGGATTGACCCTGGCCGCCGGCCAGACCTGGTATTGGTCGGTTGTGGCCAGCATAGCTGGACAGCCCGATGCCTTCAGCGAGATCTTCCGGTTTGACATCGGGAGTCTGGTGGTGATTGACACCTTCCCTTGGGCGGAAGGCTTCGAAAATCCTACCTTCCCGCCGGCAGACTGGGTCGTGGTCGATGTAGATGGTGGCGGAACAACCTGGGTGGAAAATACCATCCTCAACTATGTGCACAGCGGTGACAAATCCGCCAAGCATGGATACAGCGATCTTATTCCCGATCCTGGCCAAAATGGTTGGTTGATCACACCGGCGATCTCACTTCCGATGACCGGTATATTCCGGCTCTCCTGGTGGAATTACAACAACTACCCCACCTGGATGGTCTATAATGGTGTCAAGGTTAATACGGTCAACGATCCTGCCGCTCCCGGCTGGGTGCAGTTGTGGACGCAGGATTCACCGGCCGCAGCCTGGTCAAACGCCGTGATCGACATCTCTTCCTATGGAGGCCAGATCGTCTATTTCGCCTTCAATTACCAGGGCTACGATGCCGATGACTGGTATATTGACGATGTGAGTATCTTCGAGCTGCTTTCGGATGACATCCCGCCGACCATAACGCACCTGCCGTTGATCAACACCCTGCGCGACGATATCACCCATCTGGTAACTGCGGATGTGGTGGATGACCCCACCTGGAACAACCCCATCGGCGGCGTAAACCTCTATTATTCAACCGATGGCGGCACCACCTACAATCCCCCGATTCCCATGGTTTCCACCCGGGAAGGCTACAGCGGCTACATTCCTGCCCAAACGCTGGGAACCGAGGTAACCTACTACATCGAAGCCTGGGACAGTGAAATGAACTATGGGCAGACGTCCGAGTACAGTTTCTGGGTCGACGATCCGGTCTGGATCTTTTATGATACCGGTGGCACAGGTTATATCGGATTCCCTGACTATGACTGGGGACCCCTGATCTATTATGAGAATCCCCTCTATGGAACTGGCACACCGCTCAAGATCTTGGCCACGGATGGTGCCTTGCACAACAATACAGCAGGAAACGGCGACACTGCCGCAAACCTGCACATCTATACCGATGATGGAGATGACTTGGTCAGCATCTTTAACCTGGCCGTCAATTTCGTGCACAGGACCTACACCCAGTTCGACCTGTCTGCATACAACATCGAGATTAACACTCCCTGGTTCTGGATCGGCTATCAGGATCTGGGCACTAACCGGAATTTCTTGTATGACGCAACCTATGATTACACCACTCTGTATCTGATGATCGGCACCGATATCTACTATTCCACCAGCCCTGGTGAGTGGTGCATCGGAGCCTTGGTGCAATCCGGCGTCGCAGGATTGGAAGCACCTGTGGCCAGCATCGCCCATGTGGGTGGAAATTCTGTGATCAGTTGGGAAGCTGTGCCCGGAGCTGCCTCCTACAATGTGTATATAGCAGCCGACCCCTATGCTGCCGATCCCTGGACCCTGCTGACAAATACCGCCGCCCTCAGCTACACACACACCGGTACAGTATCCAAGGAATTCTTCAAGGTTACTGCCGATACCGAACCTCCCACCCGGCTGAGCCCGGTTGCTCTTACAGCCCGTCCAACCCTCAATGCTCCGCAGATCACGGTACCCCAGTTACAGATCAAAACGGACGCAGGCAAGATCCAAAGAAACAACTAACCAACATCTCCTGCGGTGGCACCAGCCACTGCGCGATTAGAACAAGCCCCTGCAACTGCAGGGGCTTTTTTTTCGTGGGTTAAAAACAGAGTAAAGATAAAAGAGAAGAGAGAAAAGATGTGCTGCGTAAAAAAGTGAGGATGTCCTTCGTCCCGCCTGAGCCTCAGGATTAGAATGTCTTTTTAAAACAGAGCCACAGAGAGATAGTGGAAAGAGAGGTTTTAACAAAGAGAAAAGAGAGAAGAAGCCAGAAAACATGGCTCAAAGCACCAGGATGTTACTGACCCTCCAGCGCAGCATTAACCACTAACCATTAACCAAACAACAGCCTGTAAAAAGAAGAGATGGCTGCGCTGTGACAGAGGATATCAGTAGTCCGAGTATAGAGAAACCATCATGAAAAGCTTTCACAACCGACCATGAAAAGTCCGGGCTGTTTGAAGTCCAAATGGCCGTGTAATCTGATGTCTATTTATAAGTTACGTGGGCTATTTGAACTCCAAAACAGCCATGCTTTTCATGTAAGAGAAAGAGAAAGGGAAAAGATGGCTCAATGCACCAGGATGTTACTGACCCTCCAGCGCAGCATTAACCATTAACCATTAACCACTAACCATTAACCAAACAAAAGCCCGTGGCAAATCACCACGGGCATTCATATCTGTGGGCTAACCTGTTAATCCGTTAACCTGTCATTTTAGCAGTATCATCTTTCGGGTGGAGCTGAACTTTCCTGCCCGCATCCGGTAATAATAGACGCCGCTGGAGACGGGACGGCCGTTGTTGTCGGTGCCGTCAAAGACCACGGTGTGCTGTCCGGCTGCCTTGTCCTCATCCACCAGCCGTTTCACCAGCTGTCCCTTGATGTTGTAGATATCCAGGGTAACCGGTCCATTGGCTGCGGTGCTGTAGCGGATGGTGGTGCTTGGATTGAAGGGATTGGGATAGTTTGCTGCCAGTTCATTCCGCAGCGCCGGAGCGGTGTTGTCGTCGTTATCCACAAATCCGCCGTCGGAATGGATGGAGATGTCGTCCACATAGAAGACGAAGGCGTCATCGGATACGCAGCGGATGCCGATGAATACATTCTGCCCATCCCAGGCGGAAAGGTCATAAACATATTCATGCCAGTTTGCCGGGGCTTCCACATATTCTGTTCCGGTCACGTAAGTGAAGCCCTGCACGATGATCGTGGGCAGGGTGGACACACCCACGCGGAACCTTTCCAGGCCATAGGTGCTGGTGTGGGAACGGGCAAAGAATTTGATCGCGCTGCCGGTGCCCAGATGGATGCGTGGGGAGATGATCCAATCGTTGTTGGGCGGATTGGTGGCGGCAAAACAGGCGATCATCTTATCACCGGAATGTGTAGAGACATTTGTAAGAGGTGGAGTGGTGGCGGAGGGATTGAAGATGATATAGGACATCGGCTCGCCCGATCCGGGGAAGTCCACCCCTGTTATACCATAGGTTGGCGATTGATCGATGTCCCGCAATGCCCAGGGGGCAAAGGTATTGGCGAAATCGGGATAATCCTCGAACCCATCGGCGATTACCTCTTCTGCCATTTGGAAATTGAGCTCGACCGTGATCGAAGCCGGTTCCGATTCCCCGGTGGGAGAGATCGAGGTTACATCATACACATAGGTGGCGTTGGGCAATCCGGCATCCCGGTAGCTGATCATCTCTTCATCAGGCAGGGTGGCGATCAGCACAGCGTCGCGATACACCTTGTAGCCGGTGATGATGCGCTCGTTTTCGGAGGGGACAAAGTGTCCCAGTACCAGCGGTGCCGGTTCGCTGAAATAATCACTGCTGGCGAGCACCGGTTTGAGGCCGCCTTCCCGGGGAGGGGGGGCAAACTGGGCAAAAGCCCGGATATTCCAGTTGTAGGTAAGGGTGGGGGCCACCTCGGTCAGCGTGGTCCACACTCCGCCAAAATACATCATGTTGCCCTTCCCCTCGATGGGAGGCCCATCATCACAACCGGCGGGTGTGCCACCGGTGGTGTTGACTTCATACCCATAGTAGAGTTCACCAGTGGCGGGGATGGGGATCAGGGCGGTCAGGATCACAGTGTTCCACACATTCATCACAGGATTGGAAACCACCTGCGAATGCACCAGGGTGCCGGCATCGGTGGCGGATCCACCGGTCCAGACCTTCAAAGTGTAAACGCAATTGGCAAAGGCTGGCACAAATTCCAGACGGGAAATGACGCGTCCCGCATAGGGTGCCAGGTCATCCTGGGTCCAGCGGTGCGCCACGTCAAAGATGGCGGAGGCATTGGTGCCCACCGAGTTTCCGAGGTTCATATTACACCAGGTGATCCAGTCGCCCTCTGGATTAGCCCAGTTGAGGATGATATCCCGGTCTTCGATTTCTGCCGTCAGATTCATCGGCGGCAAGATGACAGGATCAACATCCGCCAATACAGGTCCGGCCTGAACTGATTCGCCCGAGGTGTAAAGGGCGGACACCCCATAACTGTAGAGGCCTGAAGTGAGCCCCAGATCATCATAGCTGGTGGAATCGGGCTCATCGATGGTGGCAATGAGGTTGCCATTACGGTAAATTTTGTAGCCCAAGAGTGCACGCTGGGGCGGAGGTGCTGTCCAGGATAGATGCACATCGTTTCCATCCACTATGGCAACCAGATTGGAGGGAGGATTGAGCTGTTCCACCCACACATCGAAGGTTACGGTATCCAGATAGATATAGAACATGTCCGGGTCGCTGTAACCCTTGAAGCCAAAGTGGAAAATGCCGGAAGCGGGGGCTTGCATGATGCCTTCTCCCACAGTGTAGGTTACGTTGGTGATATTCTCGTTCACCCAGATCTGGTTGGTCATGGCAGCAGCTGTGGGCGCCGTTCCCCAATAGAGGGCAAGCTTTTCCACACCATCGGCGCTACCGCCCCGGTAGTAGAAACGCAACTTGTAATAGGTATCCTGGGTCAGCTGCAGAGGCGGCATCACCAGCCAATCGTTCATCGCCAGACTCGCATTGAAGCGGATGCGGACACAATTGGGCTGGGAATGGGCGGTGCTGCCATAAGTTTCCCAAGTGTAGGCATCGTTGTTGGCATTGATCGTGGTCCAGCCCAAAGCCAGGGCGGGAGGAGTTACGGTGTCGAAATTCTGATTGTAAGGAAAAGTGGTAATGGTGGGATCGGCCAGGGTGGTGAAGGTCCAGACCGGACAATTCAAGGCATCCCCATTGGCATTGAAGGGCACGATCTTCCAGTAATAGGTGGTGCTGTAGATGAAATCTGCCGGATCATAGACGGTTCCGGTCTGGATTGTGCCATTGACAATATTCGTGGGCGGATCATCGGTGCCCAGATACACCTTGTAGCCATCCACCACTCCGCCTCCGGGAATCCAGCTCAGGTTGCTTCCAATGGGCACGTTGACGGCATTGTTGGCGGGGATCGGATTGGTTGCCGGCAAGGGAGGTTCTCCGGCAGCCGGGGGTGCAAATTCAAAGATCAGCCCATTGGCGGGGAAAACAGTGGCACTCAGCACGCAGAAATTGTTGTTTGCCGTGCCGGCGGTGGTGTTTGCCCAGTCCGTGGTGGTGGCGCGGTTGTTGAAATCGGCATTCGAACCCCCCCGCAAGCCAACCTGGATGGCTTGGGACAAGCTGTGGGTCACCGCAATGAAGGGGCCATAGGCAAAGACCACCTTGTTTCCATTTTCCTGGATCTGGATCTGAAAAGTGAGATCATCATCAGCTGTGGAAGCTGAAACCCGCCGGTAATGCAGCCACTGGACGGTAAACACCCGGTTGGGTGCGTTCCCGGAGAGCAGATACATCAGCTCGCCATTGTCCCGGCTTTTGATATCCCTGCCCAGAGCGGCAACGACATTGTTCGTGCTGGTGGCATAGCTGATCGGTTGATTGCTGGTAACCACTTCCAGGCCCATGGCCAGAAATCCGTTGGATGCCACGCTAACATCGGTGTAATCCACCCCGTTGTAGGTGAAGGTAAAGCCCAGCGGCAAGGCGTCGAAGCACTCATTGTCGTTGGCAGTGGTGCCCAGGACCGTTCCTCCGGTAATCTGGGTGAAAGTTCCAAGGGTGGAAGCAAACGAATATTCGTTCACTGCGGCCCACGAGCCTATGGCGGTCATTAAACAGAGCATTAGGAGAAAATAGGTCCGAAATGCTTTCATTGGTACTCCTTCTTCTTTGTCTTATTAATACTTAACTAACTGACTGACATATACAATCCCGCTAACGGGAAACACTACTAATTCCACAATTACACTTTGTGGGATAATCAAAAAGTGTCAAGCGAAAAATCGGCTGTGAAGAGGGATCAGGATGTGGAACAAAATCCAGCAAACAATTTGTATGCGTTACAGGATTTGGCAGACAGTGTCTCAAGCATGGTTCGGCAGTGTGCTTTTTAACTACTTTACATTGGCTTACGCTTCCCTTCCGGCTGGGACGCCGGATCACCTTTCCGGCCAGGAGCCCGGAATACCTGCCCGGATCTGTCTTCTCTGAAAGATTTCTCTCTCGCCCGGCAAGCAATCCTTATAGGTATACAGCGAGTTAGCTTGCTGGTGATGAGCGTTTTGAATAATGGAAAATTATCTGCATAAAGCAGGAAACTGACAGTGGCTGGGAAAAAAGCCCGGAGGGCGGGAGGGCGAAACATCCAAGCCCAGAGTGGAGCGTAGTGGAACCCTGGGGTTGGGTGCCCCAAATTATACTCAAGCCTCGGAGGGCGACACAGGCGATTGATAAATAATGTTTTAGATCGAGGTGTCGCCCCTTGGGGGGCTCAGGCTGTTGACAAACACGCTTCAGAGGTTGCGGGACTACAGGCACAGTGCTATAGCCCACGTGTTGATGAGACCAAAATCTCTTGTGCAACCGGTTTGAGAAACTATGAAACAACTCATTCAGCGAGTCCCAGCGGGACGATATTTCAGATAGAATCTGGAATCCAACCTTCGATCCGAGTCCCAGCGGGACGTCATATCAAGTGATTTATCTTGCATAAAATGAATGTGTTTGGCCTTGAATATGGCGTCCCGCTGGGACTCTATTATCTTATCCTTTCCATATGTTTCTATCTGAAATATCGTTCCTACGGAACTTAGGCTGTTGACCAAGTCGGAAAAGACATTGAACACAGATAACAGGATGACAGGATCAGCAGGATCATATTCGTAGAAGATGATCATCTGGCACTGCAATCACGGAAATCTCTGTTCATCTGGACCTCTGTTTTACAAAAAAACCATAATGACCCAAAAGCATCAAAACAGAGAACATATACCCACCACTCTGTTTTCATGAATTGCACTTGAATCCTCCTCCTTTTAAAAGCCGGGCTTTGTCAACAGCCTGCTCGCTTCCAGCGCTGAGAATGCCATCAAATCCGCTCCTCAGGAGCTCTTGAAGAGCTTCTGCCTTTTTTTCAGCCTCTCAATCCAATGTCCCAACTGTGCCGAAAATAGCTGACGGACCCATCAGGCAGGATGCCTGATCTTCCTCTGTCCCTCTGTCTCTCTGTTTTGAAAAAAACCTGATCTGCATGGCTGGCGGACCCATCAG
>CAZVXK010000008.1:10900-31851 GCA_964631665.1 uncultured Candidatus Cloacimonadota bacterium | reverse complement strand
TCCGATGAATCCCCCCGCCACCGGTGGAACCGTTTCCGGGCAATTCGCCCAGACCTCTTTCCATTTCACGGTAAACATCACAATGGTGAATGTTTCCGGCAGGGTGGTGAACAGCCGCGATCCCAGCCTGGGCATTCCCGGGGCTACAGTTGTTTTGAACGGAGAAAACAGCTATCAAACCCAAACCGGTGCCGATGGCTATTTCTCATTGGAGGCCATGAGCAATTCCAGCTATGATTACCTGATCAGTTGTCCGGGCTACGCACCTTTGCAAGGCACTGTTGTATTGGGCTCAACCGACCTGGATCTGGGTGACCTGGCTCTGACCGAGTATGCCAATCCTCCGCAGAATGTGGTGGCCAACGAGCAGGGAACGCAGGTGGAGATCGCATGGCAGGCTCCCTTTCAGCCGGGTTGGCTGAGCTGGGATGATGGAAACCCTCATACAAATGTGGGTAGTGGTTCTGCGGTGCAATTCTATGTGGCACACCGTTTCCCGCAGGAGTTTCTGACCGACTACCAGGGAGGCATGATCACGCAGATGCGGTTCTATCCCTGCGAGAGCAATGCGAACTATTCACTGGCGATCTGGTCGAATGGCACCGCCTCCGCCCCGGGACCACTGATCTATACTCAGGATGTGGTTTCCCCCACAATCTTAGACTGGAATTATGTGGCGTTGAACACCCCGGTACCTGTGCCTTCGAGCGGAGACCTCTATTTTGGCTACTATATCGACACTCAAACCGGATATCCGGCCGGGATGGATAATGGGCCGGAGATCAACGGCTTGGGCAACAAGATCTACTGGCAGGGTGCTTGGCACAATCTGATCGATCTGAATGCCAACCTCACTTACAACTGGCTGATCGGAGCTTATGTTCAGTTTGGAGGACGGACCCGGTTACTGGCATTACCGCAGATTCAAGAACCTCTATTCACTGACCAGAGCTCCGATGCCCTGAGCAGTGTTCCAGAAGCGGAACTCATGCGCCAGGACAGCCGGGCTTTGCTGGGCTACAAGGTGTGGCGGCTGACCCCCGGAAACGAGGGGAACGAAGCAAGCTGGAACCTGCTGACCCCAACAGCGGTGACCGATACCAGCTATGTGGACACGGCCTGGTCAAGCCTGCCCGATGGTGATTATCGGTGGGCGGTGAAGGCGCTGTATAGTGGGAATCACCTGTCTCCACCACGCTTCTCGAACCAGTTGAATCAGGATGCGGAATTTCCAGTTATCAGCGTGGATCCAACCTCTATTAGCCAGAGCATGGATACCACCGACAGCCTGAGCACCCAGATCACGCTAACCAATAGCGGCAGCGATGTTTTGGAATGGAACAGCAATATCGGGCTACAATTGCGGGAACGAACCCCGAATATCCTAATGTGGACCCGATACACAGACATGAGCTGGGAATATGGGCAGACCGTGGCGGCGATTCAGCAATTCGTGCCGGACGCGTCCTTCACCACCAGCACCACGGAAAGTGCCAGTGTATTGCAGAACCTGTTGGCTAACCATCCGGTGTTGGTGATCCCGGAACAGGAGACTGGTGGCAGCGGAACCTATTTTTACAATCTGGGCTCCGCCTGGGCTACGGTTTTGCAGGCCTATTTGATGGCGGGGGGAAAGGTAATCCTCTGCGGGAATTTGTTGGGTGCAGAACAACTACTTGCCGGAGCGGGGCTTGTTACCGGCATAGCCTGGGATGGAATGGATCTTTGGGGCTATAGTATCAACCTGGATCAGCCATCCCATCCACTGGCTGAAGGTGTGGTGGAACCCATCTACGGTTTAAATGGAAGCTATGCCTGGCTGATCAGCGATCCCCTGGTTTCGATGGTTGCGTCCTATGGCAGTTATGCCCATGTATGGGAAAAACGCGTTGGTGCCGGTATGGTGGTGGGAATCAGCTATGATTATTGGGAGTTTGATACCAATGCTGCCCGCTTTATCAGCAATGCAGTAACTTATCAAAACCAGATCAGCTATGCCCTGTCTCCCTCCAGTGGCAGCGTGAATCCCGGAACATCGGCCAATCTGAGTTTTACCACTCTCACCACTCAGTGCCCGCCCGGAGTTTATCAAACCCAGATCAACTTCATTTCCAACGATCCTGTTACACCGGAGCTGATCATCCCGGTAAGCACAACGGTTACCCAGACCATCAATCCGCCGCAGAATGTGGTGGCCACCGCCAATGTGAATTCTGTGGATGTGGTGTGGACAGCGCCTTCTGGAAGGGTTCTGACCGGCTATAAGGTGTGGCGCCTGGCCAGCGGGGATGAGGCTAACGAGGCAGCCTGGACGCTGCTCACGGACAACCCCGTTACCGGTACCAGCTATACGGATAACTACCCCTACACCCTGCCGGTGGGGAACTACAAATGGGCAGTGAAAGCGGTATACAGCGGGGATGCGCTTTCCACGGCGGCGATTTCCAACGCGCTGTATCTGGAAATGCTGTTCCCGGTGATCTCGGTGAGCACCACCAGCCTATCCGCCATGCTTCTGGATAACAGCACCCTGCAGCAGAGCTTCACCATATACAATACCGGGAATGCGGCATTGCTCTATAACATCGAGGAACTTGCCCGGACGGTGCGCGAAGAGCTGCCCGGGGCGGAGCTCAGGGTGCGTGAGTTCCCGTCTTTCAGTGGAGCAGGCGACGATCCTAACAGCTATCAGCGCTGGCTGCTGGAAAATCCACGCCAGATGGTGCCGGCCAGGGAGAGTGAAATTTCCGGGCAGAATTCCGATCCGGACAGGGTGTTGGACTGGTTGAGCGAAGACCCGGCATCCGGCAGCATTCCTGCCCTGGGCTCGGCTGAGATCACCGTAACCTATAACAGCAGCGGTTTGGCTGCCGGTATCTATCTGGGCAGGTTGCAGATCCAGAGTAACGATCCTGTGGCTGTTCTACCCCAGATCGAGATCAGCCTGATGGTGAACCAAGCCTATTTCACCACTGTGGATAACGAAAACAATGCCCTGGCCGGGATTCCGGATGGAGACCTGGACACCTATATGTATAATACCAATCCCATCCACCCGATCGAATTCAACATCTTCATCACTGAAACAGTGCCCATCGATGCCCAGCTCAGCATCTATGCCTGGGATATTGACGAGACCAGCGGTGAGATCGACCATGTATATATCAATGGCAATTTTGTGGGTGCGCTCACCGGAGCGAATGGCCAGATGAGCACGTCGGTGTTCACCATACCCTCCGCCTGGCTGAATTTTGGACCGGTGGGATCGAACCTGGTGCAGATCTATGTGGATATCCTGCATCCGAATGAATCCTTCTGGGCGACCCGGATTGACTGGGGTCAACTGGTGCTGATGGCGGGCGAAGCTACAATCCGGGAGATTACCCTGAACGACAGCATCTATTGCACCGGAATGAACATCAGCATCACGCAGGAAGTGGACACCACCCTTCCCAGCCAGTTGATCCGCATCGAGACCAATATCCTGGATCCTGGTGGCATCAATGTGGATGGTGCTTCAGCAGTATATACCATCCATGGTTCAGAGGATGATCAGGTAACCGTGCAGCGCCTGATCCCGGCCGGCACCAACTATGGCACCTATCAGGTGCAGACCATAGTTTATGATGAGGTTAGCGGTCTGCAGCAGGATATTGCCTACACCCCCTTCACGGTGATCCAGCCGGGAGCGGCGATGAGCTTTGATCCGCTGGCGCTGGATTTTGGCACCGTGTATGTAACGGACAGTCTGAGCCTGGAGCTGAACATCACTAATTCTGGTTATTCCACTCTGCAGATCACCCAGCTTGCCATCGCCAATAGTGATTTCCAGTTCAGTGCGAACAGCCTGGCGGTGCCCCGGCTGCAGACCGAAAGCCTGCAGATCAGTTTTATCCCCACCCAGCCCCAGAGCTTCAGCGGAAACCTGGTGATCACTTCCAACAGCAGCCGCACCACCACAAATTATCCCATCACTGCCAGCAGCCTGCTCTATCCGGTGCCCACTTATACCAACATCCTGCCGGAGCAGCTGGAACACAACTGGATCAACCAATGGCAGATCCTGGCATGTGTAACCTTTGCCGACAGCATGATCGTGGATGCCGGAACGTTGCAATACCGGTTCGACCGCAATGGCAATGGCTGCTATGATGGCACGGAAGGCTGGACTGATATTCCGGGCTACTCCAACGCCGCAGTGATCGAAGTGGTGCAACCCATATCCTGGCGGCGTGATGGCGATCATCTCTGCTTTGAATTCCGGGCTCAGAATCTGCGCCACAGCGGTTGGTGTTATACTGGATTCGAACAGCTGGAGGGCATTACCGACGACTATTATGTGCGTCTGGACGCCACTCCGCCCTGGTGGATGGATGTGTTTGAGGTTACAGATGTGGGGCAAAGCAGCGTGAGCCTTCAGTGGGAACCCAGCTATGATCCCAATTTTGAATCCTATGAGATCTTCTACGGGAACCATCCCTATATCCTGGAAACGGACTTCAAATGGGACTGTGAGAACGATCCGGCTTTGGCGTATCTCAGCACCACCAGCACCACCATCACCGGTCTGGATGCCGGCACCACCTATTACTTCGCCATCCGGGGCCGGGATAGTGTGGGCAATCATGGTGACCTGTCCGACGAGATCTCCGCCCAGACCCTGGCCGGAGGAATGGTTCAAAACGTTAGCATCAGCCCCAACGGCAATACAGCCCTGATCAGCTGGTCTGCGTTTGCGGGAGCCACCTTATACAATGTGTACCGGTCTGAGACGCCGGAAGGGCCCTGGATATTGTACAACTCCACCTCCGGATTGAACCTGAGCGTGGATCTGACGGCTGCCCGAGCCTTCTTCCGGGTGACCGCGATCAGCACACCGGCCAAAGCGGGAACTTCAAACTAAGAGAGGAGATGAATCATGAAACGCTATAACATTACCTTCGCCATCCTGATGTTTATCCTGGCGGGAGCGATCCTGTGGGCACAGATCTCAACTCCTCTGCGCCATAAGCTGGAAAGCCGCAATGATCGGGTAATCTCGGAAGTTTATGAGCCGGAGGGGACCTTGCGCAGCTTGCAGACCAGCCGGATCGGGCAGGGCGGAACCACGCCCCAGAGCATGGCAGACCAACTGAGCGGAGCCGGCATCACTGTGTCCAATGTGCAGTTTATCGGCCGCAATCTGGCTGGAGGTTCCTTCAGTGGAGGTACCAGCGCCGGCTTTGGCTTCGACCAGGGAGTGATGATCTCCTCCGGAGCCATCTCCAATGCCATCGGACCCAACAACAGCGCCTCCAAATCCAGCAACAACAACCAACCGGGCGATCCCGACCTCGATCTGCTGGCCGGGGATGACACCTTCGATGCCGCTGTCCTGGAATTTGACTTTGTTCCACAATATGATGCAGTCTCTCTGACTTATCTGCTGGCTTCGGAAGAATATCCGGAAATGATTGACTATGCGGATGTGATGGCGATCTACATCAATGGTGTGAACATCGCCCTGATCCCGGGCACCGCCACGCCGGTTTCCATCACCAGCATCAACCATCTGGTCAACAGCCAGTATTATGTGGACAACACCCCACAGAACAATAACTACAATCCCCCCTATACCGCACCCTACGACACCCAGGCCGATGGTTTCACCATTCCCCTGCAGGCTTTGGCCAGTGTTACCCCGGGAGTGGTGCATCACATCAAAATCGCCATTGCCGATCTGGGCGATTCAGTGTATGATTCTTGGTTGCTGCTGGAGGAGAACAGTTTCTACAGCGCCGCCGAGCTTGCCATCACGCTGGACAATCCAGCAGACCCGATCCAAGGGGGAGTTTTCAACTATCGGCTTCAGGCAGATAACCTGGGTATTATTATCGCTCAGAATGTGGCAGTGGATTTCCGATTGCCGTTTGGCAGCGAGATCGGCACCCTGCCTGCAGGGGTAAGCGCCAATGCTGGTTATTACACCTGGAGCATCGGGGCATTGGCTGCCGGGGAAAGTGTGGAACTAATGATCCCGGCGCTGCTGCAGATCAGCCCTCCCGGCGCTGGCTATGCCGAGATCAGTTCCACCACTCTGGATAATGATCTTTCCAATAACCGCAATCTTCCCTATACTCCGCCCCAGGGAGAGCCGGACAGCTATAGCGTGACAGAGGATAGCGTATTGAATGTGGGGATTTATGAAGGTCTTTTACTCAACGACACGGTGACCAGCATCCCAGCTCCGGTGGTTTCCGCTCTGTCGCAGCCCCAGCATGGCAATCTGCTCCTGCAGGGCGATGGGGCCTTAAGCTATACGCCCCAGCCCGACTATCAGGGATCGGACGGCTTCACCTACCGCATTTGGGATGGCCAGAACTATTCGCCCGCCGTCAGCGTGAGCATCACCGTCACCAATGTGAACGATCCGCCGGTGCTGAACTTCCCGGCCAGCTTCAGCCTCACCGAGGATATTCCGCTGAACATCAACATCACAGCATACACCAGCGATCCCGATGGCGATCCGCTCACAGTGGTCAATGTGCTGCAATGGGTAAATGGCAACTGGACTTTTTCCTCCCCGCAGTTGACACTGATCCCGAATCCCAACTACTACGGCACTACAATGGTGGTGATCGTGGTAAGCGATGGCCAGACAAGTGTGGAATCGTCTCCGGTGCAGTTGATCACCAATCCGGTTGTTGATCTCACCTGTTCACCGCCCGCACTGGAGTTTGGCACGGTGCTACTGGGTGAAAGTTCCACCCAACGGCTGTTCATCCATAATGAGGGGAACAGTGAGGCCCAGATCGTCCCACCCTATCTGGGCAGCAGCAATCCCGTCTTCACCTTCACACCGGTTTCCTCCACCACCATACCGGCTGGAGGCCACGTGTATACGGATATCACCTTCACACCAGCCCAAAACCTGGAATATGAAGCAGTCCTGCAGGTGCATAACAATGTGTTCGGAGAATCCCCGCTGCAGGTGAACCTCAGTGGCAGTGCACTCAGCCAGCCTGTGATCGCGGTCGATCCGCAGCAGATCGTGCTGAGCCTGGAAAGCGGAGGCAGCTATAGCGAAAGCATCAGCATCAGCAATACCGGGGAGTCCGGGCTGAACTGGAATGCTGCCCTGGCAACCGGAGCGCCGATCTGGCTGAGCCTGTCGGAAACTTCCGGCAGCACAGCGGCGGGAAGCAACAGCCAGCTTGATCTGCAGATCGCTCTGGCGGGAGTGGCTTCCGGCAACTATTCCGCACAGATCGTCATTACCTCCAATGCCGTGAATGCCCCCTCGCTGGAAATTCCGGTCAGCATAACCGTTACCGGAGATCCGCATCTGGTTCTGGATGTTTCCACAGTGGATTTCGGCACAATCTATACCGGAATACTCCACACCCAGACCCTTGGTGTAAGCAATGCCGGCAGTTCGGTTCTGAATATATCCGCCTCTACACTGCCCTCCCAGTTGAGCATAAGCCCGGCTCAACTTGACATCCCTGCCTTTGGCAGCGGAGTGTTCACCCTCAACCTGTTTTCGTTGGAACAGGGTGCCTTTACCGGAACTGCTACACTTAACAGCAATGACCCGCTCCTGCCCCAGGTGGTGGTTCCGGTATCCGCCACTCTGGTCAAGCCACCCACCCTGAGCCTGAACAACTATAGTGTAGAGGCTTTCGGCATCGCAGAACAGGTGGTCTCGGCACAGCTGAGGATCACCAACACCGGCAGCGAGTCCCTGATCTGGACGGCGGTGGTGCAGGATACCGGCGATGGATTTGACTGGATGAACTATAGCCCGGGTAATGGAACGGTGTTGCCCGGAGCGCAGCAAGTGGTGAACCTCAGCTTCAATCCCGCCTTCCTCAGTCCGGGAGCCCGGCAAGCCATCCTGCTGTTCAATTCCAACGATGTGCTCAATCCCACCGTGGCGGTGAGCGTAACCTACATCAAGCAGGATTATTACTATACCGATTATGATAACAACAACAATGCCAATACCGACATCCCCGATGGGGATCTGGGAGTGGTGATTACCCACAATTCACCTCTGAATCCCATTGAATTCAACATCTATTCCAATCTGCCGGAGGTGTCCTCCGCCCGTCTGGTGATCCAGGCTTATGATGTGGAGGACCTGAGCGGGGAACTGAGCCTGGCCTATCTGAACGGTCATTATCTGGGAGTAATGCGGGGCTCGGCCAACAGCACCAGCCACAGCATCTTCGAAGTGGATCCTGCCTGGGTGGTACCTCTGGGCAAGAATATCGTGAGCATCGAAGTGGATGTGAACGAACAGGGCAACGGAATCGTGGTAAATTCGGGGCAACTGGTGCTGAATAATCTGGTGCTGGATGCCCAGATCCGCTATATCGAACCTGACAAGACCTCCTATATTGCCGGAGAGGCGATCAACCTCAGCATCGAGGTGGACACTCAGTTATCCTCCCAAGCGATCATCACTGAAACCAGGCTGTTGAATTACTCCGGAGAAACGCTGCTTTCCCAAAGCCGGGCGCTGACGATCTATGCCTATCTGGATGATGCCTTTGTGGAAATCATTAGCCTGCCGGAGATTCTGGCTGCTGGTTATTACACCCTGGAAGTGGCGGTTTATGATCAGGCCAACGGCCTGCAGCAGGACCTGTTAAGCACCCAGATCAGTGTGTTGCCCAATCAACCGCGGCTGGTACTCAGCGCCAACGCTCTGGACTTTGGCATCCTGCCCAGCGGTTTACCCGGAACGCAGATGCTGATCATCAGCAACACCGGTAATGAGCCTCTGATCCTTAGTTCTCTTGCCGGGATCAACTCCGATGTTACTGCACAACCCAACAGCGCCACCATCCCCCCCCATGATAGTGCGGAATTCATCATCACGTTGCAGAGTGCAGCCTTGGGGGCTTACAGCAGCAGTCTGCTGATCTATAGCAATGATCCCGGCGCTCCGATCAGCAATGTGCTGATCCTGGCGGAGCTGATCCCCAATCAGGCATACATTAGCACAAATCCCACCAATCTTGATTTCGGCGTCTGCTTCACCGGTTCCCAGAATCTGAAGCAATTGATGATCAGCAATCTGGGGCCGCTGCCGCTTCAGATCAGTTCGATCACCGCCAGCGACCCTCTGTTCCAGATTTCGCCCACCAGTCTGGAGTTATCCTATAACCAATCGCAAGCGGTCTATATTGTGTTTGATCCCCTCGTTCCCGGAAATTACGACGGCAGTCTGCTGATCCAATCCAATGCCGGCAATTCCTCCCTTCTGAGCTTACCGATCAGTGCCAGCGCGGTCTATCCACCCGAGATCAACGTAACCCCCGCCTCGCTCAGCGTGGCTGGTGAAGCGGGTGAAATAGCCATGGCAGAGCTACTGGTGAACAACACCGGCGGCTCGGATCTGAGCTGGGCCTTGATCGAAAACCTGGGCAAGGCGGTGCACTTCGCTGGTTATGATGTCTCAGTGGCGCAATATGCCACCATTCCAAACCGGAGTGTGATCCAATTGGGCGGAGGAGCTTTCACCCTGTCGCTTTGGTTCAAAGTGGAATCCAATCTGGGTGGCAGCCCCTATGGTTATGCGCAGACCGGGGGCAAGCAATATCTACTGAGCAAATCCACCGATAACAAGGCCGGCTTCTTCGGTATCTATAGCGATGGCACGGACACCGCCACCACCAACAAGAATCTGGCGGTGGTGCTGCGTGATCCACAGGGTTTGCGGGAATTGAAGATCAACAACCTGCTCAGCCTGAATGAGTGGTATCATGCCGCAGTGGTCTATGAAGGAGCCGAGATCAGGCTCTATCTGAACGGCAACCTGTTGGGCAGCCTGCCCGTGGCAGGATTCAACGGCAATACCGATGCCTGGGTGCTGGGTAAATATTCGCTCGACCCCAGCCGTTATTACCGCTTCCCGGGCAGCCTGGATGAATTCCGGGTGTTTAATGCAGCCAAATCCCAGGCTTACCTCCAGCAAACCATGTATAGCCGCCTCAGCAACCAGGAACCGGACCTGAAGGGCTATTGGAATTTCGATGCTGGCGATTTGTCTGACTCCACCATTGCCCACACCCATGGGACTGCCTACGGAGCCCTGTCCTTCCCTGATTCGGATATCACGGTGATACCGGGCTGGCTGAGCAGCTATCCTGCTTTTGGCACCACCGCCCCTGCCACGGGCGAGAACCTGCAGCTGGCGCTGGATGCCACAACCCTACTGGCAGGCAGCTATCAGGCCACCATCGGGATCAGGTCGAACGACATGCAGACTCCCCTGCTGGAAGTGCCTCTCCAATTCAATGTGGCGGGAGAGGCCAATGTGACGGTGTCACCCCAGACGCTGGATTTTGGCAATGTAATAATAAACACAGTCAAGAATAAGAGCCTGAGCTTTACCAATAACGGCTCTGCCACGCTGCTGCTGACCAACTTCAGCTTTGGTGATCCTGCATATAGCTGCGGTCCCAGCCAATTGAGCATTCCACCCCAGCAGAGCGCCAACCTGGTGATCAGTTTCCAACCTCCGCAGACAGGGAATCATAACAGCAGCTTCACCGTGAGCACCAATATTGCCTCCCAACCCCAGCTGAGCATACCGCTCCTGGGCGCAGGTGCCCTGCCACCGGTATTGAGCTATAATCCAGCGGCATTCTCGGTGAATTTGGATTATGGCAGCACCCTCCAGCAAACCCTGCAGATCTCAAACCAGCAGGGCTTGCCCCTGGAATATGAACTCAGCCTACAGGAAACCTCCCGCAGCAATGCCAGTGGCGTCTATTACAACCTCCATCCCTATACCAAGGGCATGACCTGGCTGAATGGCCGGCTCTATTATGTGAGCTATCAGGACAACACGCTCAAACGCTACAATCCTGAAACAGAGACTGTGGAACAGAGCTATCCCATCCATCCCGCCCCCTATGGCATCACAACCGATGGCACCTACCTGTATATCGCCAATGCCAGCGGCATCATCTACCGCTATTCATCAAACGGGGTACTGCAACCTCCTTATATCTTCAATCCACTGATCACCTTCACCCCCACTCTGGCTTATGCCGCGGGTGCCCTATATGTGTCCAATGTTAACAACACTAACAGCACCATCTACAAGCTGAGCCTGAGCGGTACCCTGCTGGGCCAGTATGGCAGCAGCCTGGCGCAAAGCCCGCAGATCATTCATGTTCCGGAGCACGAATCATTCTATGCGCTGCAGCCGGGACAGCACCGGCTGGTGCGGTTTACGATCACATCCGGCAGCGTCGTGCCCTTGGATACCTTGCAGATCCAGATGGGGCCCGCCCATTCTTTGGCTCATAATGGCAGGGACCTTTACCTGCTGGAACAGAACAAGGATTTCATGACCAGACACGATGACGGTATACAGGAGTTTAACTGGGTGCGGTTGGGAAGCTCGAGTGGCAATGTTCCCGCCGGGCAAAGCCAGAACGTAATCCTGCATTTTTCTGCCCTCACCAGTTTTGAGGGCAGCTACCAGGCTAACCTACTGCTTTCCAGCAACGACCCAGCCCAGAGTCTGGTGAGCATTCCACTTGAGCTTGGCGTTACCGGTCAAGCCCGCATTGTCGTGGCAACTTCCAACCTGGATTTCGGACAGGTGTATCTGGGTTACCCGCAAAGCCTGCCACTGTATATCGAAAACAACGGCAGCGCTCCGCTGGTGCTCAGTGGGATCACTGCTCCCGCTCCCTTTACCGCCTCAGCTGGTCCAGTAACGATCCCACCCTGGCAGGGCTATGATCTGCAGGTGCAATATGATCCGGTCGCTCTGGGAGCCCACAGCGGTGTTCTGGCCTTCAGCACCAATGATCCCCTGAATCCCCACTTCACTATCACACTTGCGGGAGAATGCATAGAAGCGCCCAATATCAGCGTTACGCCATCTCTGATTGAGGCCTCGCTGATGAATGATGCCAGCCAGGATTATCAGCTGAACATCACCAATACCGGCATCACTGCCCTGGCCTATCGTCTGGAGATCGAGCAGAACCTCACTCCTGCCGGACGGGGTTCTGCTGCGGAAGCATCCAAACCAGAAGCGGGACGCCTGATCACCGATGTAATTGCCGAATATCCTTTCTTCCTGCACAATGCCGGTGCAGTGGTGGCGGAAGGTTTCCTGTGGGCGGTGAACAACAACAGCAGCGAGCTCCACAAGTGTTCCCTCAGCGATGCGGCCATTGTGCAAAGCTATCCGATCAACGACCGTCCCTATGGCATTGCCTGGGATGGCAACAGCTTCTGGATCGGCAGCCAGGGCGGAGTGCTTTACCGCTATCCGCTGGCATCGTTGCAAAGCGGTGTGCAAAACGTGCCCCAGAGCCTGATCTATACCAACTTCGGAACCTTCACAGCCCTCACCTGCGATGGTTCCAGCCTGGTGGTGGCCAACGCCCTCAGCGGTGAGGCAAATACCACCTTCCGGCGCTACAGCCTGAACGGGCAGATGCTGAATGAGTATTTCAGCACGATCAAGAATATCTCGCAGCTTTGCCGGATTCCCCAGTATGGGAGTGCCAATCTCTGGGCTTATCAGAACATTGTGGTGAATATGGAACCCGCCGGAGGAAAGATACACCAGATCACACTATCCGGCTCTCAGGCGGTGAGCACGCGGAGCAAAGACTGCTGGGACGATGCCTGGACCTACACCCTTGCGCATGATGGCAACGATTTCCTGATCAGCGACATCGGTGGCCCCCTCCAGCGTATAGATGATGGTTTCTGGCTGGGCAGCACCGGATACAGGGGTATCCTGGGCGCCAGCGAAAGTGCTTTGCTTCCGGTGAAAATCTATACGGGGGGCATCAACGGCGGTGCCTACAGCGGTCAGATCAAGCTGCACTCCAATGATCCGGACACCCAGGTGTTCACCATTCCGGTAAACCTGCTGGTACAGGGTTATCCTTCCATCAGCGTAAGCCCGGTTACGGCAGTTTACGACACCACGCTGATCGGTGAATACCGGGTGAAGAACTTCACCATCCGCAACACCGGCTCCGATCTGCTGGTGATAAATTCCATCAGTTCCTCCCACCCTGCCTTTATCCCCGGCACCACCGCTGTAAACATTCCAGCCGGTGGAGCGCAGGTGATCCAGATCACCTTCCAGCCTGCAGCCGCGGGCTTGCTGGAAAGTATGGTGAGTTTCAGTTCCAATGCCACTGGAATTCCCCTGTATGAGATACAATTGAGTGGTTATGGCAAAACTCCCGCTGCCGCCATCAGCATCATACCCAATCCCTACGATTATGGTAGTGTCTATACCAATGCCACCAGATCTCATACCTTCCGGCTGCGCAATCCTGGAACGGCAGCACTGATCGTGAATGGCTTCAGCTCTTCCACCGGTGTTTTTTACACCACCAAGACCTTCCCCTTCTCTGTGGCGAGGGGTGATTCCACCACGATCAACATCATCTTTGCGCCCGCTGCTGCAACAGCCTATGATGAAGCCTTCAGCTTTTCCACCAATGCCAGCCCCCAACCGGTTTATGTGCTGAACCTCACCGGCCAGGGTCTGGCTCCGCTGCCGGAAATAAGTGTAACACCCGCCTCACTGAACTTTGGGACAGTGGTAACCGGAGTTCCCCGAAGCCTGAATCTGGACGTGCATAACACAGGGCAATTACCCTTGGTTATAAGTAACATCTCATCATCCTATGGCGGATTGAGCTTTTCCGAACAGGAGTTCAGCGTTTTGCCGGGACAATTCCACACGGTGGGGATCACCCTCACTGCCCTGGAGGCAGGATCGCTGGCCAGCAGCCTGCAGATCGCTTCCAACGATCCGGATGATCCGTTGCTCGAGGTTGGATTCACTGCCAATGCTGTGGCGGGGAATGCCGGTATCAGCGTCGATCCCATTACCCTGAACTTTGGCAGCGTGGAGATCGGCAGCAGCCATACCCAGACCCTGCGCATCACCAGCACCGGAAACATACCTCTGGTGATCTCCTCGATCAGCAGCACCAATCCTGCCTATGCTGTTTCCCAGAGTAATGCAATTATCAATCCGGGGCAGTATATGGATCTTCTGGTTATCTACACGCCCCAAAATCCGGTGGCGGAGAATGGATTCCTGACCCTGCTCAACAACACCAGTTCCTCGCCCAATCTGCAGATCAGCCTGTTCGGCTCGGGCAGGTACCCCGCACTCTACAGTGTGAATCCCCCGGTTGTGGATGTCTATACGAACCTGGTACAACAGATCACCCAGGCCATCAATATCACCAACACGGGCTTGGGCACAGTGCAATATACCATTGCCGTGCAGGGCGGGACACCAGCCTGGATGAGTTTCAGTCCCTCTGCCGGAAATGTCAGCGCCGGCAACACAGTGCCGATCACTCTCACCCTGGACACCGCTGGACTTAATTATGACCTCTATGAGGCAAACCTGATGATCCAGACCAATTCCACCCAACAACCCGTTACCACTGTACCCGTGCTGCTGAACTACTCCAATTACAACCTCACCACCCACGACAACGAGGACAACCTGGGCAGTGGTAATCCGGATTATGATATGGATGTACATCTCACGCAGAGCAGCCCCCTGGTTCCGATCGAATTCAACATCTTCACCGATGCCACGGCGATCCAGAACGCACAGCTCAAGCTTAGTTGCCAGGGAGTGCATCCTGCCGAGGTGAGCCGGGTATATTTCAACGACCAATATCTGGGTACCCTGGCTGCTCCGCCGGTTGCCATTCAGGAAAGCTATTTCAATATCAATCCTGCCTGGGTGAATCTGGGCACCACAGAAAAGAACACGATACGCATCAATCCGGATGAGAATAGCGTTGATCCTGCCGGAACCATGGTGATGTTGGGCAAGTTTGACTACAACAAGTTGTTCAGCAATGCCAGCCTGGTGGGAATGACCGCCGAACCCGCCATAATAACCCCGCAGAGCCTGCTTCAGGTGCATCAGGAACTAACAACCAACCTATACACCCAGACGGTGCGCATCGAATCCCGTCTCTATAATTCGACCAATCAGCAGGTGCTGTCGCTGGTTTCGAGAGTGATCACGCTTTCCGCCTATCAACCCGGAACCACCACTGCCACCTGGAACCTGAACGATCTGATCCCGCCCGGATCATACTATGTGAATGTAAACGTCTATGACAACCTGAGCAACCAGCTTCAGGATACCGGGCGCCTCGATCTGCTGGTGCGTCCCAATGTCCCGGTGATCGCCGTCACTCCCGAGACCATGAATTTCGGCAGCCTGTATCCAGGCTATCCAGCCACTCAGGTGCTCACCATCAGCAATCTGGGTGCGGCAACGCTTCAGATCAGCAACCTGCTCTTCAGCAATGTGCAATATTCCGCTGAGCACAATACACTGAGCATCGTTCCGGGTGGCAGTTTTGATCTGGAAATTACGGCACTGCTGACCCAACTGGGTACGGTGAATGGACAGCTCACCATCACCAGCAACGATCCCGGTCAGCAGACCCTGAATGTGAGCCTGCTGGCTTCCGGGATTCCAGCTCCCCAGATCAGCGCTGCTCCAGAAGCTGTGAATATCACCATGCAGCAGTATGATCTGGCCACCCAGCAAATCACCATTGCCAATACCGGCGGCAGTCCGTTGCAGATTTCCCAGCTTGGCATCAGCGGTGCGGGCTGGATCAACGCTCAAATCACCGAAACCACCCTCGCTCCTGAGGAAGAGGCTGTCCTAACGCTCAGCTTCAACAGCGAGGGGCTGGAATTTGGCTTGTATTGGGCGGATTTAAATATCTTCAGCAACGATCCGGCCACTCCGCAACTGATCATACCCATCGAGGTGAATATCAGCGTGATAACGGTGGTGGCTGCCTTCAGTGCCGAGCCCCTCACCGGTTTGGCTCCCCTTCAGGTCCAGTTCACCAGCCAAGCCTACACCACCGATGGCTCCAGCATCATCTCCTGGAGTTGGGATTTCAATAATGATGGGGTTGAGGATAGCAGCCTGGAGCATCCCCTTCACACCTACACTGTTCCCGGCAGCTACAGTGTGCGCCTCACTGTGGTCTCAAACGGGCGCGCCACGCACAGTTACCTGCGCCCGAACTACATCTATGTGATCAACAATCCACCCCAGGCGGCGCTTCCACTGCCCGATTTCATGCTCAATGAGGATGAGCCGCTCACCGGATTCGATCTCAGCCCCTATTTCAGCGATCCCGATGGCGATACGCTCAGCTACAGCGTTTCGCCCAGCCTCAATCTGGAATTTGTGATCAACGGCAGTCTGTTGGATATCATTCCCGCACCAGATTACAATGGCAGTGAGACCATCGCTATCACCGCCAGTGATCCCTTTGCCGTCAATGTGTCCCAGACTGCCTGGGTCAATGTGATCGCCATGAATGACGGTCCCCAGTTCGTGGAATTGCCACAATCCTTCAGTTATCTGCGCTGGACAAGCTATAGTGTGGATCTCAGCCACTACTTCACCGATCCGGACACCGATCCCGCCCTGATCACAGTCAGCGTGAGCGGCAATGTGAACACCACCTGCAGCATAGACCAGCATATCCTTACCTTCGGCGCCGTGGAAGATTGGTTCGGCACGGAGACCGTCCAGATCACCATAGATGACAATGTACGCCGCGCCACTGCCACAGCCAGTGTGGACCTGATCGTACTGGAAGGTTTGGTGGTGGATTTCTATGCCGATGTCACCGATGTGCTGGCTGGCTTGCCCGTGAATTTCTATCACACAGTGCAGGGAAATCCCAACTATTTCGAATGGGACTTCGAGAACGACGGCATCGTGGACAGCTATCTGGAGCAGCCCTTCTTTGTCTATAACCTGGGTGCGCTCTACTCCGTACGCCTGCGGGTGATGTACATCGACAGTGAGGGGGATACCCTGCACACAGGGGAATTGGTGCGACCGGACTATATCCTGGTGCGGGGCACGAACATACCCGGCGGCGATCAACTGGGTGCCTGGATCCTGGCCGGTTCGCCCTATAACATAACCGGCTCCATAGTTATTCCGGAGAACGAGCTGCTCACCATTGCCCCCGATGTTCAGGTAAATGTGCTGCATGAGGATATCAGCATCACTGTGGAAGGCTCGCTGCAGGTGGATACCGTGAATTTCAGCAGCCTCAGCCCCAACGGCTGGCGCGGGATCGAGATTGGGGAAACCGCCGTTAATACCAGCCTGATCGGCTCCACCATCCTCGACGCCGAACTGCCCCTGTGGATCAAAGGCAATGCTCTGATCCAGAACTGCGTGATCGCCAAGGATTCCCTGCTGATCTTCCCAGGTGAATGGGCGGTGGAGATCGAGGGCGATATCAACCCGGTGCTCGATGGCCTGGAGATCGATTACTATTTCAATGGCATCCAGGTGCAGAGTGGCACCGGCAGTGCCAATCCCACCCTGTCCAACATCCGGGTGCGCAATTCCACCAATGCCATCCGCACCGACAGCTATGGCATCAGGCTGGCGGGACGGGTGTTGCCGGTGTTTGATGATGTGGAGATCTCCGATTTCACCATCGGCCTGTTCTACAACGGCTACAATCTGCCCCAGGCCAACCAACCCACCCTGTCCAATATCCGGGTGCGTAATACCACCAATGCCATCCGCAGTGTGAGCACCGGGATCTGGCTGAAAAACCTGCTGAGGGTTACCGTCGCCCAGGACAGCATCAGTGAATGCGTGATCGCCATCAAGGCCGAGAACGATTCCCCCTTGCTGGCGAACCAGCCCACCCTGTCCAACATCCGCATCCGCAATTCCACCAATGCCATCCGCACCGATACCTGGGGCATCCAGATGACTGGACATATCATTCCCCGCCTCTGGGACGTGGAGATCGATGACTTCATGAACGGCATCAGGCTGATCGGCATCAATGCCCCGCTGCAAAACGTGCAGCCCATGATCTCCAATATCCGGGTGCGCAACACCACCAATGCCATCCGTCCCGTGGGAGTGGGTTTGTTTGTGCAGGATTACACGCGTATCCACGTGGTGAATGACTCTCTCTTCGGATTTTTGGAGGGGATCAAGTTCATCAACACCCAGCCCCAGCTCGCCAATAATCCCACCCTCTCCAATATCCGGGTGCGCAATTCCACCAATGCCATCCGCAATGCCGGCACCGCCATCTATGGCAGCCAGAACGTGAACATGACCATCAGCGATTGTCTGATCCAGGATTATGGAGTGGGTGTGCACACTCTGGGCAATGCTTCCCAGATCAGGAGAAACCTGTTGGTAAACAACGACAACGCAGTGCTGGTGCAGGGCATCCTGCCCGGCTATGCGCTGTCCTACAACGACATGATCCTCACGCCGGACTATTTCATCGACACCGGAGCTGCCATCAAAGTGGATGATGTACCGCAACTGAATATCCACAACAACACCATCGTGAATTATCCTGGATTATTGTGGGCGCAGAATTCATCCCTGCTCTTCAAGCAGAACATCGGCTGGTCCGATCAGGACATCGCGGTACCCTTCGTGGCCACCAACTCCACCATCAGTGCCACCTACAACGACATCCGCTATGCTGCCGGAGTCTATCCCGGAACCGGAAACATCAATGCCGATCCCCTGTTCAGCGATCCCGCAGCCCTGGATTTCACCCTACATTACAACAGCCCCTGCATTGACTCCGGCGATCCCACCATGCCGCCCGATCCGGACGGAACGGTGGCGGACATGGGCGCGCATTACTATGAGCATAATGCCGGATTCACCTCTGATCTGCGCTTTGTGCTGCCCAATACCACCATCCAGTTCAGCAACCAGTCGGCGGGACATCCTTCCGCCGAAAGCCAGTTCTTCTGGGATTTCAATGGCGACCGCAATACCGACAGCACGCTGGAGAATCCCACCTGGACCTTCACCGACCTGGGACGCTATGACATCTCGCTGCGCGTGGTGTCCGGGAGCCTGGCCGATACTCTGCTGCTGTACAACTATGTGCTGGTGCAAAACACTCTGCTGCCTCCGCCCCAGAATGTGCAACTGCTGGTGGTGGAAGACACGGATGTCCGCCTTATCTGGGACCCCGTTACTCATGATATATCTGGCAATCCCGTTACCCCCACCTATTACATCGTCTATTCCAATTCCCTGCCCCATGGGCAATTCCGCTATCAGGGGCTCACGCCAAATAACTGTGAATTCACGCACTTCGAGGGAGGAGTGAAACGGCAGATGTATTATGTGGTGATCGCATTTATTGGCTCCCGGGCTCAATTGGAGGACTACCTCCGGAGCAGATCCTCTATTGAGATTCAGCCGGAGGAAAAACCGCATCCAGATAATCCCGATCCCAAGAATAACAAATTGCCTGTCAACGGCAGGGCAAGGTAATGAATAATATCTGCTATCTTCCAGTGGCAGTGGTGAAATATGATCGCCGCTGCCACCCTGGAGATGGCGTCCGGCACCTTAGTAAAGAATAAAAATCCTAGGAGGAATTATGAACTCAGTTCGACTATTACTTTTGGCAGCCCTCATTTTGCTGCCAGCTTTCCTGAACGCTACTATCATCTATAGCCAGGATTTTGAAGATGATTGGGAATGGGAATGGTATGCCGATAACGGCACCTGGCAGGTGGGGTCACCCACTTTCGGACCCCAGGCAGCCTATGCTGGCCTGAATTGTGCCGCCACCAATCTAGCAGGTAACTATCCTGCCTCGGTGGTAACCAAATTCATTATGATCAATCCTATCCTGATCCCGGCAGCTTCGCAATATCCCCGTTTCACTTTCTGGGAGTGGTTTTCTTTTAATCAGCGCAGTAGTGGCAGAGACAGGGGAACAGTTAAGATCAAACCGGCTGGCAGCGCCGAATGGGCAAGCCTGGAAAACCACAAATACACTAATTCCAGTGGAGTCTGGAGTTATTGTGCCCTTGATCTGCGAGCCTATTCCGGCCAGATGGTGCAATTTGCCTTTGAGCTGGATGTTGCGGATACATATACTTATGGCGACGAAGATGCCGGCTGGTACATCGATAATGTCCAGATCAAAACCGGTGCGCTTGTCTTCAACAATCCCGAAACTTGGGAAAATGGGATTGGTGATTGGTATGTAACCAACGGTACCTGGGAGGTGGGAACACCCTCGTACGGCCCATCATCTTCCTATCAGGGGGAATACTGCCTGGCAACAAGACTAAGCGGCAACTACACAAATTGGACTGTCTCCAGGGTGATCAGCCCCGAATTCCTTGTCCCCGAGGAATTGCAATATCCCCGTTTCACTTTCTGGGAGTGGTTTTCTTTTAATCAGCGCAGTAGTGGCAGAGACAGGGGAACAGTTAAGATCAAACCGGCTGGCAGCGCCGAATGGGCAAGCCTGGAAAACCACAAATACACTAATTCCAGTGGAGTCTGGAGTTATTGTGCCCTTGATCTGCGAGCCTATTCCGGCCAGATGGTGCAATTTGCCTTTGAGCTGGATGTTGCGGATACATATACTTATGGCGACGAAGATGCCGGCTGGTACATCGATAATGTCCAGATCAAAACCGGTGCGCTTGTCTTCAACAATCCCGAGACCTGGGAAAATGGCATTGGCGATTGGTATGTAACCAACGGTACCTGGGAGGTAGGAACACCCTCGTACGGCCCATCCTCTTCCTATCAGGGGGAAAACTGCCTGGCAACAAATCTAAGCGGCAACTACACAAATTGGACTGTCTCCAGGGTGATCAGCCCCGAATACCTTGTCCCCGCGGAATCGCAACATCCCCGTTTCACTTTCTGGGAATGGTTTTCCTTTAATCAGCACAGTGGATCGGTTGATAAGGGGAGGGTGAGGATCAAACCAGTTGGAAGCTCCGAATGGCAAAATGTGGAAGACTACAAATATTTCAATTCCAGTGGAGTCTGGAGTTATTGTTCCTATGATCTGCGAGCCTATTCCGGCCAGATGGTGCAATTTGCCTTTGAGCTGGATGTT